>JACREC010000101.1 GCA_016218445.1 Nitrosomonadales bacterium
CAGGGTAAATTTGTTCTCGGAGAATAGCGTAGGGTGGGCAGACAGGTTTATCGTCTGCCCACGCGGTTTGGTATCCGCGTGGGCACAGAGCGTGGTTGTTGCCGACTTGTCGGCTGTACAACCACGGCCTCCCCCTTGCGGGGAAAAACGTGCCCACCCTACCATCATTGATTTCCATCATAAATTTCAGAGAACAAATTTACCGTGTTTTTAATGTGTAGTAGCGGGTACGGCCTCTGCCTGTTGCTGTTGCAGTTTCTGTTGGTACATCAAGTCAAAATTGATCGGGTTAATCACCACCGGCGCAAACCCGGCACGCACCGACACATCCGACACGACCTCCCTGATGTAAGGGTAAAGAATGTTGGGGCAGCCTACCCCCAACACCGGATCCATATCTTCCTTCGACATGTTGCTTATCCGGAAAATGCCCGCCTGCGTAGCCTCGATCAGGAACATCACCTTGTCCTTTTGCTCCAGCTTGGCGGTAACCGTAACAGTGATAGCCACTTCATATATCCCATCCCCGATGGTGCTGGCCTTGCTGTGCAACTGAAAATCAATCTGCGGGCTTTCCCGTTCCAGAAAAATTTCCGGGGCGTGGGGAATCTCCAGCGATATATCTTTCACATATAACTTTTCAATGTTAAACATGGGTTGTTGGGGTGCCGCTGCTGCGCTCATTATTTTGTCCTCAAGTTTTTAAAATTAATCGCTCTCTAACAACATGGCCAATTCGCCGCTGTGCTCCAGCGCCGCAAGCTCGTCATAGCCGCCGACGTGGTATGCGCCGATGTAAATTTGCGGCACGGTGCGCCGCCCGGTCTTTTCCATCATCGCCATGCGCAACTCCGGTTGCAAGTCAACGCGGATTTTTTCGATTTCTTCCACGCCCCTGGCATGCAGCAAGCGTTCGGCACGCACACAATAGGGGCATACCCCGGTACAGTACATCAGCACCTTGCCCATCATTTTTCCAGCGGAAGGTTAACCTTCTGCCAGGCCTGTATGCCCCCCGCAAGATTATACACCAGGCTGAAACCCTGTTTGCCCAGCAGCACGCACGCTGCCGTTGAGCGTTGCCCGCTACGGCAGACCACTACGATGGGTTGCTCGCGATAGCGCTCCAGTTCGCCGGTGCGTTCCCTGAGCTTGCCGAGCGGAATCAGCCTGGAATTCAGGATATGCCCCGTATTGAATTCGTTCTCTTCGCGCACATCCAGGACGAATGCATTCTTGTGGTTGATCAGTTGCAATGCCTCGGCAATGCCCGCTTCTTTCACCCCGCGCAGGCGGTTGCCAAATAGCGGCCACAGCAGCATCACGCCGCTCAGGCACGCCGCCACAACCAGCCCGATGTTATCCCATATGAACTGCACGCTGCCGCTCCCCGTATTTTTGGAGCGCGAATTCTAGCAGAGCGGCAAAGTGCGCGGGGTCTTTCTGCGCCAGGGTGCGCAACTGCTCACCGGCCTGCGGGAAATCACCGGGATAGGACCAGATGGCGCGTTCCATCTGCAATTGCGCCGCAGCCTGTTCACCGGACAGCGCCAATAACAACGCCTCACGGTACACCACCGGACTGATCGGCACGAAATGCATCACGTTCCCGTTCAATGTCCGCCTGTCGGCAAGATGGTCGGCGCCCACTTCTATCATCGAACTCATAAACAATTCGGTAAAAGGTTGCAGCAGCGATTGGCCGTATATCGCCACCAGGCCTTCGCGCACGCGATTGGAATATCCGCTGTCTGCGGCAGATGCCGGACGCATGGCCAGCACCCCTTCCATATTACGGTAGCCGTACAGCATCTGCTGTAATGACATCACGCCGAGCAGCAATATGGCCGCCACCGACAAACGCCCCACACCGCGCAGTTCCAAGCGGTAGGTGGTGTTGTCAAATATGCCCAGTGCGAGTGCCGCCACACCCAGAAAATAGGCATACCACAGCGGGTATTCCAGCAGGCTGTGGATCGCCAGCACGGCAAGCAGGCCATATCCCCACCAGTGGTAAATAGTGCGCTGCGCACTACGTGCCTGCAAAAGCCAAAGTGCCAGCGCACCCAGCAATATAAGCAAGCCGGCCAGGCCCATTTCCGCAGCAAGTTGCAGCACAAGGTTGTGCGCGTTGTTATATAACCCGGTGATATTGGTGCTGTGCAACACGGGCCCCAACTGGAAATGCTGCCAGGCAAACTGGCCGAAACCGGCTCCCAGCAAGGGAAACTGCGTAAAAATCAGCCATGCCTCGTGCCACAGATACAGCCTGATGCTATTTCCCGTCCCCCCTTCAAGTATGCGCTGCGTGGCGGTTGTACCGGCAGCAAACCAGGGTAATTGCACCACACTATTCATCACCACAAATCCCAGCAACAGCAGCACGCAGTAATGCAGCAGCGGCAGGTATGACCTATCGCGCCGCTGCCACAGGAAAGCCATGCCGGCCATGCACAGCAGGTACAGCCAGGCGCTGCGCGAGCCGCTCAACGTCAGCACGAATAGCAACGGCACGGCCAGCACTGCCACTTGCCATGCACGCATCCGCCAGTGCAGGCGCAGCAGGCCGAGCGAGATCAACCCCAGTGTGATGTAATCGGCGTAGTGGTTGGGTTGCGCCATGTTGCCAAACACAGCGGAACCAGTCTTGACTACTACCACGGTATCGAGAAACGTGTGCCAATGATAATGCTGCAACACACCAATCAGGGCGCTCAGTTCCGCCCCCAGCAGCAGAAACACGGCCAGCACCGTGGCCAGCGCAGGCAGGCCGAATTCCTGGCGCAGGCGCTGACCGAGCATGATCAGCAACACCGCCCACAGCAGATACAGGGCAACCAACAGGGCTTGGTTAAAATAGCCTATCTTGCCGAAAGCAAACTGCACCAGAACAAGAAGCATCAACCCCATGGGCAACAGGACGATGCGCGGGATTTCAGGCTGCCGCCAATAGCGTTGCGTCACCAGCAGGGGCATGGCGCACAAGCCGAGCACAAACGCCCCCCATTCCTGATAAAACGTGGTAATTGGATAGGCGTGGTGGTAATACAGAAAGGGCAAAACCCACATCAACCCGGCGCATACCAGGCTGACGTGAGCCAGACCGATCCCGGGGAAACGCTGCCGGAATGTTGTGAGCGACACCATTACTGGCAAGCGTCTCCATTGATGCCAGGCTTTGCCAAAGTGCTATTGTGCGTACAGCAAGGTGCAAACCCACCTGCATCCATGGCGAAGCCCACATAATTGAGTGCGGTGGATTTTACTGGAATTTTTTGTACAGGGTGGCGTAATACAAAACCGGTATCACCACCAGCGTTAGTACGGTGGAGACCATGATGCCGAAAATCAGGGAAATCGCCAACCCGTTAAAAATCGGGTCATCCAGAATAAATAGCGCACCCAGCATTGCCGCCAGTCCGGTCAAAATGATCGGCTTGGCACGCGCACCGGCGGCGCCAATCACCGCCTGTTGCAACGCTACCCCGTCGCGCAATTGCAAATTGACGAAATCCACCAGCAGAATGGAATTGCGCACGATGATGCCGGCCAGCGCAATCATGCCGATCATCGAGGTCGCGGTAAATTGCGCACCGAGCAACGCGTGCCCCGGCATCACGCCGATGATGGTGAGCGGGATTGGCGCCATGATGACCAGCGGCACCAGATAAGACTTGAACTGCGCCACCACCAGCAGGTAAATCAGGATCAAGCCCACGCCGTAGGCAATGCCCATGTCGCGGAAGGTCTCGAACGTTACCTGCCATTCGCCGTCCCACTTCAGCGCGTAGCTGGCGTAGGGATTGCCGGGCTGCTTGAAGTAATAGCTCTCCAGGTTGCCACCTTGATCCAGAGCCGTGCCGCTGAGCCTGCCGTTGATATCGAACATGCCGTACAGCGGACTATCCAGCTTGCCCGCCATGTCGCCGAACACATATACCACCGGCAGCAAATCCTTGTGGTAGATCGGATAATCGCGTTGCACCGGAATCACCTGCACCACCTCGGAAAGCGGAACCAGCACACCATCGCGCGCGCGCACCTTGAGTTCCAGCACCTCATCAATATTGCTGCGTCGTCCGGCAGGCAGGCCGATGCGCAACGGCGGCGCATATTTCGCGCTGGCATCGTGCAACGAGGCGACATCCTGGCCAGCCAATGCCACGCTGATCACATCCACGATATCGCGTGGTGCGACACCCAATAACGCCGCCTTGCTCTGCAATACCCGCAACTGCAATTTCGGTGCGGATTCCGTGACGGTATCGTCAATACCGACGATGCCTTCAGTCTTGCCGAATTGATCACGCACCTTGCCGGCCACTTTGCGCGCGCCCTCATAATCCGGCCCGTAAATTTCCGCCACGATGGGCGACATCACCGGCGGACCGGGCGGCACTTCGACCACCTTTACCTTCGCACCCCAGGTCATGGCGATTTTCTGTACCGGCTCCAGCACAGCGGTGGCGATCTCATGGCTGCTGCGGCTGCGATGATGCTTGTCGCGCAAGTTGACCTGGATATCGCCCTGCCCGGCGGCACTGCGCAAATAATATTGCCGCACCAGGCCGTTGAAGTTGATCGGCGAAGCCGTCCCCGCGTAAGCCTCGTAATCGGTGACTTCCGGCACGGTCGCCAGATAGCCGCCGATTTCATGCAGCACCGCACTGGTCTGCTCCAGTGCAGTACCGGTAGGCATGTCCACCACGACTTGAAATTCCGACTTGTTGTCGAACGGCAGCATTTTCAGTATCACCAGCTTCACCACCCCCAGCGACACCACCAGCAGCAGACCACCGATAATCGCTAACCACAACTTGCGCCGCGCCGGCTTGCCATGTTGGCCGTTGAGAAACGGTGTGAGTACGCGATAAAACAAAGCCTCGATCTTTGCGCCTCCGAATGATGGGTTGCGCTGCGCTTCACCCATCCTACCCGCTGCCGTAGGATGGGTGGAGGGCGCAGCCCGCAACCCATCGTGTTTGCCGGAAAAACGCAGCACCAGCCACGGCGTGATGACGAACGCCACCGCCAGCGAAATCAGCATCCCCATGCTGGCATTGATCGGGATCGGGCTCATGTACGGCCCCATCAAGCCGCTGACGAAAGCCATCGGCAACAAGGCGGCGATCACCGTGAAGGTCGCCAGGATGGTTGGGCTACCCACTTCGTCCACCGCCTCGGGAATAATCTCGGACAACGGCTGGTGCTGCGCCAGTTCGCGCCTTCTGTGGATGTTCTCGACGACGACTATCGCATCGTCCACCAATATGCCGATGGAAAAAATCAATGCGAACAGCGATACGCGATTCAGCGTAAAACCCCACGCCCACGAAGCAAACAAGGTCGCCGCCAGTGTCAACAACACCGCGATGCCGACCACCAATGCCTCGCGCCGTCCCATGGTGACCCATACCAGGGCGACCACCGCCAAGGTTGCAAACAGCAACTTCTTGATCAGTTTCATCGCCTTGTCGTTGGCGGTCTCGCCGTAGTTGCGTGTGGTGCTGACCTGCACATCGGTGGGAATCACGCTGCCCTTGAGCTCATTCACACGCGCCAGCAATTTGTCGGCAATTTCAACTGCATTCGCGCCGGGTTTTTTGGTAATCGCCACCGTCACCGCAGTGAATTCGCCCTTGGCTTTGATCTGTTTATCCTCGGCAGCAGGCCCCGCCCCCAGCCACACATAGCTGCCCGGCTGATCCGCACCATCCTGCACACTGGCGATGTCGCGCAGAAAAACCGGCTTGCCGCCGGACACACCGACCACCAGCTGTTTCACTTCATTGGCATCGTTTAAAAAGTTGCCGGTTTGCACCAGCACTTCGCGGTTGCCTTGCACCAGATTGCCGGCATTTTGCGACACATTGGCGGATTGCAATGCCGCGCGCACATCCTGAACGGAAAGCCGGTAGGCATTCAGGCTCTCCGGATTGAGCAGCACCCGCACCATGCGTTGCGTCACGCCCAAAGTCGATACTTCGCGTGTTCCCGGAACGCGCTTTAATTCAGCTTCAATGGCATGTGCCACCTGGGTTAATTCGATACTGCCGCCGACCGCCTGTTCGCGCCATAACGTGAACGCGACTACCGGCACATCGTCGATGCCCCTGGCCTTGATGATGGGCTGCAAAACCCCCAGCGTGGGTGGCAGCCAGTCTGAATGGGAATTGACTACGTCATACAACTTGACCAGCGAAGGGACATGTTGCTCGCCGACTTTGAACTGCACGCTGATCACCGCCATACCGGGTTGCGAAACCGAATAAACGTGATCCATTCCGGCAATCTGCGCCAGCACCTGCTCGGCAGGTGTCGCCACGGTCTGTGCCACATCCTGTGCGGATGCGCCGGGATAGGCGATCAGCACATTTGCCATGGTGACGTTGATCTGCGGCTCTTCCTCGCGCGGTGTGACCATCACCGCGAACAACCCCAGCAGCACGGCGACCAGCGCCAGCAGCGGCGTCATTTGCGAATGCAGGAAGAATTTTGCGATACGTCCCGAGATACCCATTATTCCAATCTCATTTCATCGGTGAAACTGCGTTGGCTTCCTCACTCACTCCTGGCCGTGCAACGGCGACACGTTACTGGCAAAGCCAGCCGATTGCGGGAGCCGTTGCCAGGCCGTTCCTCCCGCACCGAAGGGCTACGCCCCACCGTGTTGGAACGGCACTTGCACTGTCTGCGTCGTTCGTTCGTCGCCGCCTTGTTTGACCTTCGAAATGAAATTGGAATTATTTTGCTTGCTGCGCCATGGCCATGCCCGCCTTGACCGGATCCAGCGCCACTTTCTCGCCCGCGTTCAACCCGGCCAGAACTTCGATTTCATCCCGCCCGGCAGCTTCGCCCAAGCGCACTTGGCGCAGCTTCACCATGCCCTTGTCATCCACCACATACACCGCCGTCACTTCGCTGCGGCGCACCACGGCACTGGCCGGGATCAACAGTTTGCTCACCTTGCCCACCGTGAAATGGACGCGCACGAACATGCCGGGGTACACCTCCGACACGGTGCGCGTAAGCGTCTGGTGCGGGAGGAGGTGTCCAGCGGCTGCTCCCGAAGACGGCTGCTCCGCATAACCAGCGACTTGACCATCGTCTTTTGATGGCCTAGTCGAATGGCTAGCAGTTTCATCAGTAACGTGTTGCAGCCGCACACCAACTTCGCTGGCAGGCAGGTAGGCACGCACTTGGGTGCTGTGTGTGCGCGTATCGGCGGTCGGCAGCACCGCCACCGAAGCAGCCTGCACGCGGCGGTTGAGGGAAGGCTGCGCGAGGGTGACGGCGGAGCCGTCGGGCACCCCGCGGCGTCCCCCTTGCGGGGGGAGTTCAATCATGGCTTGCGGGTGCGCACCAATCTCCGCCAGCTTGTATTGCGGCACGTCAACGATGACGCGCATCTGTCCAGGATCGAAACCGGTCATCAACGGCTTGCCCACGGTGACCATTTCGCCGACTTCCACCAGACGTGCCGCCACCACCCCGCCATAAGGCGCGATGACCGCCGTGTAGCCGTGCGCAAGACCGGCCTGCCCGGCTCCTGCTTCACTGGCTGCGGCCTGTGCCAATGCCATCTGGTAATCCGCCTGCGCCTTGTCCAGCGCGGCCTGGCTGATGAATTTCTGCGCGAACAACTGGCGCGAGCGCTCGTAATTGGACTTGGCGTTCTGCATGGCGGCCTGCGCCTGCATCACCTGCGCCTGGCTGCCGGCCAGTGTCTGAGCCGCTTCCCGCTCGTCTATGCGCAGAATGACCTGCCCCTTCCTGACCGTGTCGCCGACGTCGAACAGGATTTCCTTCACGCGCCCGGCGATCTGCGCCGACACGGTGGATTGCCGCGCCTCCTCGACCACGCCATCGGCACTGTAGGTTTGCGCCACCTCGCGGTATTGCACCGGCGCGACAGCGAGCCGCTCCGCCGCCTGCGCAGCGGATGCAGCAAATACGGAGAAAACCCCCCAAGCCAACAGGAAAAATGCGCGATGTCCCATGCAAACCACCCGGATCGAAATAATTTATAATATAAGCATATTCTAATATATATAAAAAAGCAAACCCCGCTACCCGGTGCAGAATACCTCGCGCATCATTCCCACCAGCTTGATGGTGCGCGGGTCGCCGATGCGGTAGTAGACGCGGTTGGCGTCCTTGCGCGTAACCAGCACGCCCTTGTCGCGCAGGATGGCCAGGTGCTGCGAGATGTTGCTCTGCGTGGTGCCCACGTCGGCAACGATGTCCTGCACACTGACCTCCCTGTCGCCCAGCACGCACAGTATTTTCAGGCGTAGCGGATGGGCAATTGCCTTGACCGCCAGCGAAGCCTGCAAAATATCCTCATCTTTATCTATTAATTTTTTCGTCATAGTCCACCATTACCTTCCCTGCCCGGCATCATGCGCTACCCCGAAATCGGCTAAAATAACACGCTGAATCCGGCAACCGTTTATATTCTGATACTTTGATAGCGCAAAAGCCAGCATGAAAGTCACTCCTGTCATCCTGCTCATACTCGACGGTTTTGGCTACAGCGAAGACCCCGACCACAACGCTATCGCCCAGGCGCGCAAGCCGAACTGGGACCGGCTGTGGAATGCATACCCGCACACGCTGATCAACGCCTCGGAATTGCCGGTGGGTTTACCCAAGGGGCAGATGGGTAATTCCGAAGTCGGCCATCTCAACATCGGCGCAGGCCGGGTGGTTTACCAGGAACTCACGCGCGTTGACGTGGCGATAGAGGACGGTAGCTTCTACACCAATCCGGCGCTTACCCAGGCCATCGCGCAGGCAAAGCAACACGGCACGGCGCTGCACATCATGGGGCTGCTGTCGCCCGGCGGGGTGCACAGCCACGAAAACCATATCCACGCCATGCTGGAGCTGGCGGCGCGCGCCGGGCTGCGCAGGATATTCCTGCATGCCTTCCTCGACGGACGCGACACGCCACCAAGAAGCGCCGCACAGTCGCTGCAACGCTTGCAGGACAAGTGCGCCGCGCTCGGAGCCGGGCGCATTGCCTCCATCGTCGGGCGTTACTATGCGATGGATCGGGACAACCGCTGGGAACGGGTGCAACCGGCTTACGATATGCTGACCCAGGGCAAGGCCGCATTCAGTGCCGCCACGGCGGTAGAAGGTTTGCAGCAGGCCTATGCGCGCGGCGAGAACGACGAGTTCGTGAAGGCCACCGTCATCGGCGAACCCCATTCCATGCAGGATGGCGACGCGGTGGTGTTCATGAACTTCCGCGCCGACCGCGCGCGCGAAATGACACGCGCCCTGACCGATGCGGCGTTCGACAAATTCGCCCGCGAGCGCTTTCCCAAGCTGGCGAGCTATGTCATGCTGAGTAGCTATGGTGAGGATTTCAGCCACTTGCCCGCCGCCTTTTCACCTGCGGCCATCCGCAACGGTTTCGGCGAATACATTTCCGGGCTGGGGCTCAAGCAATTGCGCATCGCGGAAACGGAGAAATACGCGCACGTCACCTATTTTTTCAGCGGCGGCAACGAGCCGCCCTACCCCGGTGAAGACCGCATCCTGGTGCCCTCGCCCAAGGTGGCGACCTATGATCTCAAGCCGGAAATGAGCGCTTTTGAAGTAACCGGCAAACTCGAAGCGGCGATCCGCAGCGGGCAGTACCAGGCCATCATCTGCAACTACGCCAACGGCGACATGGTCGGCCACAGCGGCATCCTGGAGGCGGCGGTCAAGGCGGTCGAGGCGCTGGATGCGTGCATCGGCCGCGTGGTGGATGCGATGCAGGAATGCGGCGGCGAGGTGCTGATCACCGCCGACCACGGCAACGCCGAGCAGATGATAGACCACACGACCCACCAGGCGCACACCGCGCACACCCTCAATCTGGTGCCGTTCCTGTACATCGGCCGCAAGGCATCCATGTCCGATGGTGGCGCGTTGCGGGATGTCGCCCCCACCCTGCTCGCCATGATGGGCTTGCCGCAACCGCCGGAAATGACGGGCAAGCCGCTTATCAGCTTTGTAGGGTGCAATAAGCGTAGCGCATTGCACCAATGAAGCGAAAATTCGGCGGTGTCAACTTCTCAAGCTCGCAAGAGCTTAGAGAATTGCCTGCCTTTGGTGCAATGCCCGTTGGTTATTGCGCCCTACTGCTTTGCCTGGTGGCTGGCATCGGCAGTGCGCATGCTTCGCGGCAGGACGAGCTGGAAAATCTGCGCAAGCGCATCACCAACCTGCAACAGGAATTGGAGAAAACCAGCGAATCCAAATCCGAGGTGGCGGATGCGTTGCGTGAATCGGAGCGCGCAATCAGCAACAGCAACCGCAAGTTGGCCGAGCTGGCGCAACAACAACATACCGCCGGCCACACCCTGGCGCAATTGCAACAACAAGCACGGCAACTGGAACGGGACATACAAGGACAACAGGTGCTGCTGGGGAAAATGCTCTACCAGCAATATCTGGGCGGCAAACAGGAGTATCTCAGGCTGCTGCTGAACAACCATGATCCCAATCAGGTTGCGCGCGAAATGCAGTATTACGAATACCTCGCACACAGCCGCGCGGCATGGCTTAAAACCCTGCGCAACAACCTGGCACAGTTGAATGCGGTCACCACCCGGACCCGGCAGAAAAGCGCAGAGATTGCCGCACTGCAGGAAGAACAAAGAGTGCAGAAACAAACCCTGGAAAAGGATAAGCGAACACATCAACAGGTGCTCGGCAAAATTGCGCTGCAGCTCAGGCAACAGCGCCGCGAAATCGGCCGCCTGCAACGCGACGAGAACCGCCTGGCGCAACTGGTGGAGAAACTCTCCAGAATGCTGGCGCAGCCGAAAGACAAGGGGATATTCAGCAACGACAATCTGCCCGATGACCGTTTTGACGGCAGCCCGTTCGAGCAACTCAAGGGCAGGCTGGCGCTGCCGGTGAAAGGCGAGGTGAGCGGCAAATTCGGCACCACCCGGCCGGACAGCACGGTGCTATGGAAAGGCCTGTTCCTGCGCGCTGCCGCCAACCAGCCGGTCAAGGCCGTGGCGGCGGGGCGGGTAGTATTCGCCGACTGGCTGCGCGGCTTCGGGAACTTATTGATCATAGACCATGGCAAAGGCTACATGAGCCTGTATGGCAACAATGAAACGTTGTACAAACAGGTGGGCGACGTTTTGCGCGGGGGCGATACCATAGCCGCCGTCGGCAACAGCGGCGGGAATGAGGATTCCGGTTTATACTTCGAACTGCGCCACGAGGGAAAACCCCTGGATCCGATGAAATGGGTCAACGGGCGCGGCAAAAATATCACTCAATGAGGTCACATATGCGTAGTCGTATCGAAAAATTTGGATTGGTCGGGCTGGGCCTGATCGCCGGCATGCTGGTCAGCCTGCACTTTTCCGCCATTGCCGACAAGGATACCGAAACAACCCTGCCGGTCGAGGAACTGCGCGCCTTTTCCGAAGTATTCGGCCGCATCAAGAGTGACTATGTGGAACCGGTCAGCGACAAGAAACTGATCACCGAGGCAATCAACGGCATGTTGACCGGACTGGATCCGCATTCCGCTTATCTGGATGCCGATAGCTTCAAGGAACTGCAAGTCGGCACCCAGGGCGAATTCGGCGGTCTGGGCATAGAGGTCGGCATGGAAGATGGCCTGGTAAAAGTCGTCTCGCCGATCGAGGACACGCCCGCATACCAGGCAGGCATAAAAAGCGGCGACCTGATCTTCAAGCTTGACGACACGCTGGTGAAAGGACTGTCGCTGAACGAGGCGGTCAAACGCATGCGCGGCAAGCCGGGCAGCAAAATCACCCTGACGGTGCTCCGCAAAAACGAATCCCACCAGCTGACCTTCACCCTGACACGCGCCGTCATCAAGGTGCAGAGCGTCAAGTCCAAGCTGGCCGAGCCAGGCTATGCCTTTATCCGCATCACCCAGTTCCATGAACACACCGGTGAGAATCTCGCCACCGCGCTGGATAATTTATCCAAGCAGAGCGAAGGGGGACTGAAAGGCCTGGTGCTGGACCTGCGCAACGACCCGGGCGGCCTGCTCAACAGCGCGGTGGGAGTGTCCGCCGCCTTCCTGCCCAAGGATGTGCTGGTGGTTTATACCGAAGGGCGCAATGCGGACGCAAAGATGCGCCTGACTGCTTCCCCGGACAACTACGCGCGCGGCCATAACGGTAAGGCCGATTACCTGAAAGACCTGCCGCCGGCGATTAAGGACGTGCCGATGATCGTGCTGGTAAACGGCGGTTCCGCGTCTGCCTCCGAAATCGTTGCCGGTGCACTGCAAGACCATAAGCGCGCCATCATCATGGGCACGCAAACTTTCGGCAAGGGTTCGGTGCAGACCATCCTGCCTCTGGGCAACAGCACCGCAATCAAGCTTACCACTGCGCGTTACTTCACGCCCAACGGACGCTCCATCCAGGCCAAGGGCATAGTCCCCGACATCGCCGTGGAAGATCCGCTGACGGGTCCCTTTCACATGAACATGCGCGAAGCCGATTTGGAGCGCCACTTGGCCAATAATCACCAACCCGAGGAGAAAGCGGATAGCGTAAAACCTGCAACCCCGGCTAAAGCTCCGGCCAACAAACCCAAGGAAGACGAAACAACCAAACCGGAACTGACAGAGTTTGGCTCAAAAAATGACTACCAGCTGAGCCAGGCCCTGAACGTGCTGAAGGGGATGAATATCCTGCACGGGAAGTAAGCGTGGCTCGCTCCCACGGCGTATGAACGATCAACAACTGCTGCGCTACAGCCGACATATCCTGTTACCGGAAATCGGCATCGAGGGCCAGCAGAAGTTGCTGGGTGCACACGCGCTGGTAATCGGCGCCGGCGGGCTGGGCTGTCCTGCCGCCCTGTTCCTCGCCGCCAGCGGTGTAGGCACCTTGACGCTGTGCGATGGCGATACGGTGGACCTGACCAACCTGCAACGCCAGATCCTGCACCACACTTCCAGCATCGGCATGCCCAAGGCGACTTCCGCGCAGGCTGCGCTTGCCGGGATCAATCCCGAGGTGCGCGTCATCGCGCTGAACGAACGCGTGGATGAAGCGCGCCTGTTCGAACTGGCGGCGCAAGCCGATGTGGTGCTGGATTGCAGCGACAACTTCGCCACACGCTACGCGCTTAACCGGGTCTGCGTGCAACTGAAGAAACCTTTGGTGTCCGGCGCCGCCACCCGCTTCAACGGCCAGGTAACGGTGTTTGACCTGCGCCATGCGCATAGTCCCTGCTACCACTGCCTGTATCCGGAACAGACCGAGGCCGAAGAGACACGCTGCGCGGTGATGGGCGTATTTGCCCCGCTGGTCGGCATCATCGGCAGCCTGCAGGCTGCCGAGGCGCTCAAACTGCTGCTGGATGCAGGCACGTCGCTTTGCGGAAAATTGCTGCTGCTGGATGCGCTGCACATGGAACTGCGCACCGTCAAATTGAACAAGGACAACGCCTGTTCCATTTGCGCCCCAATGACGGGAAACTAGCACATGGAAAAAATCCGCCTCTCCAAACTGATGTCCGAACAGGGCCTGTGCTCGCGCCGCGAGGCAGATAGCTATATCGAACGCGGCTGGGTGCTGGTGGATGGCAAACCGGTCACTGAACTGGGCACCAGGATTGACCCCGCGCAACGCATCACGCTGAACCGCGCCGCACAAACCCAGCAACACACGCGCGTGACCATCCTGCTGAACAAGCCCATCGGCTATGTTTCCGGGCAGGCGGAAGACAACCACAAGCCCGCCGTCACCCTCATCAACGCGGCTTCGCGCTTTGCCAGCGATCAATCACCGCAGCGTTTCAGCACCGCACATTTGAAAGGCCTCGCCCCCGCAGGCCGCCTGGATATTGATTCGCAGGGCCTGCTGGTATTGACTCAGGATGGCCGCATCGCCAAGCAACTCATCGGCGAAGACTCCCTCATAGACAAGGAATACCTGGTGCGCGTGCAGGGCAAAATTGTGGGCAATGGGCTACAGATGCTGAACCACGGCCTGAAACTGGACGGCGAAGCGCTCAAGCCCGCCAGGGTGAGTTGGCAGAATGACGACCAGTTGCGCTTTATTCTGCACGAAGGAAAAAAACGCCAGATCCGCCGCATGTGCGAACTGGTCGGCCTGAAAGTCACCGGCCTGAAGCGCGTGCGTATCGGCAAAGTCAAGCTGGGCGACTTGCCTACGGGGCAGTGGCGCTATCTGCGTGAGGATGAGAAGTTCTAGGGTAGTCACGTAGGTTGGGTTAGCAGCTTTATCGCGTAACCCAACAAACCCAATCTGCAACACCGACAAATGCGCAGCACGCATCAACACCGGCACTTGGAAAGATGATTTTGTTTTGTTGGGTTACGGCGCAAGAACCCGCGCCTAACCCAACCTACCGCGGCAACTTGATGTGAAACGTCTTTCCTATCGCCTCGACAAATTCCGGGCTATCCCACTCGTGAGCTCCGCGAACTTTTTCGAGCACTCGGCCATTGGCATCCACCAGAACGGTCAAGGGAAGCATGCTGGCGCCCAGCATGTTTTCCAGGAACACCTTGCTATCAAGGTAGTTAACAAACGTAGTCTTTGACTGCTTGATGAACGCCACAGCCGCGTCGCCATCGTCATCGGTTGAAATGCCGATAACATTGAATTGCTTTCCGCCATACCGGCGGGCAAGCCGTTCCAGCGAGCCCATTTCTGCCCGGCAGGGTCCGCACCAACTGGCCCATACATTGATGATCAGCGGCTTCCCCTTAAAATCAGAAAACTTTTTCGTATCCCCGGAGAACCCATGCAACGTCGCCTCGCGCAGATAGCCGCCAATCTCGACCTCACCGGGGGTGCTTGCAAATGCAGTTGCGGATATTGCTGATGCCCAGAAAAAAACCAGAAAAATTGCTTTCATGCACAAATCTACCTATTTGTTAAGCTAACATTATCCATCATCACCGTCATTTCCGCGAAGGCGGAAATCCAGCGAGAACAACACTCCGCGCAGCGGGCCAAATCTCATTGGATTGTCTATCGGACAATCTGGATTTGCCGGTCATTTCTATGGAAACGCTGAACAAGTCCAAGACCGTCATTGCGAGCGCAGCGAAGCAATCCAGAAAGCATCAAAGATCACATAGTTGTGGATTGCCACGTCGCTTCGCTCCTCGCGATGACATACTTATTCAGCGTTTCTCTATTTCAAAAGCGGATGATCCTTGGGCAATTGTTTTGAATACCAGATTGCAAGTTTGTGCCGCAGGGATTTTTCGGCGACCTGATCTTCCGGCAAGGGTTGAATGACTTTATCGTGGACCAGCAGCCGGTAGATGTATAAAAGTTTCTCGCTCGCCGAATCAGTTGCTTCAAACTCGACCACGCCCCGCCCCTCCGCATACTTCACGCCTGCGAGTAACGCTTCCTTGAACAATGCCGCTTCATTTTTCAGTTTCTTCATGGCGACCCCGTCATTTTTTCCAGTTCCGCCGATGGGCGAGACCCGACTGGCGCGCCAAACGCAATGCGGTGGTTTTTCTACAGCCTTGGATGCTGATTTAGTCCAGGAACTCGAACTCCGCCACAAGTATATGGTGGTCCGAGGCATTTGTGTGTTTCACGGTGTAGCTCACAGGGTGCAGGTGACGACTGTAGAAAATGTGGTCGAGCACATAGGGGTGGCGGCGCCACGTGGCTTCTTTCGTCTGCACGGTCTGATAACCGGTTTCGGCAAACTGCCGAACCAGCGAGTCATACTTGCTGACGTTGAAATCTCCGCTAAGCAGCGTAGGGCCATCCGAGCGGCGCAACAGTTCGACGACGAGCTGACGCTGTTCAATATGACTTTCACTTGATGACTTGAGCATGAAGTACGCCAGAAGGTGTGTATTGAGGAGCTGGAGTTCGCAGCCGGCAAGCGTGGTTTTTGCGCCAATCAGAAGGCGGTCGGTAGGCGTTCTTTTTTCACCCTGAAACTCGAACACGACAGGCGACGACGGCAGATCGTACCGAAATGCATCACGCAATGGCGTCTTTGAGAAAATGGCTAATCCTATGCCAAAAGGCAATTCACGCGGGTCGGCTTTAGGATATGAGAAATGACCATGGTAGCCTTTGAGTGCCGCGCTCAGCCGGGTGTAATTAGGCGGGGGATGGAGCTGCACACCGCAAGGAAGGGCGTGTTCTACCTCCTGCAGCATCACAACATCAGCGTCATGGCTGAGAATTTCCGAGATGGTCAGATCAAGACTGACGAGTGCGTGGTCGGGATCCGCATCGTCCCAGCTTTGGCCGAACTGCATATTGAACTGAAGGACTTTAAACGTACTCATGGGTGCGGCACGGTGTTGTCAAATTTCGCACATAATAGCGCGAAAATAGCAAAGTAAAAAATCGCTGGCTCAAGCTTGAAGTGCAACGGTTAGGGATTTGCAGAATACCTGACTTAGTTATTCTTGATCCGAGCCTCTTTCCTGGGCGGTTTCCTTCGAACCTCGAAGATCCGCCCTTGGTGCACTTGAGGCCTTCAAGCTACAGAACTCAGACTCGAATAATTTTCTCAATCAGCTTGCGCACCGGCGAGGGAATGGCGGCGCGCAAGGCATCCTCCATATCCAGCCACACCCTGCCCGGCTCCTGCGTCTGCCCGGGTTTGTGCGTGACCGGCACCAGCAGCGGCGCGATATGCAATTTGAAATGGGTGAAGGTGTGCGTAAACTCCGGTAATGCTACCGCCTGCGTTGCATCCACACCGAAGCGCTGCATGCAATAAGTAGCAATATTTTCCTCGCCTTCCACTTGCGGTGGACACCACAGGCCGCCCCAGATGCCGCTGCCCGGACGCTTTTCCAGCAGGATGTCGGAGCCGTTGAGCAGCAGCAGGAAGGTGCTGTGTTTTTCCGGCAGCACTTTGCGCGGGCGCGGGGTGGGCAGTTGCGCGACACGCCCGCTTTGATATGCCGCGCAATCCTTCTGTAACGGACAGAGGGCGCATTGCGGTTTGCTGCGCGTGCATAGCAACGCGCCCAAGTCCATCAGGCCTTGCGTGTAAGTCGCCACGTCGCGCACTGGCAACAGCGCTTCGGCCTGTTGCCACAGTTGTGCCTCGATTTTTTTCTCGCCGGTGTAGCCTTCGATGGCGCAGTAGCGAGCCAGTATGCGTTTGACGTTGCCATCGAGAATCGCGCGCCGCTCATGGAACACCAGGGCGCTGATGGCGGCGGCGGTGGAACGGCCTATGCCGGGCAGCGCGAGAATGTCGTCGTAGTGATGAGGAAATGCTCCGTCATGCCGCTGCATGATGAGCTGCGCAGCAACATGCAGGTTGCGCGCACGCGAGTAATAGCCCAGCCCGCTCCAGTGCGCCAGCACTTCGTCTTCACTCGCTGCTGCCAGTGCGGCGAGATCCGGGAAGCTTGTTACGAAACGCCGGTAATAGGGGATGACGGTGGCAACCTGGGTCTGCTGCAACATGATCTCGGACAGCCACACGCAGTAAGCATCCGCACCCTGCCACGGCAAGCCGTGGCGGCCATGCTGGCGTTGCCAGCGAATGAGGCGCGTTGCAAAATCACTCATGGATGGATTGTTCTGTGCGGACGCGATGAATCGCGCCCCTACGGTGTTTATTTAAACAACCCCTTCAGGCCACCCTTGAGTTGATCCAGTAGCTTACCCTTCACCTCTTCCTTCTTTGCCTCGACCTTCTGCTTCGCCGCCTCGCTGACCATCGCACCGAAATCCAGTGTGTATTTGAGGTCGGTGAATGGCCCGCTCAAATGCACCGGCACGGTGATGCCGCCGCCGCTGTCCCTGCCGCCCTGGCCTTGCAGCGTGGTTGCCAGCGTGGCCCTGGCCAGATAGTTGATGCTGTCGTTGCCGATGTTGATGTCGCCATTGCCGGACAAGCGCAGCAGCGGCGATTTCAGCGAGAGATCGTCATTGTGCGCCACGCCGTTGCTCACCTTGGAGCTGGCCTTGAGCTCGCTGAAGTCGGTCTTCTCGTCCTTGTTGGCCGCCTGGGTTTGTGCCGCACCGCCCTTGCCCAGCATGCCCTGCGCGTCGCGCAATTTCCTGGCGATGTTGATGCCCTTGACCGCGCCATCCGCCAGGTTCAGCGCCATGTTGCCATTGAGCGCTTGCTTGAGCGCAGTCACGGTATCGCCCTGCGTACTGAGGTTGAGCGATACATTGCCCTTGCCTTCCAGCGTGTCAAAATTGGCGGCATCCTTGAGCAACGGCGCGATGTTGATACCGCTGAGATTTTCGTTGATGGTGAAGCCCGGCTTGGCTGGTACGGCATTCACCGCAACGCTGCCATTCATGCTGCCCTGATACAGATTAGCGGACAGCGGATTGATGTCGAGCACTCCATTGTGCGCCTTCACGTCAAGGCGCAGCTGCGACGATTTTATATTGGCGACCTTGAGCGTGCCGATGCGCAAGCTGCCATCCAGATTGAGTTTCCTCAGAGCGGAAAGGTCCAGCGGTTGCTCCGCTGCGGCAGCCTTAACCTTGGCAGAACCACTTTCGGATTTCTTCGGCAGATACAGGTCGGCATCGAGCTGATCCACGTCCACATCAAAGCGGATGGCTGGATTGGAAAAGCCGTTCAGCGCCACTTTGGCCTTGACCTGGCTTTGCAACAAGCTGCCCGCAAGGCTGGCCTGCACGCTCTGCCGGGCGGCATCCACCTGCACGCTGCCTTTCATCTCGCTGCTGACCGATTTGTTCGGTAACTTATCACCCGTGGCATTCACCGCAACTGTGAGATCGGACAGGTTGAATTGCGGTATTTCAAGGTTGCCATTCACAGGCGATGAGAGCTTCACCTTGAACGCCTGTTCCGGTTGCTTCATGTCCAATCCCAATGTCAGCGAACTGGTTTTGAACGATTTTGCATTGCCCTCCAGCATGGGCGATGAAAGGCTGGCAGCAAGATTATCAATGCCAGGCGCCATGCCCTTAGCCTGCAAATCCAGCCCTTCCAGGCGGTAGGTTAGTTTCTCCAGATCGAAAGTAAGCGTAGTTTTCAGTTGCGTGGCAACGTCCAGCCTAGGTTGACTGGATTGAATCACCGCCGCGAAATCAATCTTGCACGGCACGCCGTTGGCGACACGCCCGGTCTTGAGGTTGATGTCTTTCAGCGCATAGTGTGCGCCGCTGGTTTCATCGCGGTAATCCAGACCGGTCTTTTCCACGCGCACCGAGGCGATGTTGAATTTCACCTGCGAATCTTCCGCCTTGCTTCCTGCCTTGCCTGCTTCCTTGCCCTCCCCCTTGCCCATCAGGTCATCAATATTGGTCTTGCCGTTCTTCAGCTTCACCAGCGTAACCTTCAGGCCGCTGACCACCACCTCGTCCACCACCACTTGTCTGGAAAGCAGCGGCAACAGTGCCAGCGAAATATGGGCGCTATCAATCGCGGCAAATTCCTTTTCACTCTTGAATTCAGACAAGGACACCTTGCCGAGATTGGCGCCAATGCCGGGAAAGAAGGTCAGCCTGATGTCGCCATCCAGCCTGAGGGTGCGCTGTTTCTTGTCCTTCACGACCTGGATGATCTGCGCCTTGTAGTCGTTGGGGTTGAAGGTCGCGGCGATATAAGCCACGCCCGCCACCGCCAGCACGCCAGCACCGCCCACGCCCAGCAAACCATATTTGAGGAATTTATTCATGGCGCCACCTGTTGAAAGTGATGGGGCGATTATAAACGAAGCCCGGACCTGCTGAAGGCTGGTGAGACGATGAGGCGGCTCGGACGAAGCATTTGCGCGGATTTACCGTGCGTGCATGCAAGGCATGAGACTAATCCGGCAAGGCAATCTTGTTGTCGGTGCTGAACTGGTAATCACGAAACACATGCTCCGCACTGAGAACCTGATAGCTGCCGTCCGGCAAGCGGCGTGTGGTGTCCTTGAGCCGGTAGGTGTAGTGTCCGCAGGTCCAGCACTTATAGTTGCGCATGTGGGTGCACAGGCAGGTCTTGTCTATCACGGATATATTTTTCGCGCCCGGATGCGCCGCCACTTCGCGGTTGTACGCATCAATGTAGGCGCAGTTGCCGCTGGCGTCGAGCAGGTAGCCGTAGGACTCACAACCGGGGCGGATGCCCGCGCCGATGGCCGGGGTATTTTTCAGCATGCGCATCGGGTAGCCGGTGGGCGAGATGGTGTTGACTACGATATCGTCTTCGCCAGCCTTGAAATATTCCTGCATCACGTCCCGCGGCAGGCCGCATTCACGCGCCACGGTAAAGCGCGTCGCCACTTGCACAGCTGCCGCACCTTCCTCAAGGAAAGATACGGCATCGCTGCCGGTGAAAATCCCCCCGGCGGGAATAAGCGGAATATCCAGATGCTCGGTTTGCAGATACTGGTGAATCTCGTTCACGATGGTACGCAGGTCGTATTTTGCCCAATCCATGCCGAAGCCCAAGTGACCGCCCGCAAGCGGGCCTTCCACCACGATAAAATCCGGCAGGCGGTTGAGTTTGGCATTTTTGCGCAGGAATAGTTGTAGCGCACGCAATGAGGAGACGATGATGCCCAGCTTGGCGTCGCGGAAACGCGGATGGTCTTCCATCAGCGCGAATGAACCAAGGTGCAGACCAGCGCTCAGGGTGATGCCATCAATACCCGCATCCAGCGCGCTGCGCAGGCGCACGGTAAGTGTCTCGCGCGGCGCGTTCATGGTGAGCTTTTCCATGCAGTTGATGAAAATCATGCCCTCGCCGCGCTTGGCTTCCATGGCATGGCCCACATGCAGGCGTGTAGCCTCGGCAACCTGGCCGAGATCAAACTTCACTGCGGATTTGTCGGGGTTGTCGAGGTTGTATTTGTACTGCTGGAGTTTGTCTTTGACGAAATCGGTGTCGTAGCGCCGATCCGTAACAGTGGGCAGCATGGCATCGGAGATGTGGCCGATACCTCCCAAGCGCGCAATCTCCAACGCAAGATCGGCGGTCGAGATATCCACTCCCATCCCGCCGATCATGATCGGCACCAGTTCCTGCTTGCCGAAGCGCAAGCGGAAATCATCCACGCATTTCATTGCTATCCTTATACTAAACCAGGGCGCTATATTACCTTGGAATAGCTGGCATGTTCCTGTCTCGTGCGCAGATATTTGTCGAAGACCATGCAGATGTTGCGGATTAACATGCGCCCCTTGGGCGTGACGCTGATCCATTCCGGCGTGAGCTTGAGCAGCCCTTCGCGTTCATATTCCTTCAGTTCACCGATTTCGGTGGCGAAGTAGTGGTCGAAGTCGATGAGGTAAGCGATATTGAAAGATTCCTTGGAAAGCTCGAAATGGCACATCAAGGCCTGGATGATGGCGCGGCGCACCAGATCGTCGGCATTCAGTTCCATGCCGCGCATGATGGGCAATTCGTCACGGTCGAGCGCGTCGTAGTAGTCTTCCAGTTCGCGGAAGTTCTGGCTGTAGGTGGGGCCGATCTTGCCGATGGAGCTCACCCCTATCGCCACCAGGTCGCAATCGGAATGCGTGGAATAGCCCTGAAAATTGCGGTGCAGCCTGCCTTGGCGCTGTGCTATCGCCAGTTCATCGTCCGGCTTGGCAAAGTGATCCATGCCGATGTATATATAACCCGCATCAGTCAGCATCCTGACCGCCAGGCTGAGGATGTCCAGCTTGACCTGCGGCGCGGGCAGGTCTTCCTCGTGAATGCGGCGCTGCGGTTTGAAAATGGTGGGCATGTGCGCATAGTTGTAGATGGACAGGCGATCCGGATTGGCGGCAATCACCTTTTCCAGGGTGGCCTTAAAGCCTGTCAGGGTCTGCTTGGGCAACCCATAAATAAGATCGAGACTGACCGATTTGAAACCGTTGGCACGCGCTGCACGGATCACCTGCAGCGTTTCTGCCTCACTCTGAATACGATTTACCGCGCGCTGCACCTGCGGATCGAAGTCCTGCACGCCGATGCTGACACGGTTAAAGCCCAGTTCGCCAAGCAAGGCCATGGTCTGGTCACTGACCTTGCGCGGGTCGATTTCAATGGAATACTCGCCATTTTCCACCAGCTTGAAATGCTTGCGGATAGCACCCATTAATTCCCGCATCAGGTCGTCGCTGAGGAAGGTCGGCGTGCCGCCCCCCCAGTGCAACTGCTCGACGCGCTGCCCCTCGCCCAGCAAGGCAACCTGCATTTCCAGCTCCTTGATCAGGTAACGGACATAATCCTCCGCCTTGCTGCGATCCTTGGTGATTATCTTATTACAGGCGCAGTAAAAGCACAGCGTATTGCAGAACGGCAGGTGCACATACAATGACAGTGGGCGGTTGATACCGCCGATCTCGCGCTTGGCCACCCAACTGCGGTAGCTCTCGGCGTTGAACGCCTCGACAAAACGGTCGGCGGTAGGATAGGAAGTGTAACGCGGGCCGTTCTTGTCCAGCCTGCGGATCAATTCCAGATCAACTTCTAATTCGGATGAAGCTTTTATGCTTGAGGACATTACGTCATTCCGCTGGTTCAATAGGTTATCGAATTATGCTGACTAGCCATGGCGCAGGTTTGATATAGGTCAAAATCCCTGTCATAATTATGCTTATAAAAACCATGCTGCCCTAACTCAAGGAAAACATGCAAAAATCCGTCGCCCTGACCCCATTAAGAGTCGCCTGTTCCGGCTGTAACCTGCGTGAGTTGTGCCTGCCCATGAAACTCACTGATGCTGACCTGGAACAGGTGGACGATTTGATCAGCCTGAAACACGCTTACCAGCGCGGCGATTACCTATACCAAAGCGGTGCGAAATTCCAGTCGCTATATGCCATTCGTACCGGTTTTTTCAAGACCCAAGTGCTGCATGAGGATGGCCGCGAACAGGTCACCGGCTTCCAGATGGCTGGGGAAATAATCGGGATGGATGCCATCAGCAGCGATGCACATGCCTGTGACGCAATCGCCCTGGAAGACAGTGAAGTATGCGAAATCCCATTTGGCCGCCTGGAGGAACTCAGCCGCAAATTGCCCTCACTGCAACGCCACCTGCACCGCATCCTGAGCCGCGAAATCGTGCGCGACCAAGGCATCATGCTGCTGCTCGGTTCGATGCGCGCGGAGGAACGTTTGGCTGTTTTTCTGCTCAACCTGTCGCAGCGCTTTGCCATACGCGGTTATTCGCCCACCTCATTTCACTTGCGCATGACACGCCAGGAAATCGGCAGCTATCTCGGAATGAAACTGGAAACAGTCAGCCGCACACTATCGCACTTTCAGGAGATCGGGTTGATCAGCATACGCAAAAAATCGGTGGAACTGCATAATCTGCCGGGATTGCAATCCATCGTCGGGCCGCAACAGCAACTCCTTTAGCAGTTATATTCAGGAAAATACTGTCAACGCAAAGTAGAACCATGCGTTAGAGAAAGCGGTGAAGCAGTTTGCGTGTCTTACCCGGTTGTCACAGTCGTAGTTGTCACGGTTGCCGCCTTGCCATTTCCCGCTCCAAACACATATCATTGAGAGCAGATGTTACTGGTAGCACTGACCTGTCGAAATTTGATTTGCATCAAGCAACACATGGTTGTTTGGCCACAAAATGCTCGTAGCTGAAATAGGCTAACTTACCAACTATCATCAGATTTTTTAACCTTGTGGAGTAATAAAATGAAAAGGGTTTTGATCATTGCGGGAATTTCCGCTTGCTGTCTCAGCACACCAGTGCTTGCAGACGGATTGGGAAACGCCAGAAAAGCCGGTTGCATGAACTGCCACGCCGTAGATAAGAAGCTTGTCGGGCCTTCCTACAAGGATGTGGCCGCAAAATATAAAGGTGACGCCGGCGCTGAAGCCAAGCTGATCAAAAAAGTGATGGCTGGCGGTTCCGGTGTATGGGGTAAAATGCCGATGCCTGCGAACAGAGGCAAGTTGACCGATGAGGAATTGAAAACAATAGTGGGTTGGATACTATCGCTGTGATCAGGGATGAACCAATGCAGCGACTGTTTCTCGCAACTGCATAAGCGGACAGATGGCGTACTGTTTTTCCCGGTGCGCCATTGTCTTTTTTGCGTGGCATAGCGTGGACAGGCAGTTGTTCCCGGCAACTTGCATTAAGCACCGCAGAAACGGCTCCATGTTTCATTATTGCGCAACCTATCGATGTCAAACAGGGTAGCGTGCTGACGGATATTTATAATTCATGGCTTACCTTTATTACACCCTGATCGCCATTGGCCTTTATTTCATCTCAGACTGGCTGCTTGACCGTCTTGAGAAAGCCTACGGCAGCCGCTTCAAATATCGTAGCCTGGTTTTCCTGGTCATCATCTCGATTCTTGCGGTAACCACCTCCCAAATAATTACCTTCATTAATCCTTAATCCTTGAAAAAGCTGCTCAGCCACGGATTAATTCCGTGGCGAAAAGCCATTTTTTAGGTTAATTGGGTTGCCATATTCAGACAAAACGTCCTCCTTTGTTCTTCTAAACTCACATGACAGACAGCAATCGCATGTTCCACGGCCTGGTGCTGTTCAGCTTTGCGCTGATGACGGTGATCATCTTGCTAAGCGCCCACATGCGCCTGTCCGGCGCCGGGTTGGGCTGCTCCGGCTGGCCTGCATGTTATGGGCGCACTCTGGCTGGTCTTGCCCCTCCCCATCCGAACTGGGTGAATGCCACCCACCGCATCGCGGCGAGCGCCATGGGTTTTACCATCCTCGCCCTTGCCTCTCTTGGCTGGCGCCGCCGCAGCGTAGTGCCCGGCGATTTTCCGCCTGCGCTGGCATTATTAGGGCTAACCGCTTTCCTTGCGGTGCTCGGCAAATGGACGCATAACGCACACCTGCCGGCGGTTGCGCTCGGCAACCTGCTCGGCGGTTTGGGAATGCTGGCGCTGCTGTGGCGATTACATCTCGGATACACGCCTCAATACGCTGCCTCTTCACGTTTGCACAGATGGGTGTTGCTGGGGTTGGGGCTGCTCGTGGCACAAATAGCGCTGGGTGGCATGGTCAGTGCGAGTTTCGCTGCCTTGAGCTGTGCCGGCCCATCCGGCTGCGATGGATGGCTGCAGCACGCGTCACTGGCGGACTTCAATCCGTTTCAGGTGTTGAATGTGGCGCAGGGCGGCAGTTTCGTCCCGGGCGCAGCGCAGCAGACTTTGCACATGACGCACCGTTTCTTCGCACTGCTGGTGTTTTGTTACCTTGCCTGGCTGGGAGTCTGCCTGCTCCGGGAAAATCTGCGGCGCAGCGGCATGCTGCTGATCGCTGCGCTCACGCTGCAGGTCGCTCTGGGGATCAGCGCCGTGGCATACAGCCTGCCGCTCTTTCCCGTGCTGATGCATAACGCCACAGCGGCGTTCCTGCTGCTCATTCTGGTGACACTTAACTACCGGCTGCGCAGGCGGCAACCAGGTTAGTTTTTGTCGCCGGGCTTGAACTCATGCTCCCGCGTATCATCTTCCAGAATGGCTGCTTGCGGCAGTTGCGCGATCCGCGCACGCAGGGCGCTGAGCGCAGCGCGTGCCCGCTCGCCGTCCTGTATGCCGGCCCAGCAGCACTCGATGCGCTGCAGCGGTACACGCCGGCGCAAATGCGGTACCCGCTGGCGTGCCAGGCGCAACTTTGTCCAGCGGATACCAAGCCGGTATTGGCAATCTCCTTCACGGCAACCGGCAATCATCACCCCATTGACACGTGTGTCGCGCAGCACATAGTCGATAAATGCCGGAGGCAGCATGCCGATGCAGGGAAGCGAGAGCGCCGCCACTTCCTCTGATTGCAACGCGCGCACATCGTAGGCGCAGTCGCAGCCAAACACCATAACGCGCACGTCGCCGCGCAGTCCTGCCAGCGCATGATCGACATCAACACGCAGCGTCGCCAACGCATGATCCGGCAGTTCGATGCCACTCACCAGTTCATTGCTGCGGAACGGCATCGAGTAAGGACAGGCACCAGTGCAAATGCCGCAACTCGCGCACAAGTTGGGATCCACCACTGGCTGCAATGCGTACGGCCTGCCGTCCTGGCGCGGGCGCATCACGATAGCCGAGTAGGGACAGTCTTCAGCGCAGCGTGAACAACCGTTGCAATTGTCCAGATGCACCTCCGCCACCGCGGGACGCATGCGCGGCTTGAGAAACCACGGCACCGCAAGCAACAACAGGGTAATCCCGCCAGCCAGCGCCCACACCGCGCCAGGCGACCAGATATAAAGCAGCGGATACGGCGCCAGATAAAACCAGTCGAGCCGGATCACTCCGGGTGCCAGCGCCAGATCGGCATGCGCGTGGCTCAACGCCGGCTTGATCAGCGACAGCGCCAGCAGCGCCAGCAGCGTGCCGACCGCAAGGCGCAGAGGCGGGTTGGTTTCGGCATTGTTCATGCGCTTGGTATGTATCCACATGAACAGCAGCAGTACCAGCGGAATGGTGATGTGGGCAAACGACAGCAGTGTAAAGAAGCGATCATTGACATCGCCTTGCCCGAGAAAATTGCGTGCCAGCGGCTGGCTGAACAGCGGGAGCCAGTCGAACCACTCCGCAGTGCCCACGGCAATGAATTGCGCCAGCCTGTCCCACACCATCCAGTAACCGTTGATGCCGCAAATGTAGACCAGCCAGACCAGCAACACCCCGCTCACCCAGGAAAACCAGCGGAAGCTGTGGAAACGGCCGGTAATAAAATTACGCAGCAGATGCAGCAGCATCGTCACCACGATGCCGTCGGAAGCATAGCGGTGCAGGCTGCGCATCACGCCGCCGGCGTACCATTGATCATGGGTAAGGCGTTCGACCGACTGGTATGCCTCCTCCACCCCGGTTCTGTAAAAAGCGTAGAGATAAACTCCGCTTACCACCACGGTCCAGAACAGGAAAAAGGTGATCGCGCCGAGATGGTACCAGGGGTTCAATGCCTGGCCGAACGGCGCATTGAATACGTTTTCCAGGCGCAGCAACAGGTTTTGTAGATATTTGCGCATTCTATGCAAACTGCGTTGCTGATAGTAACCAGAGGAGTCGTAGCGAGTGCTACGAAACCGAAGGACGCGGCGTAATGGCCGCCTGTGGCGCTAACGTGTTTTTCCCCTCATTGCGCGAAACACCACCACCAGAAACATCAGACCACCGATCACGGCGATTAAACCGCCTATCCCCATCAATCCCATTCCCGCGACTTGCCCGAAACTGTGTAAATTCTGGTCTGCCCCCGCGACCTTGCGCTGCACGCCATACCCGCCCGACCACAGCAGCCCGATGATGTGCAGCAATTGCCCGCCGCCGTACACATACGGCTGCCAGCTTGCAAGCTTCAAATCAGGCGCGCGGAATCCCAGCTTGGGCAGCAGCACAAAAGCCAACCCCATGAAAGCGAGACTCACTGCGCCGCCAGTGCCGTGGTAGTGGGCAGTGATGATGGTGTTGCTGTCCTTGATCATCAAGCTGATGCCGCCACCCACGGCGAACAATGCCATCGAGCACACCAGGGCAGCGAACAGCGGGCGCGCTACGGGATCCGGATAACCGCGCTTCCACACTGCAAGCGCCACCGCCAACCCAATCGGCATGGCCGCCAGGCTGCCACCGACTTTCATCATCTTGATGAACATCTCCATGTTGTCGCCGCTATTGGTCTCATAAAGAGCATAAATCAGCGGCGTAAACAGCACCGGCGCAACCCCGATGGCAAACAGCACCAGCGCTACGCGGGGAGTCAATGGCAGTTGAGCGCCACATTCGGTTGCCAGCCACAACCACCCCACCAGCATCAGCAGGGTATAGGCGAATTGCATCACATGGCCCCCACCCCAAAACAGCGCCTCATAATAAGGCAGTCCGCGCACAAAAAACGGAATGGTCGCATAAGCCCAGGAAAAGGCGATGAGCGCCATCGTCGTCGCCACCGCAGCGGTGTACAGGCCGAAACATAACACGCCCCCGGCCCCGTCAGTGCCAAACCCGGTGAACGGAATTGTAAGCAGCGCACGCAAGGCAAGCAGGCCAATACCGCAACCGAACAGAAACAGCCCGGTGAGAAACACCCGGTTTTCCAGCACCGGGATGTAGTTGTTCATGAGCGGCCCGCCGCTGCTGACAAACGGCGAAATTACAACCACCAGCACACCCACCACCGCCAGCAACAGCGCTGCCCAGCCAAGCGGCGTCCATCTGGGCGGGGAAGCCGCACCCCACAGCACACCGGCGAAAGCGAAAAACCACAATAGCACCGACAAATCCACGTGCACCACCAGGGCGCTGCGGAAGAAATCCACCGTGGGAAAAAGTTCAGACACGTAAGGGGTGCGCGCCATCACTACCAGCAGGGCGAATAAACCTGCGCCCACCAGGGCGGAAAAGCTCAGCCACAACCAACCGGCAGCAAGGCGCTGGCTGGCTTGATGCGGCGTGGGTAATGCATACACACCGCCAACATCCTGCGGCGCATCGTAAGGAAATTTCGCTTCCACGGAAACAGTCATGTTGTCCTAATTCTTGAATATAAAACCGGGGGCGCCGGGAACGTCTGCCTTGAAATCAATCACCATTACCCTGCCGGCGGCAAGAGTAATGTTTTCCTCGCGCACAAAGCTGAAATCGCCTTCTTCCTTATCCTTCAGGCGCGCCGTAAAACGATGGGTGCCTGCAGGCACCAGCAGACGGCGATATATTGAAGCCGCACCGTCATGCGACAGGCCGGGCGGATGCAGCACGACATGGTACAACTGTTTGCCGTCCATCTCCAACTCCACCACCACGTCGGAGCGCTCGCGCGGGCAGTCCTTGCGGATCCGCATATTCGGTGCCAGCTTGGCCAGCTCCGCATCGGTGCGCTCGTGGCACGGCTTTTTGCGCTGGGCAGCATGGTTGAAGCTCAGCTTGACCAGCGCAGAATCTGCCGGCAAGTGCGTGTACTCGGGTGAAGTGGAGAAATATCCCAAGACCACGGCAAACAGGGCGTAGGCTAATCCCTGCCCCAGATATTTCAGCAGATGGCTCATGGTTGCACCTCCGCGGCGGGTTGCGCTGTTTTATGCGCAGACAACAGGAAGGCATCCGAGAAACACGCATTCTCCGGCAAACCCTGCGCAATAAATGCCGGACGCGCCGCCTGCACCATTTGCAACGAGCCGCAGGAGTAAATCTGGTAACCGCTCAAATCAGGAAAGTCCTGCAAAATGGCCTCGTGTACCAAACCGGTGCGCCCCTGCCAGTTATCCTCCGGCGCCGCCTCGGACAGCACCGGGATAAAGGTAAAATTCTCGTGCTCGCGTTGCCAGCGCTCCGGCAAATCGGCCATGTACAAATCCTTGCGCATCCTCACCCCCCAGTACAACAGCATACGGCGCTTGGAGCCGGTGTAAAAAGCGTGATCCAGCATGCTTTTCACCGGTGCAAAGCCGGTGGCGCCGGCCACAAAAATTATCGGCTTGTCACTTTCCTTGTTCAGGAAGAAGGTGCCAAGCGGGCCTTCAAAACTCAGTTCATCACCTTCTTTCATTTGCGTGAACACATGGGTGGTGAATCGTCCGCCCGGAATAAGGCGGATGTGCAATTGAATAAACTCGTCATCATACGGTGCGTTGGCGAAGGAAAAACTTCTGCGCGCGCCATCCTCCAGCAGGATATCGAGATATTGGCCGGCAAAAAATTGCAGTTTCTTGCCCTGCGGCAATTTCAAATACAGCACCATCACATCCGGTGCCACGCGTTCCATCTTGTGCACGCGACATCGCATGTTCTTGACCGGTACCTGTTTCAGTGTTTCATTTTCGTAATACTCGATTTCCAGATCGGACAACGGCGTTGCACAGCAAAACAGGGCCTTGCCTGCCTGCTTGTCCTGCTCACTCAAGGCGTCGCCCTGATACACGCCATAATCCACGGCACCATGCAGAATGGTGCCCTTGCAATTTCCGCAGGCGCCATCGCGGCACGTGTATGGCAGCCGGACATCCTGGCGCAACGCCGCCTCCAATACGGTCTCACCCGATTTGGCGGTAAAGGCGCGCATGCTCGGTGCGGTGGTGATCTGGAAACCTTCCTTCATGCGTTTGGTGCGTGCCAGCAACGGCAGCAGCAGGAGAAAGGCCAGGAAGCCACCGACCAGCGCCCACATCTGACCCGGCGACCAGGCATACATCAACGGATAGATGGCCAGGAAAAACCAGTCCAGCCTGATTTGCGTGGCAACCGTGCTTAGGTCAGCCTGACCTCCCTGGCTCAACGCCGGTTTAACCAGGGCCAGCACCAGCAGCGTAAGCCCTAACCCAACCGCAAGCTGCCTGGAAGGCTGGGTTCTGGCTCTACTCACCCGTTGGGTGTGAACCATGATGAAAATCAGCATCCCAAGCGGGATGCCCAAATGCATGAAAGACAGCAGCGAAAAGAAACGGTCATTGATGCTGTCCGGGGTCAGGAAATTGCGCACCAATGGGGAGACGAAAACCGGCAGCCAGTCCAGGAATTCCGTGCTGGCCACGGCAACGAATTGTGCAAGCTTGTCCCACACCAGCCAGTAACCGTTGATGCCGGAAATAATTAGCAACAGCAGAAGCACAATGCCGGTAATCCAGGAAAAAGTGCGGAATCCGCTCAAGCGGTTCATCACAAAATTGCGCGCCATGTGCACCAGCACCACAATCACCATGCCATCCGAAGCATAACGGTGCAGGCTGCGCATGATGCCGCCCAGATACCATTGTTCGTGGGTGATTTTCTCGACCGAGGAATACGCCTCGCTTACTCCGGTGCGATAAAAAGCGTAAAGATAAAATCCGCTTCCCAATACCACCCAAAACAGGAAAAACGCAATGGCGCCAAGCTGGTACAGCGGATTCAACTCTGCACTGAATATGGCATTAAACCTTTTTTCCACCCGCAGCAACAGGTTCTGCCCTAGGCGTTGTATCAACTTGATCATGACCGCCTCATATCAATCATTTTTATTTTATAAATGATGTATTATGAATATATCATTTGCCATTATGACAGTTGGCCTGCGTAGTTGCAATTTTTTGTTTGACTATCCTACGAGTACAAACAGTGACATTGATCAGAGCGATCATGATTGCACAACTGCATGAACTCAGAGCCGAGCACAGAATGGCCAGGGTGGTTTTATTTCAAACGGCCTCGCTGGCATTGGGAGGTTTGCGGCGCAGGACGCGGCGCCACTCACGGATCAGCCATGCCGCAAGGGCATAAATCATCACCACACTGATGAACATGCTGACAAAGAACGAATAATCGGTGGTATAGGCTCCTGTTTTAGGATCGTAAACAGTACAGAACAAGCGGATGCGGTTGCTCAAGCCTTCCCAACCGGGATATTGGGTTTGCACATTGCCAACCAGTTTTTTTAACGGCTCGCCCATCTGAGGCAGCTCGAAGTTGTCGCCATATACCTGGCGATAAACCTTGCCCTCCTGGTCAATCAAGGTGAGTTGGGAAATATGATCGAAACCTGTGACCGAGTAGGCGTAACTGAATCCCAGATCACGCGTAAAGTTTTGCATCGTTACCGCATCTGCACTCAAAAATTCCCAGTGCGGCAACTTGATGTTTTGCCGTGAAGCAAAATCGCGCATCGCCAGAGGTGTATCCCAGGGTGCATTGAAGCCGACAGTCAACACTTGGAAGCTGTCGGCACCGAGAGCGTCCTGCATATATTTGACCGCCTTGGCAAGAAATCGCGTGGTGACGGGACAGACTTCCGAGCAGCCGGTGTAAATAAAGCTCACCAGCAAGGGTTTGCCGCGATAACTGGCAAGCCTGACCGGCTGACCGCTACGGTCAAGCAAAGTGTAGTCGCCCACACGCTGGCCGACCACACTTTGGCTGAATTGCAATGCGGGTTTTTGATCGAATTTGACAGGTGCTGCGGGTTGAACGTTTCCCTCTGAGGCAAACGCCACTCCGGCTATCCCCAGCAGGCCCAACATCAACAATAGGCGCATCGACAAAGTTACAAAGACGCGTCTATCATCGCTGCGGTCAGCAATAGACTCAATTGCAGGAGTGAAGCGTGGAAGCATGACATCGCTGTTGCACGGTTGGGCGCACGCACCAACTGTACGCTTTTCACCAGAAAATACGCACCACCGCTCGCCGCACCGATGAAATAAATCCAGCCCATGCCGTAGAACACCGGCATCAGCGAAGTCGCCACCAGCAGCACGGTGCTGCCGAAAATAATGCGTGCAGCGCGTTGGTCACCCACCACCACCGGCAACATGGGCACCTTTGCCGCATCGTAATCCTTGTGATAGGCGATCGCCAGGCTCCAGAAATGCGGCGGTGTCCACAAAAACAATATTCCTGCCAGAATCAACGCTTGCGAGCTTGGTTGCGGATTGACTGCAGCAGCTCCGGCCAGCACCGCGAAACTGCCGGCCAGTCCGCCGATCACGATATTCATCCAGGTGCGGCGCTTCAGCCACACCGTGTAAACCACAGCATAGAAAAACGCCCCCAAAAACACGAACAGGGCTGAAACGGAATTGAGCGCCACCGCCGCCGCCGATACCGACCCTGCCAGCAGGGAAAGAATCACGCACAGCCAGAACGGGCCGTGCTGAAGCGTGCCGGTGACAAAGGGGCGCTTGCTGGTGCGCGCCATGCGCACGTCAATGTCCCGCTCAACGTATTGATTGAATGCGCCCGCGCTTGCGGAGGAGATCAACACCGCCAGCCCCAGCAGTGCAATTTTCCAGCCAGCCAGCGAACCCGGCGTTACCGCCACACCAGCCAGTGCAGTGAAGCTGATGACGATACCGATTCTCAGCTTGAACAAATCGGCAACTTGTTTAATAGCTGTTCCCATATACAAACCTCAAGTGGTTGGGCGTGAAATATCCACACCTTGTGCCTTCAACTCCAAAACGGCGGGAGAAGAAACCTCCCACCGTTTTGGCACGTCTTAGGTCAACTTGCGCCCATCAGGCCAACGTCCACAGGGTGGCCAGATACTTGAAGTTGACGAAGTAGTAGAGCACGAGGGTTACAAACAGCACCATGGCCAGGACGAAGGTACCCGGTGCTTCGAAGCCACCCATACCGATTTCCTTGTGCCCGCCCGCATCTGCGGCAGGCGCCACAATATTTTTGGCATTCGCTGGAACCGGCTCGCCGATCAGTATTGAGCCCACCACGATCAGGCAGAAGAGTCCCCCACCCAGCACCGCCATGACGCCGCCGATTTCGCCGACGGCCATCATCATTTGTGCCATACCCGGAAATTCAAAACCCAGCGCCTGCCCGGCAAAAGTGATATCCCAATGGCGGCGCGGCACCCCAAGCGTTCCCGCACCCATCATGGCGACCGCGAATATCGAAATCCCGATGCCAAACAGCCAAGGTGTCAATGCTGCCACCGGTTTCGCAATGAGTTGGCGCTGGAACAGCACGGGGATCAGGTAGTAGGTCAGGCCCATGAAAGCCAGCGTGGTGCCGCCCGCCACCGTGCCGTGGAAATGACCCGGCACATAGATGGTGTTGTGGACGATCATGTTAACTTGCTCCACGCTCATCACCACCCCGGTAATCCCGCCGATGAAGCCGAAAATGATGATCGACAGGATCGTGGAGGAGAATACCGGGTTGCCCCACGGGCACTTACGCAACCACTCGAACAGGCCGTTATTCAACCCGTTCCTGCGCTGCGCCACTTCAATCGAGCCGGGCACGGTCAGGCCGTGAATCAAGCTTGCCAGCACCGCCAGGTACATCATGTAGCTGGTGTTGAAGATTTTCCACGCGGAGCTTAATCCCGGGTCAGACAGCAAGTGGTGCACCGAACCCAATTGCAGGAACAGGATATACAGCAGGAAAGCGGTACGGCTCACTTTTTCCGACATCGGCTTGGCGCCGACCGCCAAGCCGGCGACCGTGTACCAGATCGTAATATGGGCGGTCACGTTGATTTGCTGCGACGAGTGCCCAAACGCCCACCAGATCACGCGATACATCATCGGGTCAACGCTCTTGATCAGTCCCAACGACCACAGGAACGTCGGGATCAGGATAATAGCGCCCGAAGCGATGGTGAAAACCGCGATCACCGTGGCGATCATGCAGCCATATACCGTCAGCGGCAGCGAGCCTTCATAGGTCTTCTCTTCCTTGGCGATCACCAATGTGCCCCAGAATACGCCGCAACCGATTAACGCACCCACCGCAAACAGGATCAAGCCCAAGTAAAAATGCGGGGCGGCGTTCATCGGCACATAGGACGTCATCATGACGCTGGAATTGCCTTGCAGGATCGCGACAAAGGTCGTGGCTGCGCCAACAACCATCAGCACAACTTGCGTCCAGGCCATTTTTGGCGCCGCCAACCGGCAGCTAAGTATAGTCGAGCCTACGAAATACAGCACCGCTATTTCAAAAAAGATGATCCACACCATGAGCGCCACAATGCCGTGCACGGTGAGCGCAATGTAGAACAGGTCAGCGGGCAGCAAATGCACCGCCGGCCAGCGCGTCAAGGCGACCAGCAGGCCGGCAATTCCGCCGACCAGCAGGAACACAACAGCAAGTACCGCATTGGTTTTCACCAGGGTTTGAGCGGTCAGGTCAATGCGCAGACCGGTCAGCGGGTCAGTGCGGAAAGGGGATTGTGCGGTTGTTATAGCCATTTCCTACTCCTTTACGTAAATTCTGCCGAGCATGGTGTGGTGACCGATGCCGCAATATTCATTACATACAATACTAAATTGACCAGACTTGTTTGGTGTCATGGTCACCACTTGCTCGTAACCGGGATAAGCCTGGAAATTGATATTTTCCGGCTGCAAGGAAAAGCCATGATCCCAATCCAACGACGAAATATGTACGCGGTAAGTTTTGCCCTTCTGGAACTCCACCACCGGGCGCCATTGCCAGCGGCTCGCCGCCAGATAAACATCGCTGCCGGGAGGCGGAGCCACCACCGGCAAGCTGGGGTCGCTTTTATCCTGACGCACGGTATATTTCGCGGTGAAGTCCTCGACTTTCTTGGCGTAAACTTCCGGCGTGGTCCTATATGCCTCGTTAGCCATGTTCTGGTTGCCTATCCAGTGCCATGCAATCATCCAGCCAAACATGAAAAGACACCACGAACCTGCGATAGTGATCCACAGGATCTCGGTGCGCTCGATCGGCTCGGTCGCCCAATTCTTTGCTGGTGCTGTGAATGAATAACCCATTGAAGCCCCCTTTTAAAAAATAAAAAATTAAAATAAATTCCAGCGCAAATGCGGTTATTTGACCAATGGAATGGTGACGACTTCCATGACTCCCCACAGCGTGTAAAACACGGTCGGAAACACTAACCCCAACAAAAATACAAAATTGATGTCATCGAGGATGCGCTGCAAGACGGTGGGTCTAAAATCTCCTTCATAATTAGAAGAATCTACCATAATGGCCTCCCTGGCACGATAATTAAAAAAACAGCTCTAAAAAAAACCAACTACTACGAAATCATTTTTGCTATACCCCAAACCACGTAAAAAGCCGCAAGAGCCATCGCACTTATAAAAACCACGCGTGCGTTAGACATCCGCGCTCTTTGCCCACTGGTGGTTATTGTTTCAATCCCGTCCTGTTTTATTGCTTCCATCAGTCGATTCCCCGGATTTTAGAATTAGTGGCATTAGGTACATTTCAAGTACAACTTTACGATACCAATATTATGTGATTCTCATTGCCCAAACCAGAAATTTCTTTGACATAGATCAACTTTCGTCAAAATGATCTACCCTACCTAAGGAACCTTTGCAGTCTTTGGCCAAGCATTACCCGATTTACAGATGGGCTACAGCTCGCGGGGGGGATACAAGCCGCATTTTCTTGCGGTACACTGGCTTCTCTCGAAAAGCTGAGGATTAACCCAGTGCATCTTGCCCATATTCAAGGATGCTGCGAACAAATATCGGCCTGTAGGCCTGTCATAGGGTTTACCCTCTTGTTGCTATGTGTTTGTGCTGCTCCGGTTGCCGCTGAAGCCGCACCGCAATCATCCATTAAGTGGCAGGTTTCGCCCGCGCCTTCGGCAGGTGAGGAATCTCTGACCTTATCGCTTAAGGCAGAAAAGGCGGTAAAGGGCTGGATGAAAACTTCCGTCCCCGTCCTGACCATTCAATGTGTAAAAGGGGGAGCGGCTCTTTACGTTGAAACAGGGATGGCGCTGGAGGTTACCGTGGTTGACCAGCAAATCGTGCAACTCCGGCTTGACGGCAGTAAACCCTTCACCCAGCGCTGGCGCGAAGTGACCAATGCGACGGTTTCCGCGCGCGACGCAACAACACTGATCAAACAGCTCGCCCAGTCTCAAAAATTCATATTCGAATTCACTCCCTTCGGCAGCGCACCGGCACAAGCCGAGTTCGCCGTTGCGGGCTTATCCGCTTACTTGCCGCAACTTGCCAAGGCATGCTGGGGAAAATAGCCCTGTTAAATTACAGCGCGGAAAAAGGCAGCGGATTATGTGTGAGCGCGACCGCCACGATGTAGAAAAATACCAGTTGCGCCGCCACCCATGCCGAGATTCTAGCGCGCATGGTTTTGCCAAAACGGAATGCCATCATGCCAAGCCCGATGTAGAACAACAGGCCGACCACTTTGGCGGTGAGCCAGGCATTCACGCCGGGATATTGCCGGATGCCGATGGCGAGCGTAATAGCGCTCACCAACAGTAGCGTATCCACCACATGCGGGACAATTTTCACCCAGCGCTGGCGCAGCCTGGGCGAGCCTTGGATCACCCACACACCGCGCAAAAAAAACAACGTGTAGCTCGACGCCACACAAGCAATGTGAATGTTTTTTACCAACAATAAGTTCATGGTCAGTAAATTCCTGATCGCGGATAAGGTCCGTGTAATCCGCCTTGTGGTTTAAATGTATCGACATTATAGTGGCGCGCCAGCGCAGGGAACAATCCAAGCAGTTATCTGGCGGAATATTTGCGGCGAAGTTGCCAATGTATAAAATTAAAACTTTGAGAATCATGGGGGCGAGCGCGGCAGCGTCATGGTAAGAGCAGCATTTTTTAAACAGTTCCTGAAGCTGTTACTTGTGAGTTTGGCCATAATGTCCCTATATGGTTGCAAACAACCGGAAGCGGCGCAACCGTTCAAGTCCACTGATGTTACCGGAATCGATTCCGGAAAAGATTTTCGGTTGACCGATCATCTGGGAAAACTGCGTACCTTATCCGACTTTAAGGGCAAAATCGTTGTATTGTTTTTCGGGTATATGCATTGCCCCGAGGTTTGCCCGAATACATTGATGGAACTGGCGCGTGTAATGAAACGCCTCGGCTCCGACGCTGACAAGGTACAGGTTTTGTTCATAACCCTGGATCCCGAACGCGATACCCAGGTACTCCTGGCCCAATTTGTTCCATCGTTTAATCCAAAATTTATTGGGCTCTACGGTACACCGGCACAAATTGCCGAGACCGCCAGGGAATACCGCCTCTTTTATAACAAGGAGCCAGGCAAGAACCCGGGTAATTACACGCTGGACCATTCGGTCGGAACCTATATTTACGACCAGTCCGGAAGATTGCGCCTGCACGCGGCTTATGGGCAAGGGGTGGATGCCCTTGTGCATGATATTAAGCTATTGCTTAACTGATTTGTGTAAAATGGCATTCCTGAAACAGCATGAATTTAGCCAGTTCCATCGCTCATAAATTCCATATCGAATTCCAGGTATGCCATTTCCCGAAGCTGTGTTTGCCCAAACCTTGATTGGAACTATTGGCGTTGCATTCATTCGAAGTTTGTGCGGAACTGTTGCTGCTCTGCGGCCGGACGGAATGAGCCACCCAGGATACGTCTTTTGGCTCGGCTGCCAGGCAATACCAATGGGGATCACTGTGACGGCTAAAAAAATTCTTGCCCTCCTGTTGTTATGCGTTGCAATCGAACTCCCGCAATATGCGTTTGCTGGTGCATTCTGCGCAACAACACCGGAAGTGAAGGTTCGTATGGATGAATTCAGGTACGCTTCTTACGAAGAGTGTAAGCGTGCGGGGGGAAGCCAAACAGATTGCGTGGCCGACCCGGCAGATTCCCCTCCAGCGTCGGGAGCAGCACCTTATTGCATAGTGACGTGGAGCATTGAATGCAAATACTATGACTATGATACATGCAACCAGGCTGCCGAAAAAAAAGTGGGCTTTTGCTACTTAAATCCGGATTACAAAGCTCCTGACAAACAGTAACTATTGCACGTGATAGCCAATGGTTTTTCTAACACAAAAAATCGACAAGCCCCTGATGGGTAAATTCGCAGGCACTATTGCTCTGCTCACCACTCTTGAACTGAGCCGGACCAATGGCACTTTCTGACTATATCCTTACCTTCGGGCAACACATGTTGCAGCAGCATGGCGAACGGGTGCATAAGATCGCGCTCGATGCGGGCCTTACCTGCCCCAACCGTGATGGCGTAAAGGGGATGGGGGGATGCACTTTCTGCAACAATGCCTCTTTCAGCCCAAATGGGCGCACCCCGCCTTCACTTTCCGAGCAAATAAAACGTGGCAAACACGCCATAGCAAAGCGCACCCGGGCACGCCGCTTCCTTGCCTATTTCCAGGCCTATACCAACACCTACGCCGATGTGACCGCACTGACGGCACTCTATGAAGAGGCATTGTCCGAGCCGGATATGGCAGGCCTGTCCATCGGCACGCGCCCTGACTGCGTCCCTGATGCGGTGCTGGATTTACTGGTAAGTTATCAGCGTCGCGGGCTGGTGGTATGGCTGGAACTCGGCTTGCAATCAGCCTTTGACGAAACCCTCAAGCGGGTGAACCGCGGCCATGGCCTGAAGGAATACGAGAAAACGGTAGTAGCCGCAAGAAAACGCGGCATCCCGTTATGCACTCACCTGATCATCGGCCTTCCCGGAGAAACGGAGCGCCATTACCACACCTCACTCGATACCGTGCTTGCCCTTGGAACGGACGGCCTTAAACTACATCCGCTGCACGTGGTAAAAAATACCGTGCTGGCCGCCGAGTGGCGGCGCGGCGAGTATCAGCCGCTGGAAATGGCCGACTACATCCGCATTGCGGCTGACCTGATCGAGCGCACACCGCCCCATATCGTCTACCACCGCGTCACCGGTACTGCATCGAAGGACATTTTGCTTGCCCCCTCCTGGTGTTCGCAAAAATGGAATATCCTGAACGGAATCGAGTTGGAACTGAAACGCCGCGGCCATCGCCAGGGCGAATTTGCCAAGCCACACGCTCAGGAAGAAATCCCTTATGCTGCCTGAAAACAAACTGGAACTGGTCTGCCCGGCAGGCAGCCTGCCGGCGCTGAAAGTGGCCGTGGACAACGGTGCTGACTGCGTCTATCTCGGTTTTCGTGACGATACCAACGCCCGCAACTTCACCGGGCTGAATTTCGATGCGGCAAATGCGCGCACAGGCGTCGAATATGCGCACGCAAAAGGCGCGAAAGTATTTCTGGCGCTGAATACTTACCCCAAGTCTCATGGCTCGGAGCGCTGGACGAAGGCGATAGACCAGGCCGCCGAGAATGGCATGGATGCGATCATCCTGGCCGACCCCGGGCTCATGCAATATGCGATGAAGACCCACCCCCAGTTGCACCTCCATCTTTCGGTGCAGGGCTCCGCCACCAATTACGAAGCGATCAATTTCTACCATGAGCATTTTGGCATCCGCCGTGCAGTATTGCCGCGCGTGCTGTCATTTGCCCAAGTCGAGGAGCTGGCCGCCGGCACGCCGGTGGAGCTTGAGCTATTCGGCTTCGGCGGGCTGTGCGTCATGGTTGAAGGGCGCTGTTCCCTTTCTTCCTATGTCACCGGCGAATCCCCCAACAACTGCGGCGTATGCTCACCGCCCAAAGCAGTGCGCTGGCAGAAAACCGCCAAAGGCCTGGAATCGCGCCTCAACGGCGTGCTCATCGACCGTTACGCCGATGATGAAAATACCGGCTATCCCACCTTGTGCAAGGGACGCTTCGAGGTGGAAGGAGAAACCTACTACGCGATGGAAGAGCCGACCAGCCTGAACACCCTGGAGTTGCTGCCGGAACTCCTGCGCATCAAAGTACGCGGCCTCAAAATCGAGGGACGGCAAAGAAGCCCGGCCTATGTGGGACAAGTCACCCGTGTCTGGCGCGAGGCGATTGACCAGTGCATGAAAAACCCCCAGGGCTTTTCCGTCAAACCCGCATGGACTACCGAACTGGGCAAAATCTCCGAAGGCCAGCAACAAACCCTGGGCGCTTATCACCGGCCATGGAAATGAAACTTGCCCTCGGCCCCGTTCTTTACTATTGGACGCAGGAGAAGTTGCAGGAATTCTATGAGGAAATTGCCGCTGCTCCGGTAGATATAGTTTATCTCGGAGAAACGGTTTGCTCCCGGCGCCATATCATGCGCCTGTCAGACTGGCTGGAAGTGGCGGAAATGCTTGCTGCTGCCGGCAAAACAGTGGTTCTTTCCACCCTCGCATTGATCGAGTCCGAGTCCGACCTGAAGTCACTGCGCAGGATTGCGGAAAACAGCGACTTCACGGTGGAAGCCAATGACATGGGAGCCGTGCACCGTCTGGCGAACCGCATGCCTTTCATTGCCGGGCCTTATCTCAATATCTACAACCCGCAGACTTTGCATCTGGTCGCATCTCTCGGCGCCCGGCGCTGGGTCATGCCGGTGGAAATGTCACATGAGGCGCTGCAACCGCTGCAGCAATTGCGACCGGAGGGAATGGAAACAGAAGTGTTTTCCTACGGCAGGCTGCCGCTGGCTTTTTCTTCGCGCTGTTTCACTGCGCGCTTTCACAACCTGCCCAAGGACGACTGCCGCTTCCTGTGCATCAACGACCCTGACGGCAAGACCATGCGCACGCGGGAAGGCAAGCCGTTCCTGGTGATCAACGGCACCCAAACCCAGTCTGCACTGGTGTACAACCTGATCGGCGATCTTGATTCACTCCGGAATGCCGGTGTGGATGTAGTGCGCATCAGCCCGCAATCCGAACACACCGCGGAAATTATCCGCCTGTTCCGCGACCGCCTGGAGCAGCGAATAAGCCCAGAAAACGCTGCGCAGCAAATCGAGAGCGTAATGCCGGAAGCAGCCTGCAACGGCTACTGGCATGGGCGTCCGGGGATGGAGCAGATGTTTCTTGCCAGCGCCATGCAACACGAATGAGCGCTTGCGTGGAGGATTTGATTCGGCGGTATGGTTTATGTTGTGAACTGTAGCGCCAACCCATCCAGCGTCATATTCACTGCAATCGCGTTATGCGGGATCAGAACATAGCGCCAAGGCTTGCTGCCATTTGCAAGCGCATAGTCAGTCGCATTCTTGCACCACCTGATTGCTGCTTCCTTTTTGGCTACTACAACGGGATCGGTCATCTGGTTACTGGCCTTGGGTTCCAGCATGTAGATTGCACCATCCGTTTCGGCAACAAAATCCGGCTGATACTCCAGATGGTCTGCCCCCTGCTTATAGAAAATCTGGAACTGCCCCTTGGCAGGCTTGAACCACTTCTCGGCATCGCGCTCAAGAATGACTGCCAGCACGCGCTCCGCCTCAGAACCAAACTTTTGCTCCGTATACAAGCAGCGCTTGAAACCGCCAAACACATACTTCGACATATTGCTCTTATCTTCAGGAGACACGCGATAATCAGCGGGCGGCTCATTGACGGAGTAGGCGCTCCGCTTGAGTTCCGTGTAACCTTTGCGCACCACCACATCGTAATCCACCGCATCTTCCCAGCTATGCTCCTGCATTTGTGCAAAGATGAACTTTGCAATCGGGCGCTGGTAGCAGCGCAACACCTTACCTGTTTCATCCTCAGATAAGTAAGAGCAAAAATGCTTAACGGTTTGCGCGGCCAGGTCATACAGCAGGTCAGCCTGATCATCGTAAGAAATATCGTTGATGTCCACCAAGCCGCTGACGACATAATCCTCCAGTCGCTTCTCCACAATGCCACCGTTTCCCATCGTCACTACATCAAGCTGATTGGTGCGCAGATGTTGGATCCATAGATCCTCCGACACGGCCGGATAGCTGAGTGCATCCAGATTCAGGGCAAAGGACTTGAATCCGGCTTTCACCTCGCCCTTCGGCACGACCTGAATACGTGGAATTTCTATCGTCTGTTGTGTCACCAATTCGACCGCCTTCGCTACGACGGCGGCGAAATCTGGAAGCTCTGTCACGCCTTCCAATTCCATTTGTGTGGGGCGATGCTGTTCCTGCACCGCCTTGACGATAGCCGCCTGAATCTCGGGATTTTTCAGGTGCGCCAGTGTTGGCACGGTCGCAGGCTGATCCTCCAGCTTGCGGATCACCTCGTAAGCGATTTGTGCCACCTTCTGCTCTTCCGGCTTGGTGAAAGCGGGCTGCACATCCTGCCCTGCCACCTTGGTGCTGCCAGTCGCATCGGCTGGCTTCAACCCCAACATGGAAGCAAGCTGCGATTGCGAAACCAGCGTCATCGTCTTCTGACCGAAGTCATCGTCATCCAGTATCACCGCCTTCAGGTGAATGGCGGAATCCGGCTTGTTGGCCTCATCAATGATTTCCTGAAACTTATCGTGAGCAACGATGTTCAGCCTGTCCACCGCAATCACACCCGTACGCTTGCCATACGGCAGGCGCAGGCCGCGCCCGATAGACTGCTCGATCAGGATGCGCGCATTGGCGGCACGTAATGGCACGATGGTATAGAGGTTGGTCACATCCCAGCCTTCTTTCAGCATGTTGACGTGGATGACGATCTCGGTCGGTTCTTCGGTGTGTTCCACCTTTAGCAGCCGCTCGATCATTTCCTCCTCTTCGGCACCGGTACGGCTCGAATCAACCTGAATGACCTTGTCCTTGTAGCGCCCCTCGAAAAAATCAACCGACTGGATCAACGCCAACAGCGAACCTGCATGGGTCGTGTCCCGCGCGATCACCAGCAGGAAAGGCTTGACGATCTTGTTATCGGTTTCGCGGGCGTAAGTTTCCAGTTCCACCTTCACGCTCTCGTGCAGACGCACACCGTCTTGCAACTTCATCTGCTCAATCGCATCTGGCGACATCCCTGCCGGATTGAAATTCTTGCGTGTCACCACGGCAGGCTCTTTCACGAAACCATCTTCCATCGCACGGCCCAGGGGGTAATCCACAATCACATTCTTGAAAGGCACTGCGCCCTTGGTTCCTTCCACAAACGGCGTGGCCGTCAGCTCCAGCCCCAGGATAGGTTTCAGTTCGTTAATCGCCCTGATCCCGGCACTCGCGCGATAACGATGCGACTCATCCATCAGCAACACCAAATCGGGCAATCCGGCCAGATAATCGAAATAACTCTCGCCGATATATTCCGACAGCCGCTTGATGCGCGGCGACTTGCCGCCGCGCACCTCGGAATTGATTTTCGAGATGTTGAAAATGTTGATGCGCACCCCGCCGAACAGCACACCGCTGGCGGGGTCATGCTGGTCGTAGTTATCGCCGGTAATGATGACAGGCGCGTCAATGGCAAATTCCGAGATGCCCTTGAACACATACTTCGGATGCGTGCGGTCGCTGAAATCTGCGATCAGCTTGTTGTAGATGGTCAGGTTCGGCGCCAGCACGAAGAAATTGTTGATGCCGTGCGCCAAGTGCAGATAACTGATAAACGCACCCATCAGCCGCGTCTTGCCGACACCTGTAGCCAGCGCAAAACACAACGACGGGAACTCCCGCTCGAAATCAGTCACCGATGGAAACTCGCTATGAATGATCTCCAGCGCGGCGGCAACGTCCGCCCCCTTTCTGGGTGGAACAATTTCAGTGATGCGGTCGAGAATCTCCAGCGAGCGGCGTTGCGGTGCGCGCAGACTCAAGCGCCCGGCGATGGCATTCACATGGCGATTCATTCAGATTTTCCCTTGTTCTTTTTTGATGCCGATTTTTTCAAGCCGGGTGCGACTTTCCGCGCAGTTGTTAAGTTTTTCTTAATAACTGCCTTACTGGCTGGCGGCACCAAATACCGCAGTTCCCGCCGAAGCTCGTTTTCAAGTTCCTCGACGGTAGGCAGATGAAGCTGATAGCGGCTGGTGAAAATATTGCGCTCCTGCTGTTCACCCAGCGTGTACTTCACCACGGCGTCATTTTTATCCGGGCACAGGATCAGCCCCAGCGTCGGGTTGTCGCCCTCGGTGCGCCGCTCGCGGTCGTAGTAATTCACGTAGAACTGAATCTGCCCAAGATCGGCGTGGGTCAGTTTTCCCACCTTCAGGTCAATCAGTACAAAGCACTTCAACACCGTGTGGTAGAAAACCAGATCAATGTAGAAGTGGTCGCCATCGAGCGTGATGCGCTCCTGCCGCGACACAAACGCAAAACCTTTGCCCAACTCCAACAGAAAGGTTTCCAGATTGCTGATCAGCGCCTGCTCCAGTTTGGACTCCACCAAACGCGGCGATTCCGGCAGATCAAGAAACTCCAATACTACCGGGTCTTTCAGCACATCTATCGGCTGTGCGACTTCCTGCCCATGAACTGCCAGGCGCATCAGCCCTTTCTTGTCCCGGCTTTTCGCCAGCCGGTCGAATAGCAGGCTGTTGATCTGTCGCTCCAGCTCGCGCGCCGACCAGGCATTGCGAATCGCTTCGATTTCGTAAAAATCCCGCGCTTCGGAACGGCTGACGCGCAACAGCGTCCGGTAATGTGTCCAGGAAAGATGGGAGTGCAACACGCCCGGTTGCCAGGTAGCTGCCGAAAGCGCTACCCCAGATTGTCCACGCGCCGCGTGGATAATCATTGCTTCCGAAGATTCTCCACGCGCTGCGTGGAGAATTCCTTCCTCCGGCAACAAGTGGGAATAACACTGGTAAAACTGCTTCATGTAAAACAGATTCTGCGGCGACCATCCTTTTCCATAGCTTGCAGACAGCCTCTCCG
>JACREC010000012.1 GCA_016218445.1 Nitrosomonadales bacterium
AGAAGAGCAAGCAACTGCTCAAGGATTCGCGTCCGCCATTGCCCATCCAGCCCGGTTCGCCCGCGACGCAGGATGAAGAGTACGAACGCGCTGGCACTTGCAACCTGTTTGTGGCGGTCGAACCAAAAGGGGGGCGACGGACAGTCATGGTCACCGACCATCGTGCGAAGACCGACTTCGTGGCTTTCGTACAGTACCTGCTCAAGCAGGTTTATGCCACAGCGCGACGCATCCATCTGGTGATGGACAATCTCAATGCCCATTTTCGCAAATGCTTCGAGGAAGTGCTCGGCGTCAAGAAAGCAAATGCGCTGCTGCGACGTGTTGTCTTTCACTACACGCCAAAGCATGCCAGTTGGCTCAATATGGCTGAAATCGAAATCGGCATTCTTGATCACCAGTGCCTTGATCGGCGTCTGCCGGATCAGGCCACGATCATCACCGAAGTGAATGCTTGGCAGTTGCGCCGTAACACGGAACAACGTGGTATCGAGTGGAAATTCACTCGGCAGGATGCAGACATAAAAATGGCTCGGCATTATGTTTCGTAATTAATGGGTTTATATACTAGCCATCTGACTAAGCCGCTGAAGCGGCAAGTCATTGGTTATAGCCATTCCACTAAGTTGCCAAAAAACGGCAACCAAGTGGCTGGTTATGCTGCGTTGCGTAAAAAATTTCTTGCTTACATATCCACCATATGCGGCGCTGCAAAACGAAGTTTCAGTGCAGGGTAACCTTTAGTTAGCCGGAACTAAAATTTTTTGCGAGCCGCCGCTATGCGGCTTGCCTGCTTACCCCACTTCCGCGCCTTGCTGACGACTCCGCACGGGCTGTTTTTGCCCGTAGCGGATCGGCGTCCCCTTGTGGGGCATTTGGGCGAACTCTGAATTTTTAGAGGTTCCCTAAAGGCTCAAGTATGGCGAGTGAATGTAATTTTTTTTGCAGATGGCGTCAATGCGAAGCGGAAAAACCCTGCCAGAAAATTTGACCAACATAACTAATTTACCTAGAATCCGCCCCCTCAGTCTTTTCTGTTTGGGTTGTTAGCTCAGTTGGTAGAGCAGCGGACTCTTAATCCGTCGGTCGACAGTTCGAATCTGTCACAACCCACCAACAAACATAAGGCCTGCAGCGACGCCGGCCGTTTCAAGTAGTCCACCAATGGAAAACGCCCCAACAACCGCCGAAATCCATAACCTTTTCACCAACAGCAATCCGGACGAGGTATGGGCCAAGGCGGCAGATATTGTCAGGCGCATTAACCCTGCATACGATTTTTTCTTTGCCAAAACCGCCTTTGATGACGTAGTGCGCTTGTTCCGCGGCAAATATCCCGGCTACGGCTCCATCAAGACGTTGTACCACGACCTGCCGCACACCCTGGATGTCTTTCTCTGTGCCGTGAGGCTGATGCATGGTGTGCATCTTTCAGGCACCCGGTTGGCTGACAACGAAATGACCATGATCATGATGGCCGCCCTGATGCATGACATTGGCTACGTGCAACGGCACGGCGAAGAAACCGGCACCGGTGCCCAGTTCATAAAAAGTCATGTCAAACGGGGTATTGAATTTATGCAGCACTATATCGTTGACCGGCACTTCCCGCCTGATTTGGCAACACCTTTGAAATTCATAATTCTTTGCACTGACCCGGCGATAGCCATATCTGAAATTAATTTTCCCGACAAACGCATTCGCCTGCTCGGGCAAATCGTCAGCACCGCTGATTTGACAGGGCAAATGGCTGACCGCACCTACCTGGAAAAACTGTTGTTCCTGTATTTGGAGTTCAAGGAAGCGCATTTTGGAGGTTACCAAAACACATACGATCTGCTGAGAAAAACCCGGAAGTTTTACGAAACTACACGGCAAAAACTTGACGGCGAGCTTGGCGGCATCTACGCCAGGTTGGTGTTCCATTTCAAGGATTGGTTAGGCGTCGAGAACAATTATTACCTGGAGTCGATTGAAAAAAATATCGCTTACTTGTCTAAAATAACAGCGCTCGACGAGGAAAAGCATCTTTCCATGCTGAAGCGCGGCGGAATTGTGGAAAAAACAGAAATCCTGATTGCACCGGAAAACCCCAAATAAGGGGAAGCCTCTGATTAAGCCCGTCAGAAGCCTCTGATTAAGCCCGTCATGAGTCATGCGGGACTTGATCAGCGGTTCTTCGCTTGTCACAAGACAGCTGTTCGGGGTATGATTCAAAGTGTTGAGTTCATGAGTGCCTGATTGCTGCATGAGGCCTGATTAGTTGTTTTACGGGGTCCAGAACGCCCATGCAGGGCGAATGCCGGTAGTTTGATCCCGTCAGCACCCATCAGGTATTTAGTTTATGGAGTGGTAGTTCAGTTGGTTAGAATACCGGCCTGTCACGCCGGGGGTCGCGGGTTCGAGTCCCGTCCACTCCGCCAGACCAAGGCGAACGCAAGTTCGCCTTTTTTCATATTGTGTTGAATTTCATCGGGTAGGTGGCAATGTTCAATTTTGTGCATGAGAATAAAAAGTTGGTGCAGATCGTGTTGGCGATCATCATTCTCCCGTTTGCATTCTGGGGCATAGATTCGTATCGCAGATCGGGTGGCGGTGAGCCTCTGGCTACGGTAAACGACGAAAAAATCAGCCAGCAGGAATTCGATAATGCCTTGCGCCAGCAGTTGGACAGGTTGCGCGAATCGTTGGGTGGCAAATTTGACCAGGCGATGTTGGACCAGCCTGAAGTCAAGAACTCGATCCTGGAAAATCTGGTCAGCCAACGTTTGCTGATGTCGCAGGCGCGTGCCGCCGGATTGACGGTAAGCGATGAGCAACTGGCGCAAGTCATTACCGGTATCGAGTCGTTCCAGAAGGACGGGAAATTCGACAAACAGCTTTATGCAACGGCGTTGGGCAAACAGAATATGTCGCCGCTGGCGTTTGAGGCACGCGTGAGGCAGGAACTGGGGATGCGCCAGTTGATTGATGCCTACACCCAGAACGGTTATGCATCGAATGCCATTGCGGACAGCCTGATACGCCTGAATGAACAGCAGCGCGTGATCAGTACGGCGGAGATTACGCTCGACCCATTTCTCAAGCAGGTAACGGTAGGTGAGCCTGCGGTCAAAGATTATTACGAAAAAAACCAAAAAGAATTTCAGGCGCCGGAACAGGCCCGCGTGGAGTATGTAATGTTTTCCGCCGAGGCGCTGCAATCGCAGATGGCAGTCAACGATGCCGAAATCAAGAAATATTATGAGGAACACCAGCCAGAATTCGGCACACAGGAGCAGCGCCAGGCAGCGCACATCCTGATCTCGGCAGCGGCGCAGGCGCCTGAGGCGGACAAACAGGCGGCCAGGGCCAAGGCTGAGCAAATATTGCAGCAGGTCAAAAAGTCTCCGGCCAAGTTCGCCGAACTGGCCAAACAGCATTCGCAGGATCCGGGCTCGGCTGCGAATGGCGGCGACCTCGGCCTGTTTAGCCGCGGCATGATGGTCAAGCTGTTTGATGATGCCGTATTCCAGCTCAAACCGGGTGAAGTCAGCGGCCTGGTGCAGTCCGAATTCGGTTTTCACATCATCAAGCTGCTGGCGGTGCAACCCGCGAAAATACTGTCACTGGATGAAGCGAAAGGCGACATTGCGCAGAAACTGAAACTGCAAAAAGCGAACGACAAATTTGCCGAGCTGGCGGAGAAATTCAGCAATACGGTATATGAACAGAGTGATACCCTGAAGCCAGCGGCGGAGTTGGTGAAAATGCCGGTGCAGCAAAACGGTTGGTTGAACAAGGGGCAGGCTGAAACTCCGCCCTGGACGGACAAGGCGTTGCAAGCCGTGTTTGCCAAAGAGGTGGTAACAGACAAGCGCAATAGCGCCGCCGTCGAGGTGGCGCCCAATACGTTGCTCGCGGCGCGGGTGCTGGAATACAAACCGGCCAGCATAAGCCCATTGGCGGAGGTGAGCGATGCCATTCGCCAGAAGCTGATGCGCCAGCAGGCACATGAGCTTGTGCTTAAGCAAGCCAAGGACATGCTGGCCCAGTTGCAGCACGGCGAAAGCCTGAAACTGGAATGGAAGCCCGCGCAGACGATCACGCGTGCGCAGCATACCGGGCAGAGCAGTGAGCTGGTGCGCCAGGTATTTCAGGCGGATACAGCCAAATTGCCTGCCTATGCAGGTGCGGAAAATGCGCAAGGCGGCTACACGCTGGTGCGGGTGGACGCGGTCAAGGAAGCCGCCGCGATTGACGACGCCAAGCGTACCGGCTATTTGCAGCAACTGCGCCAGCTTGCCGGTGACGAATTGTCCCGTGCTTATCTGGCCGACGCCAGAAAAAATGCGAAGATCAGCATGAAAACTTTTGTTGCGGACGATAAGAAATAATCGCGAGAGTGCAAAACAAAAACGCCACCTGAACAAGGTGGCGTTTTTTTATCTGGTGAGGGCTTGCGGCTATGGCTCGGTAGTGCCCAGTGCCATGGTGTTGGTCCCGCCGTCCACATAGGTGATTTCACCGGTGATGCCGCTGGCCAGATCACTGCATAAAAATGCCGCTGCATTTCCCACTTCATCAATGGTCACATTGCGTTTCAACGGGGCATGCTTTTCGTTGTAGCTCAGCAACTTGTTAAAGTCGCCAATGCCTGCGGCGGCCAGCGTCTTGATCGGGCCTGCCGAGAGGCCATTCACGCGGATACCGCGGCTGCCGAGATTCATGGCCAGATAACGCACACTGGCCTCCAGGCTCGCTTTGGCCAGGCCCATCACGTTGTAATGGGGCACGGTGCGTATTGCGCCAAGATAGGTCATGGCCAGCAGGGCAGCGTTGCGCCCTTCCATCATCGGCAAGGCGGCCTTGGCCATTGCCGGGAAACTGTAGGCGCTGATGTCGTGTGCGACGCGGAAGGCTTCGCGGCTGAACCCTTCAAGAAACTCGCCGGCCAGCGCCTCGCGCGGCGCAAAGGCGATGGAATGCACGAAACCGTCAAACTTGTCCCAGTGTTTGCCGAGATCGGCAAATAATTGCTCGATTTCCGCATCGCTGGACACATCGCAGGGGAACAGCAGTTTGCTGTCAAAATCCCGCGCCAGTTCGCTCACCCGGTCGCGTATGCGTTCGCCCTGATAGGTAAAGGCCAGTTCCGCACCCTCGCGCCGCATGGCCTTGGCGGTGCCGTAAGCGATGGAGCGGTTGCTGAGCATGCCGGTGATCAGAATGCGTTTGTTCGCCAGAAATCCCATGTTGTCCCTTTGTTAAAATTTTTAGACCGGGCGGATTATAACCGCACAATACATCGCTGCGTATCCGCTCATCATTCCTGCGCACTGCGCTGGCGCAATCGTATATAATCCCGCGCTGTTTGTTTTCACCGGAACCGATTATTACGCAATGCTGGAAATTAGCAACCTTGCCTGCACTCGCGGAGACCATCAGCTGTTTTCCGGTTTGAGTTTTTCCCTGTCTGAAGGTGAGTTGTTGCAGGTGCAGGGAGAGAATGGAAAAGGGAAAACCAGCCTGTTGCGCATGCTATGCGGTTTTCTTGCGCCTGCGGCAGGCGAAATCCGCTGGCGCGGCCAGGACATCCGCGACCTGGACGAGGAATACTATGCCGAGATGGTTTACCTCGGCCACCTGAATGCCATCAAGGATGAATTGAACGCGCTGGAGAACCTGCGCATCGGCGCCGGCCTGGCGGGCTGTGAGGTGGACGACAAGGAAGCCATCGCTGCATTGCGCCACATGGGTTTGCGCGGCCGTGAAACTTTACCGGTCAAGGTGTTGTCCCAAGGGCAGCGCCGGCGCGTAGCGCTGGCGCGCCTGCTGGTCGGTAATGCCCCGTTGTGGATACTGGATGAGCCGCTCACTGCGCTGGACGTGGGTGCGGTAGGGTTGATGCAGGAATTGATCGGCACGCACCTGGCAAAGAATGGGATGGTGATCTTCACCACACACCAGCCGCTGGAAGTGGCCGGTGTGGAAACACGGCGATTGACGCTGGCATGAATAAACTGTCGCTGTTCGGTTTGTTGAGGTTGGTGATCAGCCGCGATTTGATGCTGGCAATGCGCCGCCGCGCCGACGTGCTGACCACGCTGATTTTTTTTGTGATGGTGGTGAGCCTGTTCCCGCTCGGGGTCGGGCCGGAACTGGGCATGCTGCGCAAAATGGCGCCCGGTGTGGTATGGGTGGCTGCGCTGCTGGCTTCCATGCTGTCGCTGGGGCGGATGTTCTCGGCGGATTATCTGGACGGCACGCTGGAACAGATGCTGCTGGCTCCGCAGTCCCTTTCGGTGCTGGTGCTGGGCAAAATTCTGGCGCATTGGATGTTATCCGGCCTGCCGCTGGTGCTGATGGCACCCGTGCTGGGCTTGCAGTTTGACATGTCGGTGCAGTCCTTGTGGGTGTTGATTGCGAGCCTGTTGCTTGGCACGCCGGTACTCAGCATGATCGGCGCAGTCGGTGCGGCGTTGACGCTGGGCTTGCGCGGTGGCGGGGTGCTGGTATCGTTGTTGGTGTTGCCGCTGTGCATCCCGGTGCTGATTTTCGGAACGGGCGCGGTAGAAGCTGCCGCGAGCGGCATGAGTGTGGCCTCGCACTTGTCATTGCTGGGCGCGCTGCTGGTGCTGGCACTGGTGTTTACGCCCTGGGTGACGGCCCAGGCGTTGCGTATTTCGATGGAGTGATGCATTGGCTATAAACTGGTTCAAATATTCCGCCCCTTCCACTTTTTATGGATTGGCCGGCAAGCTGGTGCCGTGGTTTGCGTGGCCGTCCGCAATCCTGTTTGTCATCGGCTTGTATATCGGCTTCTTCGTGGCGCCCACCGATGCCGTTCAGGGTGAGGCCTACCGCATCATTTTCATCCATGTGCCGGCTTCCATCATGTCCATGTTCCTTTACCTGATCATGGCGGCTTATGCCGCACTGGGGCTGATTTTCAACACGCGCCTGTCCTCCATGATGGCTTCCGCACTGGCGCCCACCGGCGCATTGTTCGCCTTCATTTCGTTGTGGACCGGCGCGTTGTGGGGCAAGCCGATGTGGGGTGCGTGGTGGGTGTGGGATGCGCGCCTGACTTCCGAACTCATCCTGCTGTTCCTTTATTTTGGTTTCATCGCGCTGCACGCCTCGATTGACGACCCGCGCCGCGCAGACCGCGCCAGCGCGCTGCTTGCCATTCTCGGCTCGGTCAACGTGCCGATCATCTATTTCTCGGTGAAGTGGTGGAACACGCTGCACCAGGGGTCAACCGTCAAGTTCACCGGCACCAGCATGCACGTCGCCATGCAGCAGGCCATGTTTATTACGCTGGTTGCCTGCTGGATGTATGCCATCGCGATGACGCTGGCGCGTGTGCGCAGCATCATTCTGGAACGTGAACGCAATACCCAGTGGGTGGCCGAACTGCCGGAGGTGCGATCATGACGCGGTGCGCCAGCCCTCTATCCAACTTTCCCCCAGAGGAGGAAAGAGCAATTGCCTCCTCTCCCGCAAGCGGGAGAGGATTGAGGAGAGGGGGGGCGGCGGGTGCGGGAATGACCGCATCGCACCTCCTCCCGCAATCTGCTGGCTTCGCCATAACCAGCGACTTAGCGAGCGTCGTTTGCGCGCCTAGTCGAATGGCTAGTCGTTTCATCAGTAACGTACCCGCAAGGGGTAGGCCGATGGGTTTCCCCGCTGCTACGCAGCGACCCATTCGCTCTGTCGGAGGTGCGCAATGAACTGGGGTGAATTTTTTGCCATGAAGGGCTATGGCTTCTATGTATGGGGTTCGTACGGCGTGGCGCTGCTGATATTCGTCATTGAAATTGCGCTGGTGCGCCATAAAAGAATCATTACCTTGCAGCAGTTACGCCTGCTGCGCGATGCAGAAAAAGAGGAATAAGGAAAAACATGAAACCGCGTCAGAAGAAATTTGTGTACATCATCATTGCTCTCGTCGCCTTGGGTGCCGCCGTGGGGCTGGTGTTATACGCGCTGAAGAACAACGTCAGCCTGTATTTCACCCCGACCCAGGTCTATAACAAGGAGGCTCCGCAAGGACGCAACTTCCGCATCGGCGGGCTGGTGGAGCCCGGCAGCGTCAAGCGCCAGAATGAAGACCTGACGGTGCATTTCAACATCACCGACAACACGCGCAGCATGCCGGTGATCTACAAGGGCATCCTGCCGGACCTGTTCAAGGAAGGCAAAGGCGTAGTGGCGCAGGGCAAGATTGAAGCCGACAACCTGTTCCATGCCGAAGAAGTGCTGGCCAAGCATGACGAAAATTACATGCCGCCCGAGGCCAAGGATGCGCTGGACAAGGCTGCCAGGGCCAAATCCGAGGCAGGCGGCGCTGTTCCAGCCGCACCCGCAACCGACAAGAAAGCTTATTGAGGCGAACCACTGTGTTGAACGCGGCGGATATGGAAGGCAGTATCGGTAATGATTGTGGCGTGCGTGGGGTGCCGGAAAACATCGGCAAACAAGGCATCCTCCGATACAAACAGGCTGGAGCCATTACTTTGCAGAGCCGGAAGGAAAAAGCCTGCCCCTGGTCACCGATTTGCAAAATAAAAAATAATCTGACATGACACTATTCTGGATAATTTGTGCCCTATTGCTGGCAACTGCGTTGCTGTTTGTTGTGCTGCCGCTGTGGCGCGGCACGGGGAAAGGCAACCGGGTGCAGCACGATGCCGCCAACCTGGAAATCTTTCGCGACCAGATTGCCGAGATGGATGCCGACTTGCGCAACGGCCTGCTCACGCCGGAACTGTACGGGCAGGGCAAAGATGAATTGCAGGCGCGTTTGCTGGAAGAGGTAACAGCCCCGGAAGGGAACGGCAACCTCGCGCTGGGCAATCCCCATAAGGTGATGGCGATTGGGCTGGCTGTATTGCTGTCGCTCGCGGCTGGTGGTTTGTATTGGAAGACAGGCAACCGCGATGCTTTACTGCCCCAGGTTGAGGGGGGTAGCGCGGAGGGTTTTGGAACGGTGCGCTCGGAAACCGCACTCAAGGCGCTGCAAGACAAGCTGGCGAAAAATCCGCAAGACGCGGATAGCCTGCTGGTTCTGGCACGCTCCTATATGGAACTGGAACGCTATGCGGACGCCGCCAAGGCATATGACAAGCTGACCCAGTTGGTGCCAAACGAAGCGCAGCCGTGGGCGGAATTCGCCGATGCGCTGGCGATGGCGAGCGGGCAGAGCCTGGCCGGGCATCCCACTTTATTGCTGGACAAGGCGCTGCAGCTCGACCCGAATAACCTTAAGGCGCTTGCCCTGTCTGGTTCGGCGGCAATGGGGCGCGGCGATTACCCCGCCGCCATACGTTATTGGGAAGGCGTGCTCAAGCAGGTGCCCAAGGATTCCGAAGACGCGAAAATGATAGCGTCCGGCATCCAGCAGGCGCGCGATTTTATGGCACGGAGCAAGAGCGGCAAGCCCATGGCTGCACAGCCCACACCAGTGGTTGAGGAGAAGAAACCTGCAGCCGCAGGCAGCGAACGCATCACCGGCACAGTTACCTTGAGTGCCGCACTGGCGGGGAAAGCCATGCCGAATGACATGCTGTTCGTGCTGGCGCGCGCGGCGGAAGGACCCAGGGTGCCGCTTGCGGTGGTGCGTGTGCAGGTGAAGGATTTGCCCTTGCAGTTCACATTGGACGACAGCATGGCGATGTCGCCGCAAACGAAATTGTCGAGTTTCGACAAAGTGGTGGTGATTGCCCGCGTGTCCAGGTCCGGCAATGCACTACCGCAACCCGGCGATTTGCAGGGCATGAGCGCCATTCTCAAGCCCGGCAGCAGCGGCGTGAAACTCAGCATAGACAGCATAGTGAAGTAGCGTATTGTTTGCTGCACCATGTATTAAGTGCAGCTCAGTTTAAAACATTGTCATTGCGAGGCCCGCAGGGCCGTGGCAATCCAGTCGGGCACACTATGCCGCCACACAACCTCTGGATTGCCGCGCTTCGCTCGCAATGACCTCTGCTGTCAATCATAGAGTCCAACGGGTTAAGCAGCGGGTAGTGTTTTGTATAGTATCGCTGCGTAAAGGCGGCAGGTGAGAAAGTCCAATTCTTTCTGCTTGCGTTGTCTGTTGCAGAAGACCTCGATGTACTTACCAATCTCCTGTTTTGCCTGTTGCCGAGTGTCAAATAGCCGTGAATACCGCCTTACGGCATGATCTCCACATACTCATAGACCGGGCAGCCGAGTATCTCTTCCTTTACGGAGGGCGATTGGCGAGCGTACCAGGCTTCCATGTCGTATTTGTCCACCGTCCTGCCGAGAAACCTGACCAGGTCGCAGATGGGCTTGGTGATATTCGTGCGGAACAGGATGTTTTTCTGGGTGTAGGCCACGTGCAGGTTTTTCAGGCAATTCTGCCGGCAGTAGCTGAAGGCCTCGCAATTATGGCACGGCATGTCCCGGGTGCTTTTCATCATGTTTTCGCCGAGCGTGTTGCTGGTGATGTCCCCGCAGCGCAGGCTCTCATCATGGGTCAGGTCCGGGCACGGGTAGATGCCTCCGTCCGGCGTGATATTCAGCAGGTGCGTGGCGGCACGGCATTGCGTCTGTCCGCTGTACATTTCGATCGCGCGATGGGGAAACAGCTTGTTGCGCACGATGCCCATGACCGGGATTAACGGGAAGAATTTTTCCGAGATGAAGAACAGGTTCACCAATTCTTCCAGCACGGCTTTTTTCTGCCTTATCTGGTCCGGGGAATAGAATCCCTGCGCCTGCACGAACTGCCAATAAACATAATCGAATGTGGAGGCCAGCTCCAGAAAATCATCGACCAGGATGTTGCTGTCGCTCCAGGTCATGCGCGCGGTAATCGTCCCGTCAACGAAAGGGCGCATGGATTCGACCGCTTCCGTGACCTGGCTGTAAACTCCATCCCCGCGGTAGGTATCGGTAGCCAGTTCTCCGCCGTCCACGGAGATCAGAATATTTGAAAATTTACCCAGTGTTTCCGTGGACACGTTATCCATCAGGGTGCCGTTGGTCTGCAACTGGAATCGGGCAAGAGGCAATGCTTCGATGACTTCTTCTATGAAGCCGGGGTTCAATGTGGGTTCGCCGCCATAAAAAGTAACGACGATTTCCTTTTTCGGGGCATGCGTGTTGATGAAGGTTTTCAAATCCTCGATTGAATAAGTCACGTCACCCTGTGTGCCGAGTGCCCCTCCGTCGGCTTCAGTGCAGTAGGTGCACCGCAAGTTGCATTTCAGAGTGGTGAACAGATTCAGTTCGACGCGGTCCCCAACAATCATATAATCACTTCTGGTTTTCTGTGGTAGTTAACGCTAATGCCGGGCACATTTCCGGATAAGTTTTCCATCAAGGTTAGCGCGGTTGCAGCAAGTGAAATTATACGGCATGACATGAAAAAAACCAGATTAAAAAGATAGAGAACTGCCTTGAAGATATCGCCCCCATTGCCAGAGGCACGGCATCAGCCATCCGGATTGAATACCCGGTTCAATGGAGACCAGTTGGCGTTTGCGGATTATGTGGCGCTTAACCGCGACATGCTGTTCAAAGCCCGCGCCAAACTGGGCGCCGTCGAACTGAAAAAAATAGTCGAAGGCAACGCGCCGTTCGAACTGAAGCCGCTGGCTGCCGACACAGCTGGGCATAACAAAACCTATCGGCGCGGCGTGCTGCTCACGCACGGCCTGACCGACTCTCCCTATTTCATGCGTCATCTGGCTGCGTTTTTTCAGGAGAATGGTTTTCGTGTCATGGCCGTGTTGTTGCCCGGTCACGGTACACAGCCCGGAGATTTGCTTGATGTGAGCTGGCATGAATGGGCCAGGGCGGTGGCTTATGGCACCGACAGGCTTGCAGAAGAAGTTGACGAAGTTTATCTGGCCGGGTTCTCCGCCGGAGGCGCACTGAGCGTTTACCAGAGCTTGCGCGATGACCGCGTGCGCGGCCTGTTTTTGTTTTCTCCCGCGCTCGAGATCTCGCCGCGTGCGGCCCGGGCAAATCTGCACAAGCTGTATAGCTGGTTGATACCGTCAGCGAAGTGGGTAGCCATCAGGCCGGATAAGAGCCTCTACAAATATGAATCGCTTCCCAAAAATGTCGCTGCCCAGATGCACGCGCTGGCGAAGAAGTTGGGCTCATTGTTGCAGCAACATGAAATAGGCATCCCGGTGTTTGCCGCAGCCAGCCAGGACGACACCACCGCCAACACACCGGCCACCCTGGAGTTCATGGTGCATGCGCGCCACCCAGCCAGCAAGCTGGTGCTTTACACCACCGACACGAAAAAACTTCCGCCCGGCATTCCGGCGGAAAAACTGGAGCTGGTGGATAGCGTGGTACCCGGGCAGAAAATATTAAGCTCCGCACACACGGCCATCGTGCTGTCTGCCGATGACATGCACTGTGGCGCGGCGGGAGAGTATGCCAATTGCGCGCATTATTATCCCGGCGATATGGAAAAATATGCTGCTTGCATCAAACATCCCGAACAGGCTTTGCAGGGAGAGGTCACCGAACAAAACCTTAAAGCCGGCATTCTGCGCCGTTTGATGTACAACCCGAATTTTGCGGCGCTTAAAATTTCCATGCAGCGGTTCATGGACAATTTGCCGTGATTGCTGCCCACACGAACTTATACATAGTGGCAGAAATCGTAGCGAGCGGGCCGGCATTGGGGGAGCCCGGAGCACAGGCACCGGAGTGTACACAAAGTACATGAGGATGCCGAGCACCGCGCGACCCCGATGCAGGTTCGCGCAGTAGATTTATGTCGCTATGTTCGTAGTGCCGCACGCCTCCCGCGCCTGACATCCACTCCGGACAGGATCGCCAGCCCCGCGACAAAATAACTGCCGGTAATCAATATGGCCAGGCGATGGTCACCTTGCGAGATCCAGCTTACTGCTCCATAAGTCAGCGGCCCCAGGATCGACGAAAGCTTGACCGCCAGCCCCCATAGCCCGAAAAACTCGGCACGCCGCGTGGCCGGACTCAACAACCCCACCAGCGCCCGCCCGGCGGATTGGCTGGAGCCCATGCATACTCCCGCGAGGTTTGCCGCGGCCCAGAACAACCCGGGGCCTTGCGCGGCCCATGCCAGGCCGATCATGGCGATCCAGCCGGCCAGCGTCAACGCGATGGTGGGAATATGGCCGATGCGGTCTTGCAGGTGGCCGAACAGAAAAGCGCCGATGGCGGCGGTGATGTTGACCACGAAAATCAGCATGATGGTTTGCCGGGTGGTGAAGTGCATCGCCTGCTGCGCATAGATGGCGGCGAGCGTGATTACCGCCTGGATGCCCGCCTGGTAAAACACGGTGCAGATGAGAAAGCGCCGCAGGTCGCGGTAATTTTTTGCGTGCTTGAGAGTTTGTCCGAGCCGGGCAAAAGATTCCTGCATCAGGTTCAGCCCCCGCAGATGGGGCTGCGGCATGGCGCGTTCCTTGAGGAACAGGAAGGTAGGCAGGCTGGAAAGTGCGAACAGCACAGCGGTGATCAGCATGGTCACCGGCACGAAATCCGCAGCCTGTTGTCCCTGTCCCTGCGCCCAGGACACATAAGCGAGGCAGGCGCCCAGGCTCACCAGCCCTCCGACAGAGCCCAAACTCCACCCCCATCCGGATACCTTGCCGAGCGAGCGCCCGCGCGCCAGTTCCGGCAGGAAGGCTGCCACCAGATTCT
>JACREC010000102.1 GCA_016218445.1 Nitrosomonadales bacterium
AAGGCTTCGCCACCACTGAGGCCATTATAATCATCGCCCGCAAGATACTTCGCATTGCCTTTGCAGTGTGGACTTCCAACAAACCTTTTGATCCGGGTAAACTCGGATTTCAGGCTTGCAAAAAACCATAGGATCTACGCCCGTTGATCTCGCCACCGTAGATGCGGAATCGTTCCTGCAAAAGATGTATACCTACCGGCGATAATTTCGCGGTGGTTTTTTTGGATTGCGACCAGGCAGCCTTCCGTCCCCGTCGGGGGCGCGGAGGCGTGAGGGATTTACAAAATACCTGACTCCACCGCATAGCGCACATAGAACAAGTTGAGCTTGTGCGCGCGCAACGCTTCCAGCAGTTTGTCGGCCAATACCGTATCCAGCACGAATTCCACTTGCACCGGCAGTTCGCCCGCGAGCTCGAAAAAAGATTCCTCGTGCAGGCGGCCATGCCTGCCAAAACCCGCGATGGCGCGGAATGCCGAGCCTCCCGGCACGCCGAGTTTCTTCGCTTCTTCCAGCAACCATTCATACAGCAGTGTGCCGTTGTGGCGTTGCTTTTCCGTCAGGTAAAACTTGAGGTAAACGCTCTGCATACATCCTCCTGTTACTGAATCCACTTCATGGTCTGCATCCCCAGCACGGTCATCAGCAGCGAGCCGCCCAAATGGGCGGCAATGATGGTGATGCTCCATGCGTATTGCCCGCGCGCGAGCAGCGTGACGGTTTCGGCAGAAAAGGTGGAAAAGGTGGTCAGCCCGCCGAGAAAGCCGGTGATGATGAGCAAACGCCATTCCGGTGAAAGGCCCGGATGCTGCATGAAGAACGCCACGGCGAGACCGATGAGATAACCGCCGACCAGGTTGGCGGAAAGCGTGCCGAGCGGCAGTTCAGGCAATGTGGGGTTGAGCCACAGGCCTAAACCCCAGCGCAGCCATGCGCCGATCGCCGCCCCGAGGCCGACTGCAATAAACGCATTGAATGTCATGCGCACAGTTTAGCAGACTATGGTTGTGAGGTTATTTGATCCATTGGTTCAGCAGCCAGCGCGCCCACTCGGTCACCTCCGTAGCCGTCATGCCGACGGCAATTCCCTGCTGCGCCAGCGCATCGCCCGCAGCGCCGTGCAAATGCACAGCCAGCAGCAGGGCCTGATCCGCAGCCAGCCCTTGTGCGATGAAGGCGGCGATCATGCCGGTCAGCACGTCGCCCATGCCGGGGCTGCTCATGCCGGGGTTGCCGGTTTTGTTGAGATACGTCTTGCCGTCGCGGGTGACACACACGCTATCCGCGCCTTTCAGCACGACGGAGCAATGCAGTTTCCTGGCGAGTTGCTGCGCGGCTCCGGTGCGCGCTGCCTGCACTTGTTCCGTGCTTGTGCCGAGCAGGCGCGCAGCTTCGCCGGGGTGGGGAGTGATCACGGAGGGTGCCTTGCGCGCGCGCAAGTCGTCCTGCAAATCGGATTGGCGGGCGAGCAGGTTGAGCGCATCGGCATCCAGCACCAGTGCGGCATCGGTCTTGAGCGCTTGGTACAGGATTTTCTGCGCGGCAACCGAGGTGCCCATGCCGCAGCCGACGGCGAGTACGTCAGGTTTAGGCAGACGCAGCACATCATGTACGCTGTGCAGCATCAGTTCAGGCTGCAGCAAGTCCACCGCCGGGGCATTGTCCGCCAGCAGCCCGACATGCACGCAGCCCGCACCCATCTTGAGCGCGGCGCGCGCAGCCAGCAGCGGCGCGCCGACCATGCCGCCGGCGCCGCCGATCACCGCTACCGTGCCGAACAGGCCCTTGTGGCTGTCGTGCGGGCGCAGCTTGAGGAAGGCGGCAACCTGTTTTTGCGTGATGGCGGGAATGCGTTTGTTCATGTGAGTAATCCCGGCTTGGCGGAGGTGCATAGTATAATTGCACTTTAGGATTTCTCCGCACTGTCATGTCCATGTTCCGAGTTTCTACCGGTAAAGCCGCCCTCTCATCCTTTCGCCTCGAAAAACTGGTTGCAGCCCTGAAGGATGCCGCACCCAATATTGCGCTGGTGGACACGCGCCACTGGTATTTCGTGGAGACGAAGAGCATGGCGCTGGCTGAGGGCGATACCGCGCTGCTGGATCGCATTCTCGGACTGGATGCCGCGGCAGGCGAGCCGGATGGTTCCGCACAGATGCAGCATTTGCTGGTGGTGCCGCGCCTGGGGACGATCTCGCCGTGGTCTTCCAAGGCCACCGACATCGCCCAGCATTGCGCGCTACCGCAGGTGGAGCGCATCGAGCGCGGCGTGGCGTATTACTTCAATACCACAAACGGCAAGGCGCTGACCGAACAGGAGCGCAAGGCGATGTTGCCGCTGTTGCATGACCGCATGACGGAATCAATTTTATTCAGCTTCGATGGCGTGGCCGAGAAAATTTTCAAGCACGGCGCACCTGTGCCGCTGTCCACCGTGGATATCCTCGGCGGCGGGCGCACGGCGCTGGAGGCGGCCAACCGCGCGATGGGGATGGCGCTGTCTGCCGACGAGATTGATTATCTGGTGGAGAATTTTCGCAAGCTGAAACGCAACCCAACCGACGTCGAGCTGATGATGTTTGCGCAGGCCAATTCCGAACACTGCCGCCACAAGATTTTCAATGCCGATTGGATCATCGACGACGAGCAGCAGGCAATGTCGCTGTTCGCCATGATCCGCAATACGCACAAGTTGCATCCGGAAGGCACGGTGGTGGCGTACTCCGATAACTCTTCCGTCATCGAGGGCGCGACGGTCGAGCGTTTCTATCCGCGTGCCGACGGTAATTATGCCTTTAGCTCCGAACTGACCCATACGCTGATGAAGGTGGAGACGCACAACCATCCGACGGCCATCGCGCCATTTGCCGGTGCAGCGACGGGCGCGGGCGGGGAGATCCGCGACGAAGGCGCGACAGGTATAGGCTCCAAGCCCAAGGCGGGGCTGACCGGGTTCTCCGTTTCCAACCTGAACATTCCGGGGTTTGAGCAGCCATGGGAAGAATATTCCCCTCGCCCGCTTGCGGGAGAGGGGGTAGGGGAGAGGGTGTCTGCACAATACGGCAAGCCCACCCGCATCGCATCGGCATTGCAGATCATGCTGGACGGCCCAATCGGCGGCGCGGCGTTCAACAACGAATTCGGCCGCCCCAATCTGGCCGGTTATTTCCGCACCTTTGAAGAAAACGTCAACGGCGAGATGCGCGGCTATCACAAGCCCATCATGCTGGCCGGCGGCGTCGGCAACATCAAGGCAGAGCACACCCACAAACATCCATTGCCGCAGGGCGCGCTGCTGATCCAGTTGGGCGGCCCGGGCATGTTGATCGGCCTGGGCGGCGGTGCGGCATCCAGCATGGATACCGGTGCCAACGCCGAGAACCTGGATTTCGATTCGGTGCAGCGCGGCAATCCGGAGATGCAGCGCCGCGCACAGGAAGTGATAGACCGTTGCTGGCAGATGGGCGGGAACAATCCGATTCTGTCCATCCACGATGTCGGTGCGGGCGGCATTTCCAATGCGCTGCCGGAACTGGTGCATGGCGGCGGCAAGGGTGCGCATTTCGAGCTGCGCGCGGTGCCGAGCGAAGAGCGCGGCATGTCGCCGATGCAAATCTGGAGCAATGAGGCGCAGGAGCGTTACGTGCTGGCGATTGCGCCGGAGCGCCTTGCGGAATTCAAA
>JACREC010000013.1 GCA_016218445.1 Nitrosomonadales bacterium
GGGAGAGAAACTCAGCAAGCAGACCCTCGCGCCGGCCATCGCGACCGATGATGTGGTCGCGACGCTGATTGAAGTATTGGAGTTTCTGCGGCAGCAACCGCCTGCCGCGTTGCAGCATGGGAGCGTTGAGGAAGTGTTGGGGTGGGCGGTAGCCAATTGGCAGCCCGAGAAGATGACGGGTTGCCACCAGATTCCGGCAATCTCAATCTAAGAAAGCTACAACTATTGACCGTTTTGTATCTTCTTCCCCTGTGCGCCGCCTCGATAGTTCGCAAACAAGCGGAGGTTTAGGCGAGGACTGTTTGAGCACGCAGTGCGAGTTCCGCAGCCCCGCTTGTTTGCGAACTATCGAGGGAACCCCGCAGGGGCGGCAAACCGGGGGCGATTTCTTTTGGTTACTTTTCTTGGCAAGACAAGAAAAGTGACTAGCTGCCGGTCTACCACCGGCGAAGTTGCTTTTGAATTTAACGATGGGCAACACATTGCCCATCCAAAACTCACAACCCCAACTCCCCCCACATCGCATCCACCTTCGCCTTCACCGCTGCGTCCATGACGATGGGCGTGCCCCATACACGTTGCGTTTCACCCGGCCACTTGTTGGTCGCGTCCAGCCCCATCTTGCTGCCTAACCCTGACACCGGGCTGGCGAAGTCCAGATAGTCTATCGGCGTGTTCTCAACCAGCAGAGTGTCGCGCACCGGGTCAACGCGCGTGGTGATCGCCCAGATCACTTCCTGCCAGTTGCGGATGGCGATGTCGTCATCCACCACGATGATGAACTTGGTGTACATGAACTGGCGCAGGTAGGACCAGATGCCAAACATCACGCGCTTGGCGTGCCCCGGATACTGCTTCTTGATGGACACCACGGCGAGGCGGTAGGAACAGCCTTCCGGCGGCAAATAGAAATCCGTGATTTCGGGAAACTGTTTTTGCAGCAGCGGCACGAACACTTCGTTCAGTGCCACACCCAGCATCGCAGGTTCATCGGGCGGCTTGCCGGTATAGGTGGAGTGGTAGATCGGGTCGCGCCGCATGGTGATGCGGCTTATGGTGAATACCGGAAATTTTTCCTGTTCGTTGTAATAGCCGGTGTGGTCGCCATAAGGGCCTTCCAGCGCGGTCTCATTCGGATTAATCACGCCCTCCAGCACGATCTCGGCGGAGGCAGGCACTTGCAAGTCGTTGCCGATACATTTCACCAGTTCGGTCTTTGCGCCGCGCAGCAATCCGGCGAATTGATACTCTGACAATGAATCCGGCACTGGTGTAACCGCGCCCAGGATGGTCGCCGGATCGGCGCCGATCACCACCGCAACATGGAACGGTTCATTCGGGTGTTGCTCGCACCAGTCGCGGTAATCCAGCGCGCCGCCGCGATGTGGTAACCAGCGCATGATGACTTTGTTTGGCGCGATCACCTGCTGGCGGTAGATGCCGAGATTCTGGCGCGGCTTGTTCGGGCCGCGTGTCACCACCAAGCCCCAGGTGATCAGCGGCGCAACATCGCCCGGCCAACAGGTCTGGATGGGCAGCTTGCCCAAGTCTACCTCATTGCCTTCCCACACCAGCTCCTGACAGGGTGCGCTGGAAACCATTTTGGGCGACATATTCAGCACCTGCTTCAACACCGGCCATTTTTCCCAGGCATCTTTTAGGCCTTTGGGGGGTTCCGGCTCTTTCAGGTAGGCCAGCAGCCTGCCGACTTCGCGCAGCGCCTGGGTACTCTCCTCGCCCATACCCAGTGCCACGCGGTGCGGCGTGCCGAACAGATTCGCCAGCACCGGCATGTTATGTCCGGTTGGGTTTTCGAACAGCACCGCCGGGCCTTGCGCGCGCAGCACGCGGTCGCAGATTTCCGTCATTTCCAGATGCGGCGAAACCGGCGTGCTCACGCGCTTGAGTTCGCCGATTTTTTCCAGTTGCGCGATAAAGTCGCGCAGGTCGTGATATTTCATCAGTAAAGTTTCTCCTCGCCTTCCGGCCTGGTCTTGAACCGCTTGTGCAACCAGAAATACTGCTCCGGCATTTCACGCACACGTTGCTCGATAAATTCATTCACGCGGCGCGTATCGGCTGCCAAGTCGCCGGTGGGATAATTGTCCCATGCCGGATAGAAGCGCAGTTCATAACCCTTGCCATGCGGCAGTACACGGGGGATGCAGGGCACCACCCGCGCGCCGGTCATTCCCGCCAGACGCGGCACGGTGGTCAAGGTGGAGGCCGGCACGCCGAAGAAGGGGATGAACAGCGCATCCCGGGCTGCAAAATCCTGGTCGGTGAAATAATAGAATGGGAAACCTTCGCATACTGCCCTTACTGCCGGGCGCATGCCATCTTGCCGTGAATACAGCCGCTGCTGGCCGAAGCGCACCCGTTTTCGCAAAATAAAAGCATCGAAATAGGGATTTTTCTGTTTGGAATAAACAGTGACCACATTGGTATGCTGCGAGAGCCATGAGCCGCCGACATCCAGCGCAACAAAATGCGCCGTCAGCAGGATGAGGGGCTTGCCCTGTGCGGCCTGAAAATGTTCCAGCCCTTCGACGCGCACCAGCTTCCTGATCCGCTCACTGCTGGACCACCACAGGATACCGCGCTCGACAACGCTGCGCCCGAACGCCCGGAAATGGGCACGTATCAAGCGTGCCCGCTCCGCCTTGCTCATTTCGGGAAAACACAAATGCAAGTTGATGTCCGCCACCCAGCGCCGCTCCGCAGCCAGTGCGTAAAATACCATGCCCACGCTGCTGCCAAACCAGGCCAGCACCGGCAACGGCAAAAAATGCAACAACCACATCAGAAAAATGCTGAAGCGAACTATCATGATAATTGGGCCTTTTGTTGCCTGGGCGGCTCAATGCCGGCGGGAACCTTGTAACGGTTATAGCTCCACAGGTATTGCGTGGGGCAGGCGCGCACCACCTTTTCCAGCGCCGCATTTATCTGCCTCGTTACAGGCAAACCCGGAACGAATTCCAGCGGTGTAATATAAATGACATAGCCCGCGCCTTTCGGCAAACGCTCGGCATAGGCCATCAGCACGGCCGCTCCGCTCGATTCTACAAGGCGCCCAACCAGCGTCATGGTGTAAGCCGGCCGTCCGAAGAAATCAGCCCACTCCCCTTCGCCCTGGCCGGGCACCTGATCCGGCAGCAGCCCGATTGCCTCGTTGCGCTTGAGTGCCTTGTACAGCAGCCGCACTCCGCTCACATCGGTGCGCGCCAGCCGCATCTGGCCGCGCTCGCGTCCGCTGCGTATCACCTGTTCCAGCCACGCCAGCTTGGGGGGGCGGTACAGCACGGTGATGGGAATTGATTCTGCCGCATAGGTTGCGGACACTTCGAAGCACCCCAAGTGCGGCGTCAAAAAAATCACTCCCTTGCCGCGCGCGCGCGCCGCCTCGACATGCTCCCATCCGTGGCATGCCCTGACACTGGCCACCACTTCCGTCAGCGGACGGCGCCACAGCCACGGCAATTCGGCCACACCCTTGCCCGCTTCCGCTACGCTGGCGCTTAACACCTTGCGAACATCCTTTTCGGGGCAGTTTCCCATTTCATACCTGAGATTCTCGCGCAAGCGCCGGGCGTATTTGCCGGACAGCAGATACGTCGCCCAGCCCAGCAGGGTGCCAAGGCGGTGCAAAGCACCAAGCGGCAAGCGTGCTGCCAAATTGAACAGCCAGACGACAATGGAAGGACGCATGGGTAGAGACAACCGAGTTTTGTTATAATGCGCACCCTTTTAACCAATCTGAAGGCATACGGAGTGCAATGAGCGAATTTCTGTTTACATCCGAATCGGTATCTGAAGGTCATCCAGACAAGGTTGCGGATCAAATTTCCGATGCCATTGTGGACGCCATTCTAGCGCAGGACAAGTATTCACGCATTGCCGCTGAAACGCTGTGCAACACTGGCCTGGTTGTGCTGGCCGGCGAGATTACCACCAGCGCCAACGTCGATTACCAGCAGGTGGCGCGCGACACCATCAAGCGCATCGGCTATGACAATACCGAATACGGCATTGATTACAAGGGCTGCGCCGTGCTGGTGGCCTATGACAAGCAGAGCCCGGACATCGCCCAAGGCGTGAACAAGGCCTACGACGACACGCTTGATCAAGGTGCGGGCGACCAGGGTTTGATGTTCGGTTATGCCTGCGATGAGACCGACACCCTGATGCCGCTGCCGATTTATCTGGCGCACCGCCTGGTCGAGCGCCAATCGCAATTGCGCCGTGATGGCCGCCTGAACTGGCTGCGCCCGGATGCAAAATCGCAGGTCACGGTCCGTTATGAGAACGGCAGGCCGCACTCCATAGACACCGTGGTGCTGTCCACTCAGCATGCGCCCGAAATGTCCGACGGCCCGAAGATGAAGCAGTCCGCGATCGATGCCGTGATCGAGGAGATCATCAAGCCGATCCTGCCAAAGGAGCTGATGAAGGGCAAGATCAAATATCTGGTCAACCCCACCGGACGTTTTGTCATCGGCGGCCCGCAGGGCGATTGCGGCCTGACCGGGCGCAAGATTATTGTGGATACCTACGGCGGCGCAGCTCCCCACGGCGGTGGCGCATTCTCCGGCAAGGACCCGTCCAAGGTGGATCGTTCCGCAGCTTACGCGGGCCGCTATGTCGCCAAAAACATTGTGGCGGCGGGATTGGCCAGCAAGTGCCTGATCCAGATTTCTTATGCCATCGGCGTGGCCCAGCCTACCAGCGTGTGGGTCACTACTTATGGCACCGGTAAAATTTCCGACGAGAAGATTGCGGAACTGGTAAAAAAACATTTCGACCTGCGCCCGAAGGCCATCGTGCAAATGCTCGACCTGTTACGCCCGATATATCAAAAAACTGCTGCTTACGGTCATTTTGGCCGCGAAGAGCCGGGATTTACCTGGGAAGTGACAGACAAGGCTGTCGCCTTGCGTGCTGACGCTGGCCTGTAAGCCAGCTATAAAACTGCCAGTCCTTAATCGTGGCACAACCACGCTGTTCGCCGCACTCAATAGTCTGGTCGGCTCGGTTATCTCCCGTATTGATTCGCGCCACCTTCATGCCGTATGGCTAGACTCCCTGCGGCAGATCGACCGGGAAACCGGCTGCTCCATTTCCACCAGATCCATGCCGCAGATTGGGCATGAGCCCGGTCGATCCTGGATAACATCGGGATGCATGGGGCACACCCAAAGTTTGGTAATTAGGGCGAAACGTAACCAAAGTAAATCTTCAGGAAGAGTCTGAAAATATTTTCCTGACGATGATTGTAGCGGTATTCAATTTCTTTCAGATACATGGGAAAGTGATACCTCGATACGCCCCGATAGTTGTACAGA
>JACREC010000103.1 GCA_016218445.1 Nitrosomonadales bacterium
CAAGAAGGGCCAGCCGCGCTTCAAGCCGCCGGTCCCGGCCAGCTTCGGGCTGTATGGCAAGCCGACCACCATCAACAACACCGAGACTTTCGCCAGCATCCCCTACATCCTCCGCGAGGGCGGGCAGAAATTTCTCGAGCTGGGCAGGCCGAACAACGGCGGCACCAAGCTATTTTCCGTGACCGGCCACGTCAACAAGCCGGGCAACTACGAATTGCCGATGGGCACGCCGTTCCGGAAGCTGCTGGAACTGGCCGGCGGCGTGCGCGACGGGCACAAGCTGAAAGCGGTGATCCCCGGCGGCTCGTCCATGCCGGTGCTGCCGGCTGAAATCATGATGGAAGTGGACATGGATTACGATTCCATCGCCAAGGTCGGTTCCTACCTGGGCAGCGGTGCGGTGATCGTGATGGACGAAGCCGTCTGCATGGTGCGCGCGCTGGAGCGCCTGTCCTATTTTTACTACGAAGAATCGTGCGGCCAGTGCACGCCGTGCCGCGAGGGCACCGGCTGGCTGTACCGCATCGTGCATCGTATCGAGAGCGGCAAGGGGCGGCCGGAAGACCTGGATCTGCTGCTCAGCCTGTGCGGCAACATCGCCGGGCGCACCATCTGCGCGCTGGGCGATGCGGCTGCCTGGCCGGTGCAGGGCATGCTCAAACATTATCGCAGTGAGTTCGAGTATCACATCGAACACAAACGTTGTCTGGTGTAGATATGGCTATTATTGAAATTGACGGCAAACGTGTAGAGATTGAGAACGGTCGCACCGTGATCGAAGCGGCGCATCTGGCCGGCATCTATATTCCGCATTTCTGCTATCACAAAAAATTGTCCATCGCTGCCAACTGCCGCATGTGCCTGGTGCAGGTCGAGAAGATGCCCAAGCCTGTACCCGCCTGCGCCACACCGGTAGCCGATGGCATGAAGGTGTTCACCTCTTCGGAAATGGCAGTGAAGGCACAGATGGGGGTGATGGAGTTTTTGCTGATCAACCATCCGCTGGATTGCCCGGTGTGCGACCAGGGCGGCGAATGCGAGTTGCAGGATCAGGCCGTGGGCTACGGCGCGAGCGCCTCGCGCTACCAGGAAGAAAAGCGCATGGTGGTGCACAAGGACATCGGGCCGCTGGTGTGCGCCGAGGAGATGAGCCGTTGCATCAACTGCACGCGCTGCGTGCGTTTCGGCCAGGAAATCGCGGGAATGATGGAGCTGGGGCAGGCGTTCCGCGGCGAGCATGCCGAGATCATGGCGTTTGTGGACGGCACGGTGAATTCCGAATTGTCCGGCAACATGATAGACCTGTGCCCGGTCGGCGCGCTGACCAGCAAGCCGTTCCGCTATACCGCGCGCAACTGGGAACTGTCGCGCCGCAAGTCCGTCAGCCCGCACGACGGCCTGGGTTCCAGCCTGGCGGTGCAGGTCAAGAACAACCGCGTGCTGCGCGTGCTGCCGGTCGAAAATGAAGCGATCAACGAGTGCTGGCTGTCCGACAAGGACCGCTTCAGCTATGAAGGGCTGAATTCCGGCGAGCGCCTGACCATGCCGATGATCAGGCAGGAAGGCAAATGGAATGAAGTGGCATGGCCGGTCGCGCTGGAATATGTGGCGAACGCACTGAGCCAGGTGGCGAACTGTGCCGGGGCAGGGGAGGTCGGCGCGCTGGCCACGCCGCATTCCACCCTGGAAGAGCTCTACCTGCTGCAGAAGCTGATGCGCGGCCTGGGCAGCCATAACATTGATTTTCGCCTGCGCCAGTCGGACTTCAGCGCCGACGGCAAACAGGCCGGCGTGCCGTGGCTGGGCATGCCGGTTGCTGAAATCAATACCCGCGACCGCTTGCTGATCGTGGGCAGCTTCCTGCGCAAGGATCATCCGCTGCTGGCGCAGCGCATCCGCCAGGCGGTGAAGAAGGGCGCGCAGGCCAGCATCGTGCATTCCGCGGATGACGACCTGCTGATGAAGGTGGCGAACAAGGCCATCGTCGCGCCGGATGCCCTGACGAATGTGCTGGCGCAAATATTGAAGGCATTGGCGCAAGAGAAGCAGGTTGCCGTGGATGCCTCTGTGCAAGGCATTACAGTGGGCAGCGCCGCTGCCGCCATCGCCAACAGCCTGGCGGGCGGCGAGCGGGTCGCCGTACTGCTCGGCAACTTCGCGCAGCAGCACCCGCAGGCCGCGCAACTGCAACTGCTGGCGCAGCAAATCGCCGCGCTGTGCGGTGGAAGCTTCGGCTTTCTGGGCGAGGCTGCCAACAGCGTGGGCGGGTATCTCGCCAATGCGCTTCCCGGCGCAAATGGCATGAATGCCGCAGCGATGCTGGCCGCACCGCGCAAGGCTTATGTCCTGCTCAACGCCGAGCCGGAACTGGATTGCGCCAACTCGCAACAGGCGCTGTCCGCCATGAATGCCGCCGATCTGGTGGTGGTGCTGAGCGCTTACAAGCACCATGCGCTGGATTACGCCAATGTGCTGCTGCCGATTGCGCCGTTCAGCGAAACCTCCGGCACTTTCATCAGTACCGAAGGCCGCGTGCAAAGCTTCAAGGGTGCGGTCAAGCCTTTGGGCGAGGCGCGCCCGGCGTGGAAGGTGATGCGCGTGCTGGGCAACCTGCTCGATTTTGCCGGTTTTGATTACGACAGCAGCGAAGCGGTGCGCGACGAGGCGCTGGCCGGCATGGATGTTTCGGCGCAATTGAATAACACATTAAACAGGACTGAGCAAACCACCGCCCCGCACTCAGCCCCCAGTCCTCAGCCCCCAGTCCTCGCCGTTTTTCAGCGCGTCGCCGAGGTGCCGATTTACTCCACCGACGCCGTTGTGCGCCGTGCCGTAGCGCTGCAAAAGACCCGTGATGCCGCCGCTCCGCGTGTGATGCTGCGCAGCGAGGAACTGAAAAAAATTGGCGTGTCACCGGGCGATCAGGTAAAGGTCAGTCAGGGCGAGAACAGCGTGCAGATGGCGGTGGCGGCGGATGACAACCTGCCAAACGGTGTGGCGCGTGTGGCTGCCGGGCATGCTGCCACGGCAGGGCTGGGTGCGATGTTTGGAATACTGACGGTGGAGCGCGCATGATGGAGTTACTGCAAACTTTACATCAGGCCGGACAAGGCTTGTTCGGCCCGCTCTGGCTGCCGCTGTGGACGCTGGTGAAGATTGTCGCCGTCGTGGCGCCGCTGATGATAGGCGTGGCCTATCTCACGCTGGCGGAGCGCAAGGTGATCGGTTACATGCAGGTGCGCATCGGCCCCAACCGCGTCGGCCCTTATGGCTTGCTGCAACCGATCGCCGACGGCCTCAAGCTGCTGTTCAAGGAAATCATTATTCCGACCGGCTCGAACCGTTTCCTGTTCGTGATCGCTCCGATCATGACGCTGATGCCTGCCCTGGCAGCCTGGGCGGTGATACCGTTTGACGTCGGCATGTCCGTAGCCAATGTGAATGCCGGCCTGCTCTATATCCTGGCGATGACCTCGCTCGGCGTGTACGGCGTGATCATCGCGGGCTGGGCATCCAATTCCAAATATGCCTTCCTCGGTGCGTTGCGCTCCGCCGCGCAGATCGTATCTTACGAAATCGCCATGGGCTTCGCCCTGGTGTGCGTGCTGATGGCCTCGCAGAGCATGAATCTGGGCGACATCGTACGCGGCCAGCAAGGCGGCGCGGGGCTGTTCGGCTGGTATTTCATCCCGTTGTTCCCGATGTTTCTGGTGTACCTGATCGCCGGTGTGGCGGAAACCAACCGCGCGCCGTTCGACGTGGCCGAGGGCGAATCGGAAATTGTCGCGGGCTTCCACGTGGAATACTCCGGCATGGCGTTTGCGCTGTTCTTCCTGGCCGAATATGCCAACATGATCCTGATCGCCGCACTGACTTCCATCATGTTCCTCGGCGGCTGGCTGCCCCCGTTCAACATGGCACCATTCACCTTGGTACCGGGACTGTTCTGGCTGCTGTCCAAGATGTCATTTGTGCTGTTCCTGTTCTTGTGGTTCCGCGCCACCTTCCCGCGCTACCGCTATGACCAGTTGATGCGCCTGGGCTGGAAAGTATTCATCCCGCTCACGCTGGTATGGGTGGTGGTGGTCGGTGCGTGGATGCAAACCCGGTATTGGCTGTGGTAGAAAAATGGAAAAAATAACAAATTTCTTCAATACATTTCTGCTGCTTGAACTGGTCAAGGGCATGGCGCTGACCGGGCGGCATTTTTTCGCGCGCAAGATCACCGTACAGTTTCCGGAAGAGAAGACCCCGCAAAGTTTCCGCTTCCGCGGACTGCACGCGCAACGCCGCTATGCCAACGGCGAAGAGCGTTGCATCGGTTGCAAACTGTGCGAGGCGGTATGCCCGGCGCTGGCCATCCATATCGAAGTGGCCGAGCGCGCCGACGGCACGCGCCGCACCACACGCTACGACATTGACCTGTTAAAGTGCATCTTCTGCGGCTTCTGCGAGGAATCCTGCCCGGTGGATGCCATCGTGGAAACCCGCATTCTGGAATACCACGGTGAGAAGCGCGGCGACCTGTACTACACCAAGCCCATGCTGCTGGCGCTGGGCGACAAGCATGAAGCGCAGATCGCCAAAGACCGCGCGGCGGACGCGAAATACCGTTAGAGGATATGTTGATGAATTTTGAAACCATCGTGTTTTATGTGTTCGCGGCACTCACCGTGTTCGCCGCGTTGCGCGTGATAACCTCGCGCAACCCGGTGCATGCTGCGCTGTTTCTGGTGTTGGCTTTTTGCAGCATGGCCGGTATCTGGATGCTGCTGGAAGCGGAGTTTCTTGCCATCACGCTGGTGCTGGTATATGTCGGTGCGGTGATGGTGCTGTTCCTGTTCGTGGTGATGATGCTGGACATCAACCTGGTGCAGTTGCGCGAAGGTTTCTGGCGCTGGCTGCTATTCGGCGCGGCGCTGGCCGGCCTGATGGCGTTCGAGATGATTTGGGTGCTGGGTTCCTCCAGGATATTCGCTGGCAGGATAGCCATCAAACATGCGGCCGACTACAGCAATACCAAAGAGCTGGGGCGTTTGATGTATACCGACTATGTGTATCCGTTTGAGATTGCTGCCGTGATTCTGCTGCTGGCGATGGTGGCCGCGATTGCCTTGACCTTTCGCCGCCGCAAGGATGCCAAATCGCAGGCGGTAGCCAAACAGGTCGCGGTCAGGAAAGCGGATCGTTTGCGCCTGATCAAGATGCCCGCGGAGAATCGCGCCCGGCAAGGGTTAGACAGCACAGAAGAGGTTGCACGATGATCGTTCTTTCGGATTTCCTGATTCTTGGAGCGGTCATCTTCAGCATGGGAGTTGCCGGTATTCTGTTCCAACGGAAGAACATCATCAATGTGTTGATGGCGATCGAGTTGATGCTGCTGGCGGTGAATACGAATTTCGTCGCATTCTCGCACTATCGGGGGGATCCCGCCGGCCAGATATTCGTCTTTTTCATATTGATGGTTGCCGCCGCCGAGGCGGCCATCGGGCTTGCCATCGTTGTGCTGCTTTTCCGCAGCCGGCGGACGATAGAAACGGCCGATTGGAACGAGCTGAAAGGATGACCCGCCGGTGCCATGATGATAATGATGACAGCAAATAAAAATAGTCTGTGGATGGATAACCAGGTGAATAATGATTTCGCCGACTTTTCACTCGCGGAAATGAACCGGATGGCCACATGGAAACTTTGATTTCGATAAAGCCACTTCTGGCGGTGCTGGTCTCGGCAATTGCCGCCGTGCTGGTCATGTTGTCATACCGGCGGCCAAACCTGAGGGAGGGCTGGTCTCTCGGTGCGGGAGTCATCAAGTTTCTGATCGTGATATCCATGACTCCCGTAGTTCTTTCCGGGGTAATGATCAAGTATACGGTCTTCAAAATCCTTCCCGGCGTTGAACTCGCCTTCAAGGTGGACGGCATCGGTTTGCTGTTTGCCACCACGTCGTCATTCCTGTGGATTATCACGACGGTTTATTCCATGGGCTATATGCGCACCCTCGAGGAGCACGCCCAGACGAGGTATTACACCTGCTTTGCCATTGCCCTTTCCTCGGCCATGGGTGTCGCCTTTGCGGGGAATCTGTTTACGCTGTTCTTTTTCTACGAAATACTGAGCCTGTGCACTTTGCCGCTGGTGATACACAATGAGGCCGCCAAGGACTGGGATGCGGGGCGCAAATACCTGCTCTATCTGGTGGGCGCATCGAGCAGCATACTTCTGGGTGCCATCATCCTGACGTATTGCCTTACCGGCACGCTGGAATTCAACAAGGCGGGGATGTTCGCCGGGATAACGGCCACGACGTTTTCGGGGATGGAGATTCCGACACTCCTGACAGTGATGTATTTCATGTTCCTGTACGGCTTTGCCAAGGCCGGACTGATGCCGATGCACAACTGGCTTCCCTCCGCGATGGTGGCACCCACGCCGGTAAGCGCTCTGCTCCACGCCGTGGCGGTGGTAAAGGTTGGCGCATTCTGTATCGTCCGGTTGGTGATTGACGTATTCGGGACCCCGCTGATGCAGAATCTCCACTTGGGTGACTACACGGCCATTATCGCCTCCATCACCATCCTGGCGTCGTCGGCCTATGCGCTGACCCAGGACAATCTCAAGATGCGGCTGGCCTATTCCACGGTGAGCCAGCTCTCGTACATCGTGCTGGGGGTGGCGCTGCTGTCGGTCAGCGGAATCACCGGAGGCATCATACACATCGTGAATCATGCCTTCACCAAAATCACGCTGTTCTTCTGCGCCGGCGCGATCTATGTCGCGTCGCACAAGACCAACATCAGTGAAATGCACGGGATTGCACGGAAAATGCCGTGGACGATCGCGGCCTTCGCCATCGGCTCACTCAGCATTATCGGAGTGCCGCTGTTCGCCGGATTCATCACCAAGTGGAACCTTGCCATCGGCACCATCGAGACCAAAAGCTGGATGCTGCTCGGGGTGATATTGACCAGCAGTCTGCTCAACGTGGCGTACTTCGCGCCGGTTGTCTACAAGGCCGTGTTCGGGACTCCCCCGGCGGACGGGCATGAAGGTGTCAGCGAAGCGCCCTACAAAGTCCTTATACCGTTGCTGATTACGGCGATTGGAACGGTGGCTCTGGGCATATATCCGGACCACTTTCTTAATTTAATCAAGGTGGGGATTCGGTGATGGATATTGGCAAGATTCTGGAAAACCTGGTGAATAACGCAAAGACGCTGAAGCGGATCGGTTTCGCGGTCCTGGCGCTCATTGTGGTGATCGATTTTTTTCTTCCGCGGCACCACTCAGAATTTTTCTGGGACGATATCCCGGGATTCAGTGCTGTCTACGGGCTGCTTTCCTTTATCCTGATCGTCGTCGTTTCGAAGACATTAGGGCACTATTGGCTGGGACGGCCTGAGGATTACTACGATGATTGATTGGGTCCACCCTTCGGTTTTCCTCATTTTGGGGGCATTGCTCATTCCTTTCCTCAGGGGGAGAGTGCAGCAGATTTATATCGTCCTCCTCCCGGCCCTTGCCCTGCTGACCGTGATGCTGATGGCGCCCGGTGTTCATGGCGTCGTCCACTTTCTCGGATTTGAACTGATCTTCGGTCGCGTTGACAAGCTCAGCCTCGCTTTCGCATACGTGTTCTCGAGCGCAGCACTGATCGGGGCGACCTATGCGCTGCATGTCAAGGACAACGGGCAGCATATCGCCGCCTTCGCCTATGCCGGGTCAGCAATCGGGGCAACGTTTGCCGGCGATCTTTTGACGCTGTTTGTGTTCTGGGAGCTCATGGCGTTCGCCTCGGTCTGGCTCATCTGGTCGCGCCGGGTAAAGGCCTCGATCGAAGCCGGATACCGCTATCTGCTGGTGCATGCCGTCGGCGGCGTGGTGCTCCTTGCCGGGATCGTGATCCTTTATGTGACGACCGGATCGACCCGTTTCGATGCCATGCAGCAGGTAAATGGCGCGGCGTTCTATCTCATCCTGATCGGCTTCATGCTCAACGCTGCCGTTCCTCCGCTGCACGCATGGCTGACCGATGCCTACCCTGAGGCAACGGTGACCGGTGCGGTTTTCCTGAGTGCCTTCACCACCAAGACGGCGGTGTATGCGCTGACCCGCGGCTACGCCGGGACGGAGCTGCTGATCTGGATGGGCACGATCATGGCGCTCTACGGCGTAGTGTTTGCCATGCTGTCGAACGATATTCGCCGGCTGCTCGGCTACCACATCATCAGCCAGGTGGGCTTCATGGTGGCCGCCATCGGAATGGGCTCTGAGCTGGCCATCAACGGTGCGGTCGCGCATGCTTTTGCGCACATCCTGTACAAGGGACTGCTGTTTATGGGGGCGGGGGCGGTCATTCAAATGACGGGGCGGAGCAAGCTCAGCGATCTGGGAGGCTTATACCGCGGAATGCCCGTGACCTTCGTGCTCTACATGATTGGCGCTTTGTCGATTTCGGCTTTTCCCCTGTTCAGCGGATTCGTGAGCAAGTCCATGGAAATCTCCGCCGCCGCCGAAATGCATCTTCCCCAGATATGGCTGCTGCTCACCATGGCTTCCGTCGGAACGTTCCTGTGCCTGGGGCTGAAGATTCCCTATTACACTTTCTTCGGCAAAGATTGCGGGTTACGCCCGACCGAACCGCCGCGCAACATGCTGGTGGCGATGGGGATGGCCGCGTTTTTGTGTATCTTCATCGGTGTTTATCCCGCATGGCTTTACGACAAGCTGCCGAACCTGGTTGAATACCATTCCTACACGCCAACCCATGTCATCTGGGCCTTGCAGATACTGCTGTTCACCGGCATGGGCTTCTTCATGCTGCGCAAGAAACTCGGAGGACTGCGCAAGATTACCCTGGATATAGACTGGTTCTACCGGAAGGGCGCGGGTCTTTTCATGCAGTTCGTGTACCACGTGGTAACCCCCATCGAGAACTGGTTTATTCAGGTGTACCGTCACGTGTTCCGCGGCAATCTGACACTGGGCACAAAAGGGCTATGGCTGGACAAGCACGTTATTGACGGGGCTGTTAATGCCATTGCGGCAGTGGTGGTGCGGTGGGCCGGCGCGCTGCGGCAGGTGCAAACCGGACAGCTCCAGCAGTACGCCCTGGTTATGGTGGGATCGCTTTTAATCCTGAGCCTTTATTCGCTGTTCTGAGGTTATAGCGTGATGCACGAATCCAATTTATTGAGTTTGCTTATAATCCTTCCAGTCCTCGGCGCGGCGATAATCGGCTTCGCCCCGCGCAATGATAAGTGGACACGCCGGATCGCTCTCGTTTTTTCCCTGCTGGTTTTTGCCGCTTCGCTTCCGCTGTGGTTTCTCTTCGATACCTCCAGCCACGAGATGCAATTTGTTACTCGGGCGTCCTGGATACCCGCTTTCAACATCAATTATGCCGTCGGTGTGGACGGTATCAGTGTGCTGCTGGTGCTGCTCACCACCCTGATTACCCCGATGTGCGTGCTCTGCTCATGGAAGGCCATCGATACCCGGGTCAAGGAGTACATGATGGCGATCCTGATCATGGAGGCGGCGCTGATCGGAGTCTTTGTGGCGCTCGATTTGTTCCTGTTCTTCGTGTTCTGGGAGGCGGAACTCATCCCGATGTTTCTTATCATCGGGGTATGGGGTGGCCAGCGCCGGGTATATGCCGCGTTGAAGTTCTTCCTCTACACGATGGCAGGAAGCCTTCCCATGCTGGTGGCGATACTGGCGCTGTATTTCATGGGCGGCGGGACATTTGACATTCAGCAGCTTGCGCAAGGATCATACAGTGCGACGTTCCAGTTCTGGGTGTTCTGGGCTTTCTTCCTGGCCTTCGCGATCAAGGTTCCGATGTTTCCGTTTCACACCTGGCTGCCCGATGCCCACGTCGAGGCGCCCACCGCCGGTAGCGTGATGCTGGCAAGCGTGATGCTGAAGCTGGGCACCTACGGATTTCTGAGATTCAGTCTGCCGATAACCCCCGATGCGAGCCATGCTTTTGCGCCGGTCATCCTGGTCCTTTCGTTGATTGCCATCATCTGGGGCTCGTACATGGCACTGGTGCAGACCGATCTCAAGAAGCTGGTCGCCTACTCCAGCGTCGGGCATATGGGATTCGTCACGCTGGGAATATTCGTCTTTAATTCACAGGGTATCGAAGGGGCAATTCTTCAGATGGTCAACCACGGGATCACCACCGGCGCGCTCTTTCTCTGCGTGGGAATTATCTACGAGAGAACCCACAGCCGGCTTATTTCGGATTGCGGCGGGTTGCGGATGACGGTGCCGATTTATGTGACATTGCTGGCTATTTTTTCATTTGCTTCCTTCGGGCTTCCCGGAACGAATTCGTTTGTCGGGGAATTCCTGGTGCTGGTTGGATCGTTTAAATTCAACCTCCTGCTCGGGGCAATCGCCATCGGCGGGGTGGTGCTCACGGTGGCTTACATGCTGTGGATGCTGCAACGGGTGGTTTGGGGCGAATCGACCAGGAAGGACGATGTTGTTGTTACCGACCTCAACGGTCGCGAGATCGCAACGTTAATTCCACTGCTGGTGCTGGTGTTCTGGATCGGCTTCAATCCGGGACCGTTCCTCGACAGGATGCGGGCGAGCGTAGAGCACCTCGTGTCGGAGGTGTCGTCGGTCCGGGGTGTCAGCAATATCGAAGGGCTTAATGATGCAGTACTTCCGCCGATGTTCGAGCGGAGGCCCCAGTATGCCGCAGTGGCAAACAACGCCGCAGTGAACCGGACACCTGCGGACGCGTGCCGCGCATTACCTTGTCAAATTTCCAACCGGGATCGGAAACAGACGCTATGAACTTTGTCATATCAGATTTGGTGCCTGTGCTCCCCGAGGTCTTCGTGCTGGCCATGGCGTGTGTGATACTGATTGCGGACTTGTTGATCAAACAAAGCGGCAGGCTGGTCACCTACATGCTGGTGCAACTCACCTTGCTGGGCTGTTCGCTGATTATCGTCGGCACGCACGAAAATGGCGTGGTGTATGCCTTCCATAACATGTTCGTGGATGACCTGATGTCCGATGTGCTGAAGCTGTTGACCTGTCTGGCGTTGTCCATGATGCTGGCGTATTCAAGACTATATCTCACCGCGCGCGGCCTGTTCACCGGCGAGTTCATGGTGCTGGTGCTGTTCGCCATGCTCGGCATGATGGTGATGATCTCCGCCAACAACTTTATTAGCCTGTATCTCGGCCTGGAACTGCTCTCCCTGAGCCTGTATACGCTGGTCGCCCTGCAACGCGATTCCGCCACCGCCATCGAAGCCGCGATGAAATACTTTGTGCTTGGCGCGCTGGCTTCCAGCCTGTTGTTGTACGGCATGTCCATGCTGTATGGCGCGACCGGCACGCTGGAACTGGGCGCGCTGACACAGGCGATCCAGTCCGGTGCGGCGGACAGGAATTTGCTGGTGTTCGGTCTGGTGTTCGTGGTCTGCGGTCTGGCCTTCAAGCTCGGCGTAGTGCCCTTCCACATGTGGGTGCCGGACGTGTATCAAGGCGCGCCAACCGCCATAACCATGCTGATCAGCTCGGCTCCCAAACTTGCCGCCTTTGCCTTTGTCACGCGCATTCTGGTGGAAGGCCTGCAACCGCTGGCGTCACACTGGTCTGGCATGCTGGTTATTCTTGCGATTGCCTCGATTGCCCTCGGCAATATCACCGCGATTGCGCAAACCAACCTCAAGCGCATGCTCGCCTACTCCACCATTTCCCACATGGGATTCCTGTTGCTTGGCTTATTGAGCAGCAGCATCGAAGGTTATGGAGCGTCGATGTTCTATGCCGTGGTGTACGCGCTGATGTCGCTGGGCGCGTTTGGCATGATCATGCTGCTGTCGCGCGAAGAAGGCTTCGAGGCCGATACCCTCAACGATTTCAAGGGGCTCAGCCGGCGCAGCCCGTGGCTCGCCTTCCTCATGCTGCTGCTGATGTTCTCCATGGCCGGAGTGCCGCCCACGGTTGGCTTCTACGCCAAGTTCGCGGTGTTCAGCGCGGCGGTGAATGCCGGGCACATTCCGCTGGTCGCTTTCGCCGTGCTGTTCTCGCTGATCGGCGCGTTCTTCTATCTGCGCATCGTCAAACTGATGTATTTCGACGCCCCGGAAAGCCATGTTCCGATCTCCATACAGCCGGACACCGGCATACTGATTTCGTTTAACGGATTGGCTATATTGTTGCTGGGTATCCTGCCTGGTAAACTGATGGCGGTGTGCGCGGTATCGGTGCAGCAATCGTTGCTGCTGCATTAAAACGCACTGTAACGCCGCCATACTGAACTCCCGCCGTGTGCGGGAGTTTTTGTCTGAAGTTAGGAAAACGCTGAACAAGACCAAGACTGTCATTGCGAGCGCAGCGAAGCAATCCAGGAAGCCTCAAAGATCACATGGTTGTGGATCGCCACGTCGCTTCCCGCCACGCTTCGCTCGCGGCTAACGGCTTATTCTCGCGATGACATACTTATTCAGCGTTTCCTTAGAATTATTGCGGCAAGTTCAGGTGCTGCCTTGAAACAATTTTATTGAGCCAACCATGCCCAACCGCCTCGCCCAGGAGACCAGCCCTTATTTGCAGCAGCATGCCGGCAACCCGGTGGACTGGTTTCCGTGGGGCGAGGAAGCGCTGCGCTGCGCGCGCGAGCAGGACAAGCCGATCCTGCTTTCCATCGGTTATTCCGCCTGCCACTGGTGCCATGTCATGGCGCATGAATCGTTCGAGGATGCCGGGGTCGCGGCGGTGATGAACCGGCACTTCATCAACATCAAGGTGGACCGCGAAGAGCGCCCCGACCTCGACCAGATTTACCAGGCCGCCCATGCCATGCTGAACCAGCGCGGCGGCGGCTGGCCGCTTACCCTGTTTTTGACGCCGGATCAAACGCCGTTTTTCGGCGGCACTTATTTTCCCAGAGAGGCGCGCTACAACCTGCCCGGTTTTGTACAGGTGCTGGAGTATGTGGCCGAACTTTACCGCACGCGCCGGGATGATATCGCCGGGCAGAACGCGTCGCTGCTGCATGCATTTGGCGCCACGCTGCCGAGCGCGGCGGATCGAGTCAGCTTCGGCAAAACGCCGCTGGATGATGCATGCAGCGAATTGCGGCAAGCTTTCGATCCCGTCTATGGCGGCTTTGGCGGTGCGCCGAAATTTCCGCAACCGACCGGAATGGAGTTTTTGCTCAGGCATGCAATACGCGGCGGCGATTCCGATGCGCGCAGCATGGTGCTCCACACGCTGCGCAAAATGGCGGATGGTGGCGTCCACGATCAGTTGGGCGGCGGTTTCTGCCGCTACAGTGTGGATGAGCGCTGGGCCATTCCCCACTTCGAAAAAATGCTGTACGACAACGGCCCGCTGCTGGCGCTTTACACCGATGCGTATGTGCTGACCGGCGAGGCATCGTTCAGGCGCGTGGCGCAAGGCATCGCAGGCTGGGCGATGCGCGAGATGCAGTCGCCGCAAGGCGGTTATTATTCGAGTCTGGATGCGGATTCCGAACACGAGGAAGGCAAGTTTTACGTGTGGACGCCGGAGCAGGCCGCCAGCCTGTTGAGCACGGAGGAGTACGCCATCGCAGCCGCCCGTTACGGCCTGGACCAGCCGCCCAATTTCGAGAACCGGCATTGGAATTTGCTCGTTGCCCAACCGTTGGATGCCATCGCGCAAGCGCGCCATCTGCCGCTGGAGCAGGCCGGGCAACTGCTCGCCAGCGCGCAACAAAAATTATTTGCCGCACGCGAGAACCGGGTGCGTCCGGGGCGCGACGAAAAGATTCTGGTCAGCTGGAATGCGCTGATGATAAAGGGCATGGCGCACGCGGGCAGGATGCTGGACGAACCGGCATGGATAGCCGCGGCGCAGCGCGCGGCGGATTTTATCCGCGCCGCGATGTGGTGGAACGGCCGCCTGCTGGCGACCTGCAAGGATGGCAAGGCGCACCTGAATGCCTATCTGGATGACTATGCTTTCATGCTGGATGCCCTGCTGGAATTACTGCAAGCGCAGTTCCGCCCGGCTGACCTGGAGTTTGCCCGCGCACTCGCCAACATGCTGCTGGAACAGTTCGAGGATCAGCAGGAGGGAGGATTTTTCTTTACCAGCCACGATCACGAAAAACTCATCCATCGCCCCAAGCCCGGCCATGACAATGCCACGCCGTCCGGCAATGGCATCGCGGCGTTCGCCTTGCAGCGCCTCGGCCATCTGTTGGGAGAAGCGCGCTACCTCGAAGCCGCCGAGTACACGTTGAAACTTTATTACCCGGCGCTTGCGCAGCAACCGGAGGGCTTCATGAGCCTGCTGATGGTGTTGCAGGAATATCTTACGCCGCCGCAAATCGTTATCCTGCGCAGTGCACCGGGGGCAAGCGCGGCATGGCGGCGGCAACTGTTGCAGCACTATTGGCCGAGCACCCTGATCCTGGCGTTGGAAGGCGAGCTTGCCGGTCTGCCGGAGATGCTGGTAAAGCCTGGCTCGCAAGGAGTCAGCGCATGGGTATGCCAGGGCGTAAAATGTTTGCCGGTTATTGATGATTACCAAAAATTGGTAGACGTTTGCCAATCCGGCGAGACGAGCTTTTGAGGTTTCCATAATTGAAGACAACGCTGCATCATTCAGAATGGAATTTGAAAAATAATATAACTACCACGTCATTCCGGCGCAGGCCGGAATCCAGTGGTTTTAAACAAAAGGCATTTTCTCTTGCTGGATTCCGGCCTGCGCCGGAATGACGGCATGTGTGTCGTAAATTATGTAAAGATACATAATGCCCAGCCAATTCTCCGACTTCTACAATAGCCTTGATGCCGACCCGGCGAAGCGCGGCAAGCAGTTCGAGCACTTCGTTAAATGGTTCCTGAAGGCCGACCCTGAATGGTCTACGCAAGTTGACCAAGTGTGGCTGTGGGATGAGTGGCCGGAACGCTGGGGTGCGGACTGCGGCATTGACCTCGTATTCCGCCACAAGAACGGCGAACACTGGGCGGTGCAGGCCAAGTGCTATTCGCCCGATTACCACATTACAAAACACGATGTGGACAAATTCCTCAGCGAATCGAACCGGCCGCTCATCCAGCACCGCCTGCTGATCGCCACAACAGACTTCATCGGCGGCAATGCCAGACAAGTCTGCGAAGCGCAGGAAAAGCCCGTCATCCGTTTTCTGCGCTCCGATTTTGAGCGTTCCTTGCTGGAGTATCCCGCCAACTTTGCCGCACTCCCGCAAGCCAAACGCAAACCCCGCCCCGAACCGCGCGACCACCAAAACGAAGCCAGAGTCGCCGTAGTACAAGGATTGCAAACCGCCGACCGTGGCCAGCTCATCATGGCTTGCGGCACCGGCAAAACTTACGTCACGCTGTGGATCAAGGAACACCTGGATGCACAACGCACCCTGGTGCTGGTTCCGTCATTGGGGCTGCTGTCCCAGCTTCTGCGCGAATGGACATTCGCCGCCGCCACGCCGTTTGAAGTGCTGTGCGTCTGCTCGGATCAAACCGTCGGTGTAAAGGGTCACGATGAAGCTATCCACAGCGTGGCCGACCTCGCCTTTCCCGTCACCTCCGATGTAGATGAAGTAAAGAATTTCCTCAGCGGCGCAGGCAACCGCGTGGTGTTCTCCACTTACCAATCTTCCTCCGTCATCGCCGCCGCCCAAGCCGACCCGGCCATCCCCGCGTTCGATCTGGCCGTGGCGGACGAAGCCCACCGTTGCGCGGGCAAGGTCGGCAGCGACTTCACCGCCATCCTCGACAACGCCCAAGGAAAAGACAAGATACGCAGCAAAAAGCGACTATTCGCCACCGCCACCCCGCGCACCTATTCCAGCACCGTCCATAAAGCTGCCGAAGATCGCGGTGTCGAAGTCGTCGGCATGGACAACGCCGCCCTGTTTGGCGAAGTGCTGTATGCCCTGCCGTTCGGCAAGGCTATCGAACGCAAGCTACTCACCGATTACCGCGTTGTCATCATCGGTGTGGACGACCCCACCATCGCGCAGTGGATTGCCAAGCGCGAACTGGTCAGCACCGGCACGGGCATCGAGACCGATAGCGAATCGCTCGCCGCCCAGATCGGCCTGCTCAAAGCCATCAAGGACTACGACCTCAAGCGCATCATCAGCTTCCACAGCCGCGTCAACCGCGCCGAAGCCTTCGCCACCGACATTCAGAACATCATGGCATGGATCAGCGACGAACACCGCCCCAGCGGAACCCTGCGCACCGACTTCGTTTCCGGCAACATGCCCGCCAACAAACGCAAGATCAAACTCGACCAACTCAAAGCACTGAGCGCATTTGAGCGCGGTGTGCTGAGCAATGCGCGCTGCCTGTCCGAAGGCGTGGACGTGCCCTCGCTCGACGGTGTGGCGTTCATCGACCCGCGCAGCAGCCAGGTGGACATCATCCAGGCCGTGGGCCGCGCCATCCGCCTGAGTCCGGATAAGAAGGCAGGCACGATAGTGTTGCCGGTGTTTATCGCCGCCGGACAAAATGCCGAAGACACGATAGAGGCGAGCAACTTCAAACCCATCTGGGATGTGCTGAATGCGTTGAAGGCGCACGACGATGTATTGGCATCGGAATTGGATCAGATCAGAACCGAGATGGGTAGAAAATCCGGTTCAGGTTTCAACGCGGATGACCTCAAAAAAATAACCATCGATCTGCCTGCTACGGTGGACGCTAGTTTCAGTAGTGCGCTGCGCACCTATCTGGTGGAGCAAGTCACGGCGCCTTGGAATTTCTGGTATGGGTTGTTAGAGGCGTTTGTTGAGCGAGAGGGACATGCCAAGGTACTTAGAGATTACAAAATGCCAGATGGATATCCTCTTTGTAATTGGGTGGGTAGGCAACGAACAACAAAAGAAAATCTTTCACCGGAGCGCATAGCACGTCTGGATGCCTTGCCCGGTTGGAGTTGGGATGTATTATCAGATCAGTGGGAAGAGGGATTTAACTATCTCAAAGAATTTGTAGATCACGAGGGGCATGCCAAGGTACCACAAGGTTACAAAACGACAGATGGATACCGGCTTGGTCAGTGGGTTGCTGTTCTACGGAGAAGAGAGCACATGATTTTACCTGTGCGCAAAGAACGACTGGAAGCATTACCCGGTTGGACTTGGGATACTTTTTCAGACAGTTGGGAGGAAGGCTTTCGTCACATTAAAGAATTCGCAGATCGAGAGGGGCATACCAAGGTTCCTTTCGATTACAAATCGGCAGATGGACATCGAGTCGGTAGGTGGGTAAGCAAACACCGAGTAGCAAAAGAAAGCATGACACCTGAGCACAAATCACGGTTGGAAACATTGCCAGGATGGAGTTGGGATGCTTTTACAGATAAGTGGGAAGAAGGATTTTGTTATCTTAAGGAATTCGTAGATAGAGAGGGGCATAGCCTTGTCCCTGCGCAATATAAAACAGAAAATGGATACCTCCTTGGTCGTTGGGTTAGTTACCAACGTAAACAAAAAGACAAAAGGATACCGGAACGCAAAGCAAGGCTTGAGGCATTGCCCGGTTGGAAGTGGGAAGTTTTATCGGATATGTGGGAAGAAGGATTTCGGCATCTCAAGGAATTCGCAGTTAGTGAGGGGCATGCCAAGGTTCCTATGCGATATGAAACAGAAAATGGATACCGGCTTGGACAGTGGGTTGCTACTCAACGAAATAGAAAAGACAGCGTGTTACCGGAACGCAAAGCACGACTGGAGGCATTGCCCGGTTGGGTTTGGCGAGTTACTAATCGTTAGGGGCGGAAGGATAACGAGCCTATCCTGAATTTTGTGTGTAGAGGTCATATCATGCTAACCAAAGGAGCGATGAATGACCGAAGCAACGAAGAAGGCGCGCAAGCGCAAACCCACTGGCCCGTTTTCCAACGAGCTGCTTGACCAACTTTTAACCC
>JACREC010000104.1 GCA_016218445.1 Nitrosomonadales bacterium
CTTCGCTGATGGTTTCCATCCGGCTAGCATAGCGCTTGATTCGCCCCCAGCCATATATCCCGTAGCCTTGTTCTAGTTGTTGCATCCGCCTTCCTCACTCTGTCAAAGAGTGCAATATGTTTCTGGCGGAAAGCAGGCGGCATCACTGCCGCCCCCTTGTCATGACACTCTCATCTGTCGTGCAAACCGCTAGAACTGGTACTTTGCACTCAAGGAGAAATTCCGCTCCTGCATCGGATAGGCGTTGTAAACACCCGGCGTGAAGGTGCTGGCTATCGCATAGGTGAAATATTTTTCATTGAACAAATTATTTGCCGCCGCTGCCAGCGACCAGGGGCCTGCCTGATGCGACAACTTCAGATCCACCGTGGTGTAGGCGGGCATTTTCTTGCCGAATGCGTTGGCCTGGTCGTTATCGAAGTGTTGCTCGCCGACATAAATTGCGTTGGCGTTGAGTGCGGTTTTTTCCGACAGTTTCCAGGATGCAGCCAACGCCAGCCGCTGCTGCGGCACCAGCGGAATATTGTTGCCGGATACGTTTACTCCGCCGTAGAGCCCATCGCGGAATTTCGCAATGGTATAGCTGTAAGCCGCACTCATTTCGAATCCATCCGAATATGCGTGCGACCCTTCCAGTTCCAGCCCATAGCGCCGTGTCGGCGAAAGGTTCATGTTGGTGAAGGTGATTGCGTTGTAATGGATTTCGTTGTTCAGATCCATACTGTAAACCGCCGCCCGCATCCTGGTGGTGCCGCTTTTATAGTCGAGACCGACTTCCCTGTCCTGCGATTTCTGCGGCTCCAGCATGGTGATCCTGGAGTCGAACAGCGGCCCGCCGTACTGGTCGAAAATTTCATCTACCGCCGCCACCCGGAAGCTGCGGCCGATACGCCCGAACAGCGACAACGCCAGATTCAAATCATGGCGCAGGCCGATCTCATACACGTTCACGCTGCGGCCCTGATTGGCGGATGCATAAGCAGCCGGATTGACCGTATCCCTGGCCTGGTAGTCGGTTCGCTGGGTACGTGCTCCCAGCGTCAACCTGGTGCCGGCACCGAGACGGGTGATGTTCTGTGCATACAGCGCACGATTCGACTGCCTGGCCAGAATATGGGCCATCGGCGTGCCTATGGTGGCCGGAGTGGTCGAGCGAATCGAATCGTAATCCCAATCGGCGAGATCGGCGCCGACCACCAGTTCGTTACCGGCGCCGCCAAGCTGATGCGCCACTTTCAGGCGCGGCGTGAATGAGAGCAGATTCAGCCTGGTGTCGAGGTAACTGCCGCCGAAAGCCGCATAGTAGGCCTGCTGCTTCTTGTCGCGGTAAGCAAGCTCGGCGGCCAGTTCGCCAAAATCAAGCTGCTGGCTGGTGCCCAGGCTGACGTGCCCGCCCTGGCGATTGCCGTAATCGAGCGGAGTTGTCGCACCGCGCCGGTCGGTAGCCAGCTGATCCTGGCCTATGTTGGGATCAACTCTGCGTGCGCCCGGAAAGCGCAGGTTCTGGCTGTCCGCGCCGAATTTCAAAACGGCGTCGCCGTGCCCCGCCTCGGCACGCACATCTCCCTCCAGATTGCTTTGCGCGATGTTATTGTTGACGCGATAGTTGGCCGAATCCAGAGTGCTGGCCGAGATGAGCATACCGGCATGCTCACCTCTTGCACCAAGGGAAACCTGCCATTCCCTGGCGTTATAACTGCCCAGTCCCGCGCTGGCCGCGCCTCTGGTATCTTTGCCCGGTCTCTTGGTGATGATATTGATCGTGCCACCGGTCGCACCAGCACCATAGAGCACCGCGCCGCTACCGTTGACAATCTCGATGCGCTCAATCGAATCCAGCGGAATCGCCGACCAGCGTATCGAGGTCAATTCGATGTCGTTGAGTTGTTGCCCGTCCAGCAGCACCAGGGTGTTTTGGTTGCCGGTCATGCCGAAGCCGCGCAGATCAATCATCATGTCCGGCGTGCCGTCATTGCTGCGCACCTGGGTACCTGCATGTTGTGCCAGCAAAGCCGGTATAGTTTTGGCGGCACTTTTCTTGATGTCTTCTGCGGTAATCACCGTAACATTCACCGATGAAATTTCCGGCACACTACCAAAGCGCGTGGCCGTCACCACGATTTCGTCAAGTGTATCGGTTGCTGCATAAGCCAGGGAAGTGGCCGCGCATAGAATGGCGGCAAGAAGTTTCTGCTGTTTCATTGAGATTTTCCTGAGTAAGTTCCAAGGTTCCCCGTTGGAACGTTATAACTACAGGAAATGAAGCAGACAAAACAGGAAGGAAGTGTTGGCTAACCGGCATGGCTGACCATTCTGCCGTCCATGCGCCGCCCGCAGCATTTCCCGACCTGTGGAATCCTTGTGGGATTCCTGCACTCAAGGCCGATATACGGGCTCGCAAGACTAAACGCATCGCCTTCCCATGATTGCTCACAGTGGCATGTTGACACGTCCACACTTGCTTACCGTTGCGGGGGCAGCACAGGCATTTCACCTGTTTCCCGTTTAACCGGATGGCGCAAACCATACCGGCACCTCGATGCGCTGCGCATTATAGCAAAGAAAATGCGGTTACCCTTTCAACTTCATATTGGAAGACGCCAGGCCATCCCATCGCAAGGCTGCTCGGGTATCATGCAGGGATTGCGGCAATCCCGCGCTCTGTATTTAGCAGCCTTATGTCCTGGTTCGTCACCAACTTAGTCAGCGCGTTCCTGCTTCCGCCGCTCAACCTGCTGCTTGCCGCGCTGGCGGGTTTGTTCATTGTCCGTTCGTATCCGCGCCTCGGGCGCATACTGCTCACCGGTTCACTCGCGCTGCTGTGGCTGTGCTCCACCCCTTATTTTGCCGAGAGCGCACTGCGCTTACTGGAAGGGCAAATCAAATCCGTTGATGTGCGAACACAATCCGCCGATGCCATTGTGGTGCTGGGCGGCGGCACTTACTTCCACGCGCCGGAATATGGGACAGACACCGTGGGTGAGGCTACATTGATGCGCCTGCGCTACGCTGCAAAACTGCAGCGCGAAACCGGCAAGCCGCTGTTGGTCACCGGCGGCAAGCCGCTCGGCAACGACCTCTCCGAGGCGCAGCAAATGCGGGCCGTGCTGGAGCAGGAATTCAAGGTCCCGGTGCGCTGGAGCGAAGACGCCTCCGACAACACGCTGGAGAGCGCGCGCTCCAGCTATCAAGTATTGCAACAGGCGGAGATCAAGCGCATCTACCTGGTCACTCATGCCTGGCACATGCCGCGTTCGATCATGGCATTCCGGTCCGCCGGATTCGATGTCGTGCCCGCACCCACCGCCTTCACCACGCGCTACCAGACCGACCTGCTTGCCTTTTTGCCGCGCGCCGAAGCACTGCACGACAGCAAGATTTTCATGCACGAAATTATCGGGCTGCTGTGGTATCGGTTAAAATCCTGACACCAATAAACTTAGTGAGCACATTATGAAAGCACGCATCAAATGGGTGGAACAGGTTTCTTTCCTGGGCGAAACCGAAAGCGGCCATGCCGTCCTGATGGACGGCCCGCCGGACGGCGGCGGGCGCAATCTCGGGCCGCGCCCGATGGAGATGGTGCTGCTCGGCACCGGCGGCTGCACCACATATGACGTCATCCACATCCTGAAAAAAAGCCGCCAGCAAATCATCGACTGCGTGGTGGAAATCCGGGCAGAGCGCGCCACGGAAGACCCCAAGGTGTTCACTCAAATACACTTCCACTTCATCGTGACCGGCAAGGACTTAAAACCGGAACAGGTCGAGCGCGCCATCAAGCTCTCCGCGGAAAAATACTGTTCGGCCTCCATCATGCTGGGCAAGACGGCGGACATCACCCACGATTTTGAGGTTGTTCAGGAATAACCACTGATCCCGTCATTCATTCCCGCGGTGTCAATTTCACATCCGCTTCAGCGGATAGTGAATTGCCTGCCTTTGGTGCAGGCGGAAATCAGGTTGGTTGAATAATCTCCGCGTATAACCAGCGACTTTGCTGGCGTTAACCAATGACTTTGTTGGCGTGGTTTGCCAACTTAGTCAGATGGCTATGCAAAGCTGTTTGCCAGCTTATAACCAGCCACTTGGCGAGCGTTGTTTGCTCGCCTAGTGGAATGGCTATAACCAATGACTTACCCAGCGTATTTTTGCTGGCTTAGTCAGATGGCTAGTTGTTTCACCAGCAGTCCTATCAGAAGGTGTGCTTCATGCCCAACATGAATCCAGTTGGGCTAACGCCATTAACAACACCAGTGGTGGCTGCTGTAGTGGCTGCCGTGTTAAATCCAAACTTCGCGCCTGATTTATTAGACAGCTTGGCGTACTGCGCATACACAGAGGTGCGCTTGCTCAGGTTATGGTCGTAACCCAGCCCAATCATGTTGGCGCCTGTGTTGGCAACGCCATTAGTGTCACCCGCACGGGTATAGGCCAGTTTCACGTCGTCGTTGCCAAAGTTGTATTGGCCAGCCAGATACCAATCGGCACGCCCCAGTGTGTCCACACCAGTAACACCCATGGAACTGGTGATTTTTTCATAAACCGCATTCAGCTTAAATGCATCCATGGTATAGCCGGCGCCCAGCTTCCAGCCTTTAAGACTATCACCGGCAACTATTGCACCAGTCGGTACAAACTGACCTGTAGCAGCCGTGCCGTACTTCACGTTCTGGTAGGCAATGGCGCCGTAGAATGGGCCTTGATCATACATACCTGCCAACGACCAGAGCGAACCCTTGACTTGGGCTGCAGTACTCGCCGTTTCTGCTCCGGCCGAGTAAGATGCCGCCGCCTTGAAGCCATTCATATTCGGACTCAAGTACACCAGCTCGTCGGTCGGGCGCGCATCCATATAACTACCCGTGTCGGCTGAAGTGCCACCGCCCATCAGGTGACGATTGTCGGCGAACTGGTCGGCGAACACGTCCAGATTACGGGTTGCAATCTTGTACGGGGTGTCATGACGACCCAGCAGCACAGTACCCAAGCTGTCGCTCTTCAGGCCCAGGAAACTGTTGCGGTTCGCCAGAGTATTTTTCGTGCTATTACCAGCACCCGCATTGTCAATGTCGATTTGCTGCTCGATTTGCCAGATGGCAGCCAAGCCGTCATCCAGACCTTCCGAGCCCTTGAAGCCCAGCTTGGTAACCTGGCTGGATATTTGGTTGGTGCTGACGGTGCCATTGCTGGTAGAGCCAAAGGCCAGGTCTACCTTGCCGTAGATCGTGAAGTTGCTGTTGTCAGCGAACGCTGGCGCGGAGAAAGCAGCGGCCACAGCCAGCGCGACGATTTTCTTTTGCATATATAACTCCTAAATAAAAGTCTAATTTTCCAGTTATGGAGACGAGTGTTTGGAATACCCCAGCCGACCCACAACCAAGCCTACTACCGAAATCTTACAGCTTCATTACAGTTCCCCAAAACAAATTGCTTTTTATTCCAGCAGGGTGAGGCATGGCTACCCCCTGTCAAGTACAAAAAAGGGCACGGCCAGAATTCGTGGAGGAAGACAGATAGGATGATGTACGCCAAACCCCGTTATGGAATTCGCGCGTATGAAAAGCTCCGGCAACCCGATTGTGCGACGGATTCATCGCGAACGGTTGGAGCCTCGCACCTCATAGGATCTGCTGACCTGCACGCTGGCAGCGCTTTGATACGGTACATTCCGCCGCATTTGAATCAGGTCAGCTACACGCGGGCCGTCAGACCCGATCCACCTTCCAACAGGAAAATAAATACGGCGTTACGGCGGGCCAACCAGGAACCAATACGACAGCGGCGCGCAGTCTAGGATAAATCGGACCCCTCAGTCAAGACAGGCAGGCGGTAATGCATCCGGCGAGTGCAGTCCGGATGGGATGCAATGGAATTCGTGCACTATTGGATACGCGCACTGCCTCCAGAATTCTATTTCGCTTCATCCGGGCTACAGGTCTGGTGGTATCTCTGAATACCTGCTTGGATATGCTGTAAGAGTTAGGTTGTAAACCCCGACCTGCTATATTTTGTTTAGTACGTGGGTTTACCCAAACACACGTTCCAACTCAACTCCTGGATCAGCCGCCCGCATGAACGCTTCGCCCACCAGGAAAGCATGCACATGGTGTTGCCGCATCAGTTGCACATCTTCCGCTTGGAGGATACCGCTCTCCGTCACCACGATACGGTCTTGCGGAATGCGCGGCAGCAAGTCCAGCGTGGTTTGCAGGCTGACTTCGAAGGTGCGCAGGTTGCGGTTATTGATGCCGATGAGCGGGGTTTGCAATTGCAGGGCGGCCTCCAGTTCTTCGGCGTCATGCACTTCCACCAGCACGGACATCCCCAAGCTGTGCGCCAACGCCTCAAATTCGCGCATCTGCGCCAGGCTCAGTGCCGCGGCAATCAGCAGAATGGCATCCGCGCCCATCGCGCGCGCCTGATAGATTTGGTAGGCATCCACCATGAAATCCTTGCGCAGCACCGGAATGGAACAAGCCGCGCGTGCCTGTTGCAGATAACCCGCGCTGCCCTGGAAGAACTGCTCGTCGGTCAGCACCGACAGGCAAGCCGCCCCATGTTTTGCATAACCGGCGGCGATCTCCGCCGGGCGAAAATCCGCGCGCAAGACACCCTTGCTCGGGCTGGCCTTCTTGATTTCAGCGATTACCGCAGGCTGCCCTGCCGTAATTTTGCTGCGGATCGCCCCGGTGAAATCACGGACAGGCGCTGCCTGTTCTGCCTCGGCACGCATCGCTGCAAGCGGCTTGGCGGCTTGCGCGGCAGCCACTTCCTGCGCTTTGATGGCAAGGATTTTTTTCAGGATGTCGGACATGCAGAGTCTCGTTCAAATAAGGCGCGCATTTTACCACCACCTCCGTCATTCCCGCGCAGGCGGGAATCCAGTAGAATTACTCCATGCAGCCTGCCGTTTATATTCTTGCCAGCAAGCGCAATGGCACGTTGTACGTAGGTGTCACTAGCGACTTGGTTTCACGAATATGGCAACATAAGAACAACCAGGTTGAAGGGTTCACTGAACGTTACGGCGTTCATCTTCTGGTCTATTACGAGCTGCTCGCAGATATGTACGCGGCAATCACCAGAGAGAAACAAATCAAAAAGTGGAATCGTGCTTGGAAAATTCGGTTGATTGAATCATTCAACCCAGCATGGCGCGATTTGTGGAATGAAATTATTTGACTGGATTCCCGCCTGCGCGGGAATGACGGGATAGCAATGGAAAACATCAAAAGCTATATGCAGCAAATCGGGCAGCAGGCACGCGCGGCTTCCAGAATCATGGCGCAGGCCGACACCGCCGCGAAGAACCGCGCGCTGGAAGCCATTGCCGCCGCCATCCTGACGAGCAGCGCACAGCTCATCGCGGCGAACGCCAGGGATGTCGCCGCCGTGCGCGCCAACGGCCTGGACGATGCTTCGGTTGATCGCCTTACCCTCACTGAAAAAACCATCCGCAGCATGGCGGAAGGCTTGCGGCAGATTGCGCAATTGCCCGACCTCATCGGCGAAATCAGCGACCTGAAATACCGCCCTTCGGGCATCCAGGTCGGCAGGATGCGCGTGCCGCTCGGCGTGATCGGCATCATCTATGAATCGCGCCCCAACGTCACGGCAGATGCCGCCGGGCTGTGCCTGAAATCCGGCAACGCCGCCATCCTGCGCGGCGGCTCGGAAGCCATCCATTCCAACCAGGCCATCGCGCAATGCGTGCACGCCGGGCTGAAAGCCGCCGGGTTGCCGGAAACGGCGGTGCAGGTGGTCGCCACCACCGACCGCGCCGCCGTGGGCGAGCTGATCACCATGAAGGAATATGTGGATGTGATCGTGCCGCGCGGCGGCAAGAGCCTGATCGCGCGCATTTCCGAGGAGGCGCGCATCCCGGTGATCAAGCATCTGGACGGCGTCTGCCATGTGTATATCGACGACGAAGCCGATCTCGACAAGGCGGTCCGCATCGCCGACAACGCCAAGACGCACCGCTACGGCGTATGCAACGCCATGGAAACGCTGCTGGTCGCGCAAGGTATTGCCGTAGCCGTGCTGCCCAGGCTGTGCAAAATTTACCTGGACAAAGGCGTGGAACTGCGCGGCGATGATGCCGCGCGTGCACTGGTGCCGCAGATGAAGGTCGCCACCGAGGAAGATTGGCGTACTGAGTATCTTGCGCCGATCCTTGCGGTGCGCGTGGTCGCCGGGCTGGATGAAGCCATTGCCCACATCGTCACTTACGGCTCGCAGCACACCGACAGCATCGTGACGGAGAACTACACCAGGGCGATGCGCTTTTTGCGCGAGGTGGATTCCAGTTCGGTGATGGTAAACGCTTCCACGCGCTTCGCCGACGGCTTCGAATATGGGCTGGGCGCGGAGATCGGCATTTCTACCGACAAGATTCATGCGCGCGGCCCGGTGGGGCTGGAAGGGCTGACGTCGCAGAAATTCATCGTGCTGGGCAGCGGGCAGGTGCGCGTTTAACAACACAGTCTCTTCCCCCTGTCAGGGGGAAGGTTAGGATGGGGGTTGGCTCGGTGAGCTAGCTACGTTTTCACCCCTTCCCCAACCCTCCCCCTCAAGGGGGAGGGGAATAATAACCAGAATATTTTCGGAGAGAGCCATGAGCCAAACCATCGAAGTCAAAGTGCCGGACATCGGCGACTTCAAGGACGTCACTGTCATCGAAGTGCTGGTGAAAGTGGGTGACACGGTCGAGGTCGAACAATCGCTGATCACGCTGGAAACCGACAAGGCCACCATGGACGTGCCCAGCCCAACTGCGGGTGTGGTGAAGGCAGTAAAGGTTAAAGTGGGCGACAAGGTTTCCGAGGGCAGTATGATTCTGTTGCTGAAAAGCAGCGCGCAAATCCCCCCCAGCCCCCCTTTGGCAAAGGGGAGAGTCGTTAATGCGCCAGCTGCCCAGTCCGCAACACCATCCGCTTCTCAGATAGAGGTGCATATTCCGGTGAATGTGGTTAAGGGCGACTTGCACGCCGAAGTGGTGGTGCTGGGTGCCGGCCCCGGCGGCTACACCGCCGCGTTCCGCGCTGCCGATCTGGGCAAGCAGGTGGTGCTGGTCGAAAAGTACGCCACGCTGGGCGGCGTGTGCCTGAATGTCGGCTGCATTCCCTCCAAGGCGCTGCTGCATGTCGCCAGGGTGATCACCGAAGCGGAAGAAGTCGCGCAGCATGGCGTGACTTTCGGCAAGCCGAAGATCGACATCAATCAAATCCGCGCCTGGAAAGAAAGTGTCGTCGCCAAGCTCACCGGCGGCCTCGCCGGGCTGGCCAAACAGCGCAAGGTGCAGGTAGTGCATGGCATTGCGAAATTCACCTCGCCCAACAGTCTCAGCGTGGAAACCAAGGACGATAGCAAGACCATCACGTTTGATAACGCCATCATCGCCGCAGGCTCCAGCGTGGCGCGTATTCCCGGCTTGCCTTATGACGATCCGCGCATCATCGACTCCACCGGCGCATTGAAACTTCAGGATGTGCCGCAACGCATGTTGATCATCGGCGGCGGCATCATCGGGCTGGAAATGGCCACGGTGTTCGATGCGCTCGGCAGCAAGATCAGCGTGGTAGAACTGGCCGACGGCCTGATTCCCGGCGCGGACCGCGACCTGGTGCGCCCGCTGCACAAACGCATCGAGAAACGCTATGAAGCGATTTATCTGAAGACCAAAGTCAGTAAGATCGAAGCGCAAAAGAACGGCTTAAAAGCAACTTTCGAGGGCGCGCAAACACCCGAGCCGCAACTGTATGACCGCGTGCTGCTGGCTGTTGGCCGCCGCCCCAATGGACGCGACATCGGTGCGGAAGCTGCCGGGGTAACGGTCAACGAGCGCGGTTTTATTCCAGTGAATCAGCAGATGCGCAGCAACGTGCCGCATATCTACGCCATCGGCGACATCGCCGGCGAGCCGATGCTGGCGCACAAGGCGAGCCACGAAGGCAAGGTGGCGGCGGAAGTCATCGCCGGACACAAGTCCGGCTTCGATGCGCTCACCATTCCTGCGGTGGCCTACACCGATCCTGAAATCGCCTGGATGGGCCTCACCGAAACGCAGGCCAAGGCGCAAGGCATAGAGTACGAAAAAGCCAGCTTCCCGTGGGCAGCCTCGGGGCGTGCATTGTCCATCGGCCGCGAAGAGGGTGCCACCAAATTACTGCTCGAGCCGCAGACCCGCCGCATTCTGGGCGCGGGCATCGTCGGCGCGAATGCCGGTGAACTGATCGCCGAAGCGGTGCTCGCTTTGGAAATGGGCGCGGACATGGAAGACATCGGCCTGACCATCCACCCGCATCCGACCCTGTCGGAGACGCTCGGCTTCGCGGCTGAAATGGCCGAAGGCACGATCACCGATCTGTTGGTGCCAAGGAAGAAATAAATACCCTCCTGTAAAAGGAGAGGGTTGTAGGATGGTTGATCAATTTATCCTGAAAAAATCAGTTAGCCACAGAGAACACAGAGTTCACAGAGAAGAAACAATTGTTTGCCATAAATATTATCTTCACCCCTTTAGGCGAGCGGAAAATATATGCGGCATCCACTTCATCTCTGTGTTCTCTGTGATCTCTGTGGCTTGAATTGCTGTATTTAGGGAAACACTGAACAAGTTCCGGAACAAGCCCCGCCTTGAATTGTCGTAGCGAGAGTTCAAATCGGGAGGAAATAAAATGGCGCAAATGACACTGGCAAGCAACGGATTCGAGGCATACCGGAAGACGACCCGCAAG
>JACREC010000014.1 GCA_016218445.1 Nitrosomonadales bacterium
AAGCCGACCGGTTTAAGGTATTGCAACAATGGGCTGGCGCTGGAATTCGTGCCTGAAGGTGCGCCGTTGCCGGCGTTGCGCACATGAACGTACTGCGCGGGCTGATACTCGCTGGCTGTGCCGCCATGTTTGCCAACTTGCCCATGGCGGCCGGTATGCCTGCCCCGCAAAGCGCCACAGCAGTCTTTGCGGGCGGCTGTTTCTGGTGCATGGAAGCCGACTTTGAAAAGCTGGACGGTGTGATCGCGGTGGAATCCGGTTACACCGGAGGATCGGTGCACAACCCGACTTACGAGCAGGTCAGTCAAGGCGGCACCGGGCATGCTGAAGCGGTGCGGGTTCGCTACGATCCGCAACGCGTCAGTTATGAAAAGCTGCTCGACTACTTCTGGCGGCATATCGACCCGACCGTGAAGGACAGGCAATTCTGCGACGCCGGTTCGCAATATCGCAGCGCGATCTTTTATCAAAACGATACCGAACAAAAATTAGCGCTCTCCAGCAAGCAGGTGCTGGAGAAAAGCGGACGATTCCCGCACATTTATACCGAGATTGTGGCCGCCGGCACGTTCTATCCCGCCGAGGACTACCATCAGGATTACTACAGGAAAAATCCCATCCGCTATAAATTCTATCGGGTGAATTGCGGTCGCGAAGCGCGCATCAAATCACTGTGGAGTGATACGCAGTAGTTCGTTGTGAAAATCCGCTCCCTCCGCTTGCCCGGCGCCAGTCTGCGACAGCTTGCGCAAATAGCGCCAGAGTCCAGCCCCGCTATGTTTCACGCCGGAAAAGATGCACGCAGAAAAAGCGTGCGCATGATACTCCGCACCTCTGCGGCCCCAGAAGCCTCCCAGGAGCAGGCCGCCATTATTCCCCCGGCTGGACTGGCCCGTAATTTGGAGTGTCACAACTCAAGCTCGTAAAAGCTTAGAATATGCGGCACTATCGCATCCGGATGAACCGGCCTTAACCTCGGAATGAAGATTCATTCACCTCATGGAACTGAAACTTAAAAATCGGCAGGACCTGAAGGCACGCGCGCTGTTGCTGGGCGACCGGCTGGACTTGAAGCTGTTCAAGATCAGCGATTGCCTTGCCACCACGCCGTTGACGCTGGAAGTGGATGCCGACGGCGGCATCGCGGTATTGTTCCGCTACGGCGTGGTGGTGCTGTTTGGGGTGAAGAGTTTCGACGAGGTGCGCTTCGTCGATTCGCTCAAGCCGCTGCTGACCAATCCCTATCCGACGCCGGAGATGGAGGAGTTGGAAATTCACTGCTGCATGAGCAGCATCGGTGTGCAGAGCGGCGCGGTTTCGCTGGATGAGATTTCACTGGAAAAATTGCAGGTCATCGCCGATGCATTGAGCAAGAATCTGGTGCTCACGCTGTATGAGAAAAAAGTTGCCGGGGAGTTTGACAAGATCGAGCCGCTGGCACAGGAATTGGCCACACATGGCGAAGTGAGCGCCGGTTCCAAGAAGCTGTTGTCCAAGATCGGCAACATGCTGCTGATCGAGCATCGCATGGTGGGGCGCGCCGAGATCGGGGATAAACCGGAAACGCTGTGGGATTTCCCGCATCTGGAAGGGCTGTATGCCAGCCTGGAAGATGAGTTCGAGCTGAAGGAGCGGCAGTCGGCGCTGGACCGCAAGCTGGGGCTGATTTCGGATACGGCGCAGACGCTGGCCGACGTGTGGGACAACAAGCAACTGCACAAGCTGGAATGGTATGTGATCGGGCTGATCATCTTTGAAATCGTCATCAGCCTGTTCGAGATGGCCGACAAGTTTCTGCGCTGACGGGATTGAGGGTGAGGGAAACGACAGGGTACAGGAATTCTGTCAGGTAATTTGGAATACTCAATAAAAATAGCTGCTCACTGCTTAACGCAGGAACTCCAGGCGCAACGGCGGCACTTGCGCCACTCGCCGCGTCACCAGCCATCCCGCCAGCGTCACTATGACAGTGCCGCCGCCCAACCCCGCCAGCCAGAGCACGATGCCTGGGTGATACGGGATCTGCAGCACCCGGTGCGCCAGCACCCAGCCGAGCACCGCCGCGCCCGCTGCCGCGAACAGGCCGCTCAATGCGCCCAGCACGGCGAACTCGGTCAGGTGCAGGCGCCGCAGATAATGGCTGTCCGCGCCCAGCGTGCGCAGGATGGCAGCCTGGTGGGTGCGCTCGTCCTGCGTGGCGAGCAGCGCGGCATACAGCACGGCCAGGCCGCTCAGCAAAGTGAACAGGAACACCGCGCTCATGGCTTGCGCGATCTGGTCCATGATGTGGCGCACCTGGGCTATCATCGCTTCGGTATCAATCAGCAGCAGTCCGGGGAAGGTCTTGAGCAGGGCATCGCCCGCAGCAGTTTTGTCCGGCAGCAGATGGTAGCTGGTGACATAGCTGGCCGGATAATTTTCCAGCATGCCGGGTGCGGCGAGCACGAAAAAATTCACCCGCATCGAATCCCACTGCACCTTGCGCAGGTTCACCACTTGCGCGCTGAAGCGGGTGCCTGCCACTTCATAGGTCAACGTGTCGCCCACGTGGATGCCCAGGTTTTTGGCTATGCCCTCCTCGACCGACAGCACCGATGATGCGCCTTGTTCCATCCATGCGCCCTGTACCAGCTCATTGCCTGCGGGCAAGCTGTCCGACCAGGATAAATTGAATTCGCGCTCCACCAGCTCGCGCAGGTGCGGATCGGCATAGTCGTCGCCGCTGACCGTATGCTGGTTGATCGCGATCAAGCGCCCGCGCACCATGGGAAATAATTTCGGCACCGGCAATTTCTGTCGCGCGAAAAAATCCTGCAGCGGCGCACGCTGGTCCGGCTGGATGTTGACGATGAAGCGGTTCGGCGCATCCGGCGGCAGGCGCGTGCGCCAGTTTTCCAGCAGGTCGGCGCGCACGAAGGTAAGCAGCAGCAAGGCCATGCCGCCCAGGCTGAGCGCGACAATCTGCACGGCGTTGCTGCGCCCGTGCCGCGCCAGGTTAACCAGCGCATAACGCCGCGCCGGCAGCGGCAACACCGTCAATGCGCGCACGGCCAGCCAAGCCAGCAGGCCGAACAGTAGGGCACCGGAAAACAGGCCAAGCAGCACGGTCAGGCCCAGCTTGAGCGAGCCCGCCTGCCACAAAAACAATCCGCACAATACAGCCGCACCGGAGGCGTACATCATGCCGGTATGCATTTCCGGCACACCGAGCTCGCGGCGGATGACGCGCAGCGGGGAAACGCTTTTCAACTGCCACAGCGGCAGGAAAGCAAACCCAAGCAGCAGCGCCATGCCGCTGGCGGCGGCCTGCCACAGCGGAATCCAGCCGGGTGGCGGCAAAGCAGATTCGCGCATGGCGGGGATGGATTGCACCAGCAGCGCCTGCGACGCATAACCGAGCAGGCAGCCCAGCAGCGCGGCGCACGCGCCGAGCAGCAGGAACTGATACAGGAAAATGCGCAGCACCTGCGCCTGCGCCGCCCCCATGCAGCGCATCATGGCGCAGGCATCCAGATGGCGCGTGATGAAGTGCCGCGCGGCCAGCGCCAGTGCAACGCCCGCCAGCACCACCGCAGTGAGCGCAGCCAGCCCGAGGTAATGCTCGGCGCGTTCCAGCGAGCTACGGATTTCCGGACGCGCGTCGCGCACATCCTCCAGCTTCTCGCTCAGGCCCAGCCGCCCTTGCAACCAAGCGCGCAAACCGGCCACCTGCACCGCATCGCCCGCCGCCAGCAAACGGTAGCTGATGCGGCTGCCTTCCTGCACCAGGCCACTTGAAGGCAGATCTCCCGCGTTCAGCAGCACGCGCGGCGCGAAACTGAAGAAACCGACGGATTGATCCACATCGCGCACCACATGCGCGGCCAGGCGCAAGCGCAGCGCGCCGATGCCCACTTCGTCACCCAGATGCAGTCCCATGCGCTGCATCAGGCGCGTATCCGCCCATATCGTGCCGCGCGCTGGAATGGAGCTGTCCCCTCCCCCTTGCAGGGGGAGGGCTAGGGAGGGGGTAGAAGCACTGCTATCCCGCTGCTCTAACCCCATCCCAACCTTCACCCTGCAAGGGGGAAGGAGTTGGTTCGACTCTAATGAACAATCCGGAGTGATAACAATCTTCCCCCGCAGCGGATACCCTTCTTCCACCGCCTGAATTTCCGCCAGCAAATTCTGTTGTGCCGTCGTCACCATGCTGAGAAAAGTCGCGGTCTCCACAACATGCAAACCGCGTTGCAGCGCGGCAGCGCGATACGTGGGCGGCAGCGGGCGCGTCGAGGTAAGGCGCAAATCCGCGCCCAGCAGGCTGGTGGCTTCCTGTTGCAGCGCCAACCTGATGCGGTCGGCAAACAGGCCGACGGTGGCAATGCTGCCCACCGCCAGCACCAATGCAATGAGCAGCACGCGCCATTCCCCGGCGCGCCAGTCGCGGCGCAGCATCAGCACCGATAGCCGCAATGTGTTCATGGCACAATCTGCCCCCCCGACAAGTGCAACTGCCTGTTACAGCGCCGCGCTAGAGCTTCGTCGTGGGTGACCATGATTAGGGTTGTGCTCTGCGCGCGGTTCAGTTCCAGCATCAGTTCGATGATCTGTGCGCCGGTGGCGGCGTCGAGGTTGCCGGTGGGTTCGTCGGCGAACAGGATTTTTGGCTGCGCAACAAAGGCGCGCGCAATCGCCACGCGCTGCTGCTCGCCACCGGAAAGATGCTTGGGCAGATGATCCATGCGCTGCGTCAAGCCCACGCGCTGCAGGGCTTCGGTAGCGCGCTCGCGCGCATCCGGTGCGGCGCGCAGTTCCAGCGGCAGCATGACGTTTTCCAATGCGGTCAGTGGGGGCAGCAACTGGAATGACTGGAACACGAAGCCAGCCAGGCGTCCGCGCAAACGCGCGCGGCCATCTTCATCGAAGGAAAATAGATCCACGCCGTCGAGATACACCGTGCCGCTGCTGGGTATATCCAGCCCGGCCAGCAGGCCCAGCAGGGTGGACTTGCCGGAACCGGAGACACCCAGGATGGCGAGGCTGTCGCCCGCCTCGACGGCAAAGCTGACCTCGTGCAGAATGACCAGCGGCTGACCGCCGCTTTCCACTTGCTTGGTGAGGCTCACTGCCTGCACAATCGAAGTCATGAACACCTCAAAGTATTTTGGTTTTGTCATTCCCGCGCTGCGTGTGTTGTTGGGTCTTAATCCCCTTACAACCACGGCATACCCCTTGCGGGTGAAAGCGGGAATCCAGTCTAATAAAAACGCTGGATTCCGGGTCATAACCAGCGACTTTGCTGGCGTTTTTTGCCAGCTTAGTCGAATGGCTAGTTGTTCCATCAAGCCCGGAATGACGGTTTTAATAATTATCTTGCTATTCGCTACGTTCTGGCTGCCTCATCCTGCTTATGCCGAAAAAAACATTCTGGTATTCGGCGACAGCCTGTCGGCGGCTTATGGTATCCCGCGCGAGGCGGGTTGGGTGAACCTGTTGCAGCAGGAACTGCAACGCAGCCATCCGCAGTATCAGGTGGTCAACGCCAGCATCAGCGGCGAGACCATTGCCGGCGGACGCCAGCGCATCGCTGCGGCATTACGCCAACACCGGCCCGCTATCATCATCCTCGAACTCGGCGCGAATGACGGCCTGCGCGGCGCACCCATCGCCGACATCGAAGCCAATCTCACCGCCCTCATCCAGCAAGCGCGCAAGGCGCGCGCCAGGGTGCTGCTGCTGGGCATGCAACTGCCGCCCAATTACGGCGGTGACTACACTGCCCGCTTCAAGGCGCTGTATCCGAAGCTGGCGCAACGATACCACGTGGCGCTGGTCCCGTTCTTCATGGAAGGTGTCGCGCCGGAACAATTCCTGGCCGACAACCTGCACCCCACCGCGCAGGCGCAACCGCGCATTCTGCAAAATGTGATGCAGCAACTGGAACCGCTGTTGTAGGGTGGGTTAGCGTAGCGTAACCCACCAATCAGGCAGGTCACCGATTACCCATGGCGGGTTACGGCCAACCTTCCCTCATCCTAACCTTCCCCCAAAGGGGGAAGGGACGATCGCCTCCTCTCCCGCAGGCGGGAGAGGATTGAGGTGAGGGCTGGCCTAACCCACCCTACGAAACGCGAATCTTTTTCCGCTCGGCCAAGGTCAGCGCAAAAACTCCCAGCGCAACCGCAAACCACAGCGTCGCCAGGCGGATCAGTACGGTGGCGGCCACGGCCTGCGGTTGTGCGACATGGTTCAACATGAGCAATGCAACCATGCTGGCTTCGGCCCCGCCGAGGCCGCCGGGCAGGAAACTGAGCGCGCCGACCAGCATGGAAAAAGCATAAATGAACAGCGCAGTCGGCAGCGCAAGGTCGCTGCCGAGGAGATGCATGATGTAGTAGAAAGCCACTCCTTCCGCACCCCATGCAACCAGCCCGAGCGCGATGCCCTGCAACAGCACGGGCAGGCGGAAACAGCGGCCGGAATGCAGGATGATTTCGATGCCGTGGGCAACCAGTTTGCCGGCCCGGGCAGGCAACCGCTTTTGCGCAAAGACCTCGAGCACTTGCAGCCATTTGCTCTGCTGAAGGACGACCAGCACGGCAAGAATCAGCGCGGCAAGGATCACCACCAGCGGCTTGGCCTGGGGATAAGTCCACAGGCCGATCGCGACCAGCAGCAGCATGCTGATGAAGTTGGAAAAATGCTCCGAAAAATATGCCGCCAGGCTTTCCGGGTAGGAAACTCCATGCCGTTTCAGGAACACGCTGCGGATCGTCTCGCCCACCTTGACCGGAAGGACGGTCAGGCCGAACCCGGCAATATAGATACGCAGGCTTTCCGGCCAATAGACGCGATGGCCGAGCAGTGCGAGGTATTTCTGCCAGCGCAGGAAGCGCAACCCGTAATTGACCAGCGACAGCAGAAGGGCGATGGCCGTGCCTGCCAGGCCAACCCGGATGACAGCCGCCACGACTTCCTGCCAGCCGCCCCACAGGGAAAATGCCAGGTAACCGACGGCGCTCAGCAGCACGATCAGCAGCAGCGCGCGGAAACGCCATCCGCTCAGGATGGTATGGGTCATGTTTATGCGATGAGCCAGATGGTAACAACCACCCACGCGCCGACAACGATGAACAGATGCGGGTCGCGCACCAGATCATGCGACGGGTCGCCTCCCCGGCTCTGGTGGTGCAGCAGGTAGATGTAGCGGAACACGCCGTACATCACGAACGGTACGGTGTAGATCAGGTTGGCCGTGCCGTGGATGCGTATGGTGTCCGGATTCATGGTGTAGAGGCTGTAGCTCATGATCAGGCCGGCGGCGGTAATCCCGATCATCTTGTCCAGCAATACCGGGCCGTAATGCGCCAGCACCTTGCGGTGCGCGGTTTTGTCTTCGGTCAGGGCAATGATTTCCGCGCGCCGTTTGGTGAAGCCGAGAAACAGCGTCACCATCATGCCGCATAGCAGCAGCCATTGCGAGGGCGGTATGCCGACCCCCAGCGTACCGGCGAGAATGCGCAGCATGAAGCCGGTGGCGA
>JACREC010000105.1 GCA_016218445.1 Nitrosomonadales bacterium
TGAGGAAATCAACGAGTACTACACCAACTTCCATGTCACTGCCGACCTGCTGGAGCTGCGCAACCTGGTGCTAAGCGCCGACCTCATCGTGCAAAGCGCATTGTCCCGGCACGAAAGCCGCGGGCTGCACTACAGCAAGGACTACCCCTACACGCTGCCGCGTGCCCTTCCCACCGTGCTCACACCACCGACCTATACAACGCGTTAACCGCCAGGTTCCCGTATCTACATATAGTCAGTGCGGGAAAACAACTGGTGCAATTTCATTACACCCTGCTTATTGGCGATGAACTGTTGCGGAATCATGCGATTGATTTACCCATGACGAGCCGTTGTCCGCTCACTTCGATTCCATCACCCACACCCCATCCCAGTCGTCGCCGGGCGGGTTGTCGATGAAATAGCGGCAGCGCTCGATGTAGAGTTTGGCGGGCTTGTCGTTCGGGTTGAGCGCCAGCACTTCGTCGAGCAGGCGGGTGGCATCCTGCCACTTGCGCTGGTGGTATTTGGTCAGCGCGTTGCGGAAGTGGCCGAGCGCGTCAATCAGGTTCGGATAGGTTTCGTCGGTGTGGTAGTCGAGAATTTCGTAGATGGCCACCGGCCGGGTCTTGCCCTTGACCACCACCAGATCGAGTTCGCGCGCCTGGTAGGTTCCGCGCAGCCGCTTGTAGGTGGATTCGCTCACCAGAATATGCGTGCCGTATTGCTTGCAGGCCGACTCCAGGCGGGAAGCCAGGTTGACGCCGTCGCCGATGATGGTGAAGTCCATGCGTTTCTTCGAGCCGATGTTGCCGGACACCACGCTATCGGTATTCATGCCGACACCGATATTGACCGGCGGCTTGCCATGCGCCTGGCGCTGCTTGTTCCACTCGCCCAGCGTGCGGATCATCGCGATGGCGGCACGCACCGCGCGATCGGCATCATCCGCGTGCCCCTCCGGGATGCCGAACGCCGCCATGAGGGCGTCGCCGATGAACTTGTCGAGCATGCCTTCCTCGCGCTGGATGCATTCCACCATCAGCGTGAAATATTCGTTGAGCAGCGCCACCGTGCCCTGCGCGCCGAGCTGCTCGGTCAACGTGGTGAAGCCGCGTATGTCGGAGAACAATACCGTGCATTCCACATCCTTGCCGCCCAGCACCTCCGCGCCGGCAGCCACCAACCGGTCGGCGATGCCGGGATCCATGTAGCGTGACATGGTGGACTTGATGCGTTTCTCGCTGCTGATATCCTCGATCACAAACATCGAGCCGATGCGCTTCTGGTCGATGTTGAGCAGCGGCTGCACGGTGAGGTTGACCGACAGGGTCTCGCCCGCCACTTGCAGCGGCGCATCCATGGAAGTCTGCTGTTCGCCGCTTTCGTCCACCAGCTTGAGTTTTTCCAGCACCCAGAGGTTGCCGTCCGCAAAGAATTCCGCCACCGGCTTGCGCAGCACTTCCTCCGCGCGCGCCTTGAAGATGCGCAGTCCCGCCGCATTGCAGGTGGCGATGCGCTCGTTCTCGTCCAGCGTGATCAGGCCATTGGACATGGATTCCAGCATCGCCTCGTTGTAGTTCTTCATCGCCTGCACGTCGGCGAACAGCTTGGCATTCTCCAGCGCTATGGAAATCTGTGCGGTAAAGGCGCGCAGCCGCGATTCGTCGTCGCTGGTGAACGGGCCGCCGCGCCGGTTCAACACCTGGGTCACGCCGATGGTCTTGCCGTGCTTGTTGACGATCGGCACGCACAGGATCGAGCGCGTGAAGAAGCCGGTCTTCTTGTCGAATTCCGGGTTGAAGCGCAGGTCGGCGTAGGCGTAAGGGATGTTGATGGACTTGCCCGAGGTGAACACCGCGCCCGCGATGCCGAGATGGTTGGGCAGGCGGATCTGCATCGACGCCAGCCCCTGCCCGACTTCCGACCACAACTGGCTGGTCTTCTCGTCGTTGAGGAACAGCGTGGAGCGCTCGGCATTGAGCATGCGCGTCGCCTCGCCCATCACTTTCTGCAACAGGGAGCCGAGCTTGATGTCGGCGGTGACTTCGGAGACGACGTCGATGAACTCCATCTCCTGCTTGTGCACCGCCTTCATGCGCTCGATGAACTGGGCGCTTTGCAGCGCGAGCGTTCCCTGGCTGGTCATCGCTTCGAGCAGGTGCAGGTCGCGTGCGGTAAATTTGCCCTTGTGCTTGTTGAGCGTCTCCGCGACCCCGATGACCTCGCCCTTCACCGTCTTGATCGGCACGCACAGGATGTTGTGCGTGACGAAGCCGGTCTGCTCGTCGATGGAGCGGTTGAAACGCGGATCCGAATAAGCGTCATGGATGATCAGCGGTTCGCCGCTGGTGAACACGTACCCGGCAATCCCGCTGTTGTTGAGCAGGCGGATCTCGCGCTGGATGTTGCCTTGGGCGACGCGGGAATATAGTTCGTTGCTGTCCGGATCGTTGAGGAACAGCGAACCGCGCTCGGCGTTGAGCTGGGCGGTGGTCATCTCCACCAGGGCGTTGAGCACCTCGTCGAGTGTGTCGAACGCCGCCATCTTGCGCGACACCTCGAGCAGCAACTCGACAGTGCGCAGGTGATTGCGCTGCTGCGCGCTGTTGCCGGCGGCAACGGGTTTCGATTTCCCGGGTGCGGTGCTGGCGGTCGGCTGTTCCATTTTTTCGCTGGCCTCAGGTTGTGGTTTTGGCAGACAGTGTTTCGAGTTGCTCGCGCAGCGTGCGGATGGTGCCATGCAACTGGGCGATTTCGGCACCGGCTCCGCTGATCGCCTGATTGACACTGCTGACCTTGTCGATGCGCGCTGCTTCAAGGGCATCGCGCAGTGCGGCACTGGTCGCCTTCAATTGCTGGATCTCGTTATGGTTGGTGGCAATGGCATGCTGCACCGCCTTGTCGCGTTCCGCCCGCGCTTTCTCCAACTCCTCGCGCAATACGGCCACGGTGGTTTTCAGTTGCGCGATCTCGGTATTCGCGGCCAGCGCTGATTTGCGCAGCCGCTCGTCCGTCTCCGCGTGCGCAGTCTCCAACTCCTGGCGCAAGGCCAATACGGTGCGCTTGAAGTCGCGCAGTTCCGCTTGAGCCAGGATCAGTTCGTCATTGTCTTGCGCCATTCTGGTTACACCGTGTTATTCCAGTTTGCATTAAAAATGGCAAAACTCTGCAGGATGTAGGAGCGGGCCATGCCCGCGAACATTTTTTCGCGGGCATGGCCCGCTCCTACGTTAATGCTACTCTTAATGCGAATGGAATTAGTCGTGTTCCCCTTTGTTGCGGTTCGCCTGCTCCCCTGTCCGCGCATCGGGAGTATCAAATTATAGCGAGGCGCACACAAACAAAACCATCCCGCCTGCTGTGCAGCGCTAACAGGGTGTTGAAAAACGTAGCGAGAGGCGATCAGGCAAGGCGGAAGTCGGCGAAGAAGTAGCCGCACTGACACGGTGGGGCGTAGCCCTCTGGTGCGGGAAGTGCGGCCTGCATCTGCTCCCGCAAACGGCTGGCTTCGCCAGTAACGTGTCGCAGATGCGGTTTACACATAGCCTGTCGCTGTGCGACCCCGCATTTTGAGCCGACTTCCAACGCCGCATCATCGCCTCGCATAACCAATGGCTTATTTGGCGTAGCTTGCCAAATTAGCCAGATGGCTAGTTGTTTCATCAGTAGTTTTTCAACACCCTGTTAACCGCCCCACTTCAGCCAGACCCTTAACTGCCGGAAGGATTCCGCATCCAGACTATCCGGCAGAATGACCACGCTGCGCGCCAAATGGGCGCCTTGCGGCAACACGTTCAGCACGGTGATAAAAGGCGTGACCAGGCTGTCGCGCAACATTTGACCGGTCAACTGTTCGCCGCCGCATGTGGTCAGCACCACCCGGTCACCCTCCAGCGTCAGCGCCACACCGGCGGATGGCGCAGACAGCCAGGCATCGTGCCGCAAGTGATGCATCAGGCTGAGCAGCGTGAGTGAGGCCAGCGCCGCTTTCGTCCAACCCGGCAATGCCAACGGAAACAATGCTGCAAACGTGGTGCCATGCGCTGTAATCAGCATGGCCGCGAGGTAACGCGAAGGTTGAAGTTTGAATTGCCGCTGCATGCTGCCTCGTCCAGAAAGGGCAGCAGCCAGGTCAAAAAATGAAGGCCGAGACCAAGCCGATCAGCACCAGCGCGAGGATCGCGATCAGCAGCAAATTGCCGCTCTTGCCGGGGGGGTTGGCCGTACCGCTCCGCTGTGCCTGCGCAGGCAAGGGACGTTCCGCAGCCTTGGGCTTGGCGATTGGCGGGGCAGCCTGACTGATGGCTTCCATGGTTGGCCGTGCCACTTTCAAAGTCCTGGCAAGCTCCTCGACATCTTCCGGCGAACCGGTCATCGCAGCCAGGCGCATCGTGGCGGCGGATGAATCAAATACGGCGGATAAGCCCATGGTCGCTAACGGCTTGGATTCTTCCGCCTCTGCCCCCTCATGTCTGACCATGGGAATAGAGTCCGGCAATGGTGTGATTGGCGCGGCCTGCGGCTTGGCCGCAGCGGAGCGCGGCATAGCATTACGGCAGGCGCGCAAGTCATTGGCAAATTCTCCGGCATCGCGATAGCGGTCATCCGGGGCTTTCGCCAGCGCCTTGGCAACGATGAAATTGAGCATGTCGGGCACCGCCGGATTCAGGGTATTGAGCGGCGGCGGCACGGCATTCAGTATCTGATACATGATGGCGTTGACATTCTCGCCGTTGAACGGCACTTGTCCGGTAAGCATTTCATACAACATCACACCGAGCGAAAAAATATCCGAGCGGTGGTCGATCGGCTTGCCCATTACCTGTTCCGGCGACATGTACTTGGGTGAGCCGAGCACCATGCCGGTTTGTGTGCGCACTGAGGCAGACGCCATGCGTGCGATGCCGAAATCGGTGATCTTCACATGCCCATCGCGCACCACCATGATATTGGCAGGTTTCACGTCGCGGTGCACGATGCCGTTCTCATGCGCATAAGCCAAGCCCTGCGCCACCTGCACCACGATATCGAGCACCTGGTCGAGCGGCAGGCGCGGCTCTTCATTAAGAACATCGCGCAACTCGCGTCCCTGCAGAAACTCCATCGCGATATAGGCAACATCGCCGCTCTTGCCCACGTCATAAATGGTGACGATATTGGGGTGGCTCAGGCGGCCTGCCGCCTTGGCTTCCTGATAGAAGCGCGCCTCGTACTCTTCTTTTTCGTCCAGTGCCAGGTTCAGGCTGATGGTTTTGATCGCGACGACGCGGTCAATCAGCGGGTCTTTCGCCTTATAGACGATACCCATCGCGCCCTGACCGAGCTCGCCGATTATTTCATAGCGCCCCAACTGGCTGATCATGGCTGTTAGCAGGGTGTTGAAGTGGGTTATTTGGCAGGCTTGGCCTTCACGCTGCGGAACACCGGACCCCATACGGGATGCCCCGCCTCCGCAGGCTTCAGGTCAAAATTCGGATCAATCTCAAATGCTTTCTTGAACCCGTCACGGCACTGCTTTTCGCGCCCGGAAACGCAATGGATAAAAGCCAAATACTTGTATGCGGTAACCCGGTCGCCCTTGCTGCTCAAGCCCATGTCCAGCGCGCCCTGCAATGCCTCCATGGAGGATTTGTAATCGCCATCTTCGTAGCTCTTCACGCCGCTGGAAAGTTTCTGTTCCGCAGGGCTGGGTTGGAGCAGGCCACTCATTTTGTCCTTTACCTTTTCCATTGCGCCGCAGGCACTCAACAAAAGCGCAGCTGCGGCAAACAGCGTCATGCGAATACCCGACATTCTGAACTCCTAATTAGCGAATTTATGCTTGATCTTTATTTGCTCGCCTGCCTTGACGTGGATGCTCTGGGTATAAGCCGGAAAGGTCGTGTTGCGAATTTCGATTTCGTGTGTTCCCGGCGCCACATTCAATTCCGCCAAAGGCGGGCTGACACCCTGCATTCTACCATCCAGATAGATTTCCCCCCAAGGCGTGACTGCAACACCCACCAGCGCCGCAGCACCGGGTTCGACCGCAGTGGTTTCCTCCAAGGTGCGGGTGGTGGAAATATCCTTACTGGCTTTCTCCTGCGCAGCAGACGCACGCCTGGGTTTCTCCTGCGCAGGCAGCACGGCCTTCGGTTTTTTCTCCGTTATGGGCACGGCTATTTTAGGCGGTGCTGCAGCAGCATTGGGCGGTACTGCAGCGACCTTGGAAGCGGCTTGTGCCACGGCAGGCACCGGAGTTTGCACCACGACAGGCACCGGCGCTTCCGCCACTGGCGGCAAAGGCGCGGCAGGGCGATGCATGATTTTGATGGCCACAACGATCAGCAGCAGCAGCGCGCCGGCGAGAGTTGCAACATACAGCGCGCGTTGTTGATTGGAAGCATTCTGGAATGTGCTGCGCGCGGCCTGTATCCAACCGTTTACGCGTTGTGCGGCACTCAGGTTTTCTGCCGTTTCAGGAGCGCCCTTGTCATCCGGTTTTGGTTGGGTTGCGATAACGTCGCCCGGATGGCCGATCGCATAAACCTCATGTTCACGCACATGCTTGTCGGTACGCGATCCCTGGTAGTGGAACATCCCCGCGTATTCAGTCGACAGGCGCGACACCGCATCATAGTATGAACGCGAAACCAGAATCTGGCCCGGGTCTGAAAACCCCATGACACGCTGCGCCACATTGATGCCGTCGCCCACGATGTTGGGCTGGCCGTTGATATCCTTGACCAGGCGCACCGGGCCAAGGTTGATACCCATGCGCACCAGCAATGGCGGATCTATATGCACGCCTTCACTGAGCAGCTTTTCGCGCAGGATCAGTGCCGCCTTGAGCGCGTCCTCGACATCCCCCATAAAGCTGATTGCCGCACCATCACCCGTATCCAGAATGATGCGGTCACTGGCCGGCACATCGCGGATAGCGTCTGCCAAAAAGGAATTGAAGCCATCTTTCAGGGCAATCTGCCCGGAAACCGACTCCTTGGAATATTCCACAATGTCCAGGAACAACACACTGCACATTATGGTTTTATTGGTACGCTGTTCCATTCAACCTTGACCGATATATTTTTGCTGCGGGTATTGTAGCGTTAATAGCCAGTTTTAGCTTTACTGCGGGACACACCACGCCGCATGCCTGCCTTGCTGCGTGGAACGGCGGCGGGAGCATTTTTTTGCCCGCCCTTGTCCGTTGCACCAACCCCTTTATCTCCAGGCTTATCGGCTTGTCCGCGCCCATCAGCCTGGTTACGCCCGGGCCGCACATCCGCATGTTGCGCAACGGCAGGCTGCACCTCCATGCCGACCCAGTCGAGGATCGCGGTTACTTCGCCCGGACCGAGTTCAGCCAACATGCCGCGCTTCAGGCGCGGAGGCAGATTGACAATGCCGAAGCGCACGCGCATCAAACGGCTGACCGGCAAGCCCAACGCCTCGAAGGTACGGCGCACGACACGGTTGCGCCCTTCCTTCAGCACCAAACGGTACCAGTGATTATAGCCTTCGCCGCCTTCGTCCATAAGTTTCTCAAACTTCACCGGGCCGTCTTCCAGAGTGATGCCTTCCTTCAACATCTGCCGCATCTGCTGTTCCGTCATGCTGCCCTGCACACGCACCGCATATTCGCGCTCCACCTCAAAGCGCGGATGCATCAGGCGGTTGGCCAGAGCGCCCGAGGTGGTAAAAATCAGCAGCCCGCTGGTATTGAAGTCTAGCCGGCCAATGGCAATCCATTTCATGCCGCTCAGCCTGGGCAGTTTGTCGAACACACTGGTGCGTTTTTCCGGGTCGTCGCGGCTGACGATCTCGCCTTCCTGCTTGTGGTACAGCAAGACGCGCGGCAGGCGTGTGTCATGCGCCTCGATACGAATGGAGCGCTTGTTATCGGCACGCACCACATCACCCTCAACCACACGCATCCCCAGCGTCGCCACTGCGCCGTTCACCGTGACCCGCCCGGCGGCAATCCACTCCTCTATCTCGCGCCGCGAACCCATGCCTGCCTGCGCCAGCACCTTTTGCAGCCGCTCGCCCTGCTCATTCATTCCAAATTATCCATTGAGTGATATTCCCTCCCCCTGCAAGGGGGAGTTATAGGGAGGGGGTAGAAACTTGGTTTCTCCACTGTTCCACCCCCACACCCCGCGACACGTTACTGGCGAAGCCAGCCGATTGCGGGAGCGGGTGTGAGGCGGCCATTCCCGCCCCGGATGCTTCGCAACGCCGTGTCATGGCCGCCATCCTAACCTTCCCCCTGCAAGGGGGAAGGGACTGCCGGCTTTAATAACCTATCTGTGTTCATTCCAAAACCTCGCGCCGTTCCAGCACGGCTTGCGCCAGCGTGCCGCTATCCACATGCTCCAGTTCGCCGCCCACCGGCAGCCCGCGTGCAATGCGCGACACCTTGATGCCCTGCGCGCACAGCAGGGTGGCGATGTAATGCGCCGTGGCATCTCCCTCCACGGTAAAGTTGGTGGCGAGAATCACCTCGCACGGCTGCTCCTGCGCGCGCCTGACCAGCCGCTCCAGATGCAACTCGCGCGCGCCGATGCCGTCCAGCGGGGACAGTCTGCCCATCAGCACGAAATACATGCCGCGATAGCACTGCGCCTGCTCCATCATCAGCAAGTCCGCCGGCATTTCCACCACGCACAACAAGTGCGGGTCGCGCCGCGATGAACGGCACAACACGCACACTTCTTCTTCGGAAAAATTATTGCACTTGGCGCAATGCCGGATACTTTCCACCGCATGGCCGAGCGACTGCGCCAGCCGCAATGCGCCCGGCTTGTCGCGCTGCAACAGGTGGTAAGCCATGCGCTGCGCGGATTTCGGGCCGACCCCCGGCAGGCAGCGCAAGGCGTCGATCAGGTCTTCCAGGCTGGATGGCGTATTCATTTATTCTGGGAAAAAACAATTAACCACGGAAAACACGGAATACACGGAATGAATGTGCCAGAAGTTACGTTTTTTGCGAGCTTTCGCCTTAAGGCAAAATGCCTGCTTAACCCTCTTCCGTGTCATCCGTGTTTTCCGTGGTTGAATGCTTTTCAATCAAAAAGGCAAATTCATGCCGGGCGGCAGATTCATCCCCGCAGTGAAGCCGCTCATCCTTTTCTGGCTCACGGCGGCGGCCTGCTTCACCGCATCATTCATGGCCGCCACGATCAAGTCTTCCAGCATCTCCTTGTCGTCGGACAACAGGCTGTCGTCCAGCGAGATGCGGCGCACCTCATGCGCGCAGGTCATGGTCACCTTCACCATGCCGGAACCGGATTGCCCCTCCACCTCGACCGTCGCCAGTTCGGCCTGCGCCTTCTTCATGTTTGCCTGCATCTGCTGCGCCTGCTTCATCAGCCCGCCCAATCCGCCCTTCATCATCTTTAATTCTCCTGCGACACGTGGTTAACCAAAATAAGTCGTTGAGCCGGTAGCAGGTAGCTAGTAGCTTGTAGCAAAACCGGGTTGGCTACCAGCTGCCAGCCACAAGCTACCCGCTTAAATCGGTTTAATCGATTCTTCAATAACCTGCGCACCCAGTTGCGCCTGCGCCTCGTGCACGAACGGGTCCTGCGTAATCGCTGCCGCCGCCTGCTGCTGGCGCGTCTGTTTCTCCTGCTGCTCGACGGCGGCGGGTGTGGCCGCGCTGTCCGCTCCTACCGTTACAACCAGTTTCACCGGCTGGGCGAAATAATCGCTGAGCGCCGCCTGCAATTTGTCGTGAGCCGCCCTGTTGGTCTGCAAATGCTTGTGCTGCTGCGCCAGATTCAAGGCCAGCCGTCCGTCAACAAAACTTTCCAGCGTGCAGTGCCTGGCCAGTTCGCGCGCCATGCTCTGTACATTCAACTGCGCCAGCAACACGCCCCAGTCGAGCGCAGCGGCCGTTACCGGATTGGCCGGCTGGGCAACAGCCTGGGCCGGCTTCGGTTTCGGTTGCGGCTGCGGTGGTGACGCGGGCACTGCGGCAGCAGGAACCGCCGCCAGTGCGGGCCGCCCATACACGGCATGCTTTTCAGCCACTGCCTGCGCGCCAGCCGGCATGAAGGCCAGCATGCGCAGCAGCGTCATGGTGAAACCGGCATACTCATCGGGCGCGAGGTCTATCTCGTTGCGCCCGTGGATGGCGATCTGGTAGAACAACTGCAACTCTTCGGCACTGAAATTCTGCGCCAGTTCCAGCAGGCGCGCGCGCTCCGGCTCATCCTCCGCGATGGCCTGCGGCACGGTCTGCGCCAGCGCGATGCGGTGCAACAAGGTCGCCATATCCTGCAAGGCGGCGTCAAACGCCAGGCTGCGCATCACCATGTCATCGGCGATGCGCAGCAATTCCACCCCGTCGCGCGCCAGCAAAGCCTGCAACAGGCCGTACAAATAACCCTGGTCTATCGCGCCCAGCATGTTGCGCACCGTCGCCTCATCCACCCGCGAATCGGAATAGGCGATGGCCTGGTCGAGCAGGCTCAGCGCATCGCGCATGCTGCCCTGTGCCGCGCGCGCCAGCAGCGCCAGCGCACCCGCCTCAAAAAGGATGTTTTCCTGCCCCAGCACATACTGCAAGTGCGTGAGTATCAGCGCGGGCGGCAACTGTTTCAAATTGAACTGCAAGCAGCGCGACAGTACGGTGACCGGGATCTTCTGCGGGTCGGTGGTGGCGAGAATGAACTTGACGTGCGCGGGCGGCTCTTCCAGCGTCTTCAACATGGCGTTGAACGCCGACTTCGACAGCATGTGCACTTCGTCTATGATGTACACCTTGAAGCGCCCACTGGTCGGCGCATACAGCGCGCTTTCCAGCAGTTCGCGCATGTTGTCTACCTGGGTGTTGGACGCCGCA
>JACREC010000011.1 GCA_016218445.1 Nitrosomonadales bacterium
CAGCAGCGGGATCACCACCACCACGCCGGTGAGAATCGGGATCATCGCGTTCTTCAACACGTGGCGGAACAACACCACCAGCTCGGACAAACCCTTGGCGCGCGCGGTGCGCACATAGTCCTTGCCGATTTCTTCGAGGAAAATGGTGCGATACCAGCGGCTGCTGGAACCGATGCTGCCCGCCACGCCGATCACAATGGGCAGCACCACGAACTTGATGCTGTCCACGCCGCCCGCATAACCCGAGATCGGCACCAGATGCCACAGCTTGCTCACCACGAACTGCCCGCCGATGATGTAAAACAGCCCGGACACCGACATCAGCAGCACGCACAGCGCCACGCCCGCGATGTCCAGCGCGGTGCCGCGGAACAGCGTCATCAGCAGCGCGAAGCTGACGTACACCATCAGCCCGACCAGAAAAGTCGGCAGCGCAATCGCCAGGCTCGGCATCATGCGCGTCTGGATTTCCCGCGAGATGTTGCGCCCGTCGTCGGACTAGCCGAAGTCGAACACGAACATGCTGGCGGATTTCTGCCAGAAAATCGTCTCGGTGATTTTGCCCGCGCCGCTGGCCGCGCTGTTGAGCAACAGCGGCTTGTCATAACCGCGCTGCTGTTTCCATTTTTCAATCGCCTCCGGAGTCACACGTTTGATGCCGAGCTGCATCCGCGCCATATCGTCCGGCGTATTCACCACGAAGAACAGCGCGAAGGTGAGCAGGTTCACCCCGATGAGAATCGGAATGGCGTAAAGAATACGGCGAATGAGATAGGCAATCATGACTACCCATTATTGTACGGGCAAATAAAGCGGGGCGAACGACTGGATGCCGTAAAAACAATTTTCATTGCAGCCAACATTGAGTAGACTGTAGCCATGTTCTATGTTGGCCTTTTCGCCGCCCTCGCCCGCTACAAGGTGGATTACCTGCTGATCGGCGGGCTGGCCGTATCGCTGCACGGCGTGGAGCGTTCCACCATGGACGTGGACATCGCCGTAAACAGGCTGTTGGACGCCCGATAGACCTTTCCGACATCGAACACCTGCAACGGATCAAGGCACTATGAACCATCCCTTCCCCCCCTCGGCGACCGCACCCATCACACCAGCGACGAACGCCTGCGCGCATTCCGGATGCTCACCCCCGAGCGACGGTTACGCTGGGTGGAAGAACTGGCAACTTTTTTGAGGCTGGCAAAAACTGGCGGAAAAAAACCGCAAGAAGTTTCAACGCAAGGCTGAGCCTTTAAATTCCTTCCGGGAAAACGCCATGCAAGCCGAAATCCAGCCTGACTCTGCATTCGGGCAGAGCGCACATCGGGGGTTTTTAATTGCGCGCGTCGCGCAGCGCTTCGGCGAGCTGGTGCACCGACATGGCGTAGAAGTCGCTGTTGTTGTAGCGGGTGATGACATCAAAATTGTTGAACGCCAGCCAATATTCCTTGCCTTCCGCTACCGTGAAATCAACCAGACGCGCAGTCTTGTCCGCCTCAACCTGCTTGTCCGGCTGCACGCCGGAAGCCGCCCATACCGCCATGGCATGTGATTCCGCAAGCCCCCCCAAGAGCCTGTTTTCCCCGGTGCTTGCGCGTACCGCCACCGGCTCGCCGCTTGACCAGCCGTATTGTTTGAGATAGTTCGCCACGCTGCCGATGGCATCCACCGGATCGCGCAGCAAATCAATCTTGCCGTCGCCGCTGAAATCCACCGCATACTTGCGGTAGCTGCTCGGCATGAATTGCGGAATGCCCATCGCACCGGCGTAAGAGCCCTGCACCTTGAGCAGTTCGAAATCCTGGTCGCGCGCCAGCAACAGGTATTGCTCCAGCTCGCTGCGGAAAAAATCGGCGCGGCGCGGATAATCGAATGCCAGCGTGGTCAGTGCATCGAGCACGCTATATTTGCCGGCGTTGTTGCCGTACATGGTCTCCACGCCGATCAGCGCGACGATGATTTCCTGCGGCACGCCGTATTGTTTTTCCGCGCGTTGCAGCGCCTCCGCATAGCTCAACCAGAACTGCAACCCACCGCTGATGCGCTTGGGATTGATGAAAAGGGCGCGGTATTCCGGCCAGGGCTTGATGGTGGCGGGTGTGGAAATGAGGTCAATGACGGCTTGGCGATACTGCGCGCGCTGGAATATCTGCACCAGATCGTCACGCTTGAACTGGTGCTTGGACACCATTTCGTCAATGAACTGGGGGATGCCGGGCAGATCAGCCGCCCGCACACACGGCACGGCAAGCAGCAGCAACAGGGCGAATAACAGGCGGAAAATCATAACCCGCGCATTTTACTCGACAGGCAGGCGCGCCACTGTTAAATTTCGCCCTCGTTTGCAACTCGAGCAGAAAGCCCTGTCATGGAAAAAGCCACCCAGCACCATCGCCTCCTCATCCTCGGCTCCGGCCCAGCCGGTTACACCGCCGCCGTGTATGCCGCGCGCGCCAACCTCAACCCGGTGCTGATCACCGGCATGGCGCAGGGCGGGCAACTGATGACCACCACCGAGGTGGACAACTGGCCCGCCGACCCCAAAGGCGTGCAAGGCCCGGAACTGATGCAACGCTTCCAGCAGCACGCGGAGCGCTTCAACACGAAAATAATTTTCGACCACATCCACACCGCCAAACTGCAACAGAAGCCGTTCCTGCTGGTGGGTGACGCAGGCAGTTATACATGCGACGCGCTGATCATCGCCACCGGCGCCTCGGCGCAATATCTCGGTTTGCCATCGGAAGAAAAATTCATGGGCAAGGGCGTGTCCGGTTGCGCCACCTGCGACGGGTTCTTCTATCGCGGGCAGGATGTGGCGGTGATCGGCGGCGGCAACACGGCGGTGGAAGAAGCGTTATACCTGGCCAACATCGCGCGCCATGTCACGCTGGTGCACCGGCGCGACACCTTCCGCGCCGAGCGCATCATGATTGACCACCTGATGGAAAAGGTGAACGAAGGCAAGATCACGTTGCAACTGCATCAGATGCTGGATGAAGTGCTGGGCGATGGCAGCGGCGTGACCGGCATGCGCATCAAGCATATGCAGACCGGCGCGATACAGGACATCGCGCTGACCGGCGTGTTCATCGCCATCGGCCACAAACCCAACACCGACCTCTTCAACGGTCAACTGGAAATGGACAACGGCTACCTCGTCACCCGCGGCGGCCAGGCCGGCAACGCCACGGCGACCAACATTCCCGGCGTGTTCGCGGCGGGCGACGTGCAAGACCATATCTACCGCCAGGCTTGTACCAGCGCGGCGACCGGCTGCATGGCGGCGCTGGATGCGGACAAGTACCTGGACTCGCTGGGCTGACTTGAAAAAAGATAATCCGTTAAACCCAATATCCCCTCACCCTGCAAGGGGGAAGGAACAGTTCTGTTCTAATGATTTATCTGGCTTGAAGAATAAAAAGGAACAACCTGCCCCTCCTGATACCGAACTGTTCCGGCAGGCGCTGGATGGCGTCACCCCATTGGCGCCATCCAATCGTGCGACAACCCAATTATCACCACCGCATTCACCCCCTTTAGCCAGTCCCGTTCACAAACCCGAACCGGCACAAATTCAGGACACCCTGTCCGACCACGGCGCAGGCGACACGCTGCTCACCGAATTCATGCGTTCCGGAATATCGCGCATGACGCTGCGCAAGCTGCGGCGCGGGCAATGGCCAGTGCAGGACAGCCTCGACCTGCACGGCCTCAACAGTGATGCGGCGCGCAAACTGCTGCTGGAATTCCTGCGCGATGCGACGCAGAACGGCCTGCGCCATGTGTGCGTGATACACGGCAAGGGATGGCATACTGACGGCGGTGAAGGGATACTGAAAATCCGCGTGCGCCACTGGCTGACCCAATGTGCGGAAGTGCTGGCGTTCTGCGAAGCGCCGCCGAATGCGGGTGGCGGCGGCGCGGTGCTGGTGTTGCTAAAGTCGGGAAATTAGCAGGGTATTGAAAACGTAGCGAGAGGCGATCAGGCAAGGCGGAAACCGGCGAAAAAGCGGAGTTTATACATAGTAAATGAGCATTTTGAGCCGGTTTCCAACGCAGCATCATCGCCTCGCAGTAGTTTTTCAACACCCTGTTAGTCCATAACCCCAATTCGCCTAAGCTCGAAGTAACATCTCGCACAAGCCCTGACATCAGCAAGGGCGTTGTGGGCGTTATCAAAACTTTCCCGAAAAAGCTTCTTGTACAGTTCCTGCAATTTTGGCCACTTATTGCCGTAAGAGCCGGGAATCTTGCAGTAATCCGTTGACGCTTGCATCGTGCATTTTTTTGGTTTGCCCTCAAGATGGTTGAGGTGGCCCATACGCAAAAACTCGGCGCCGAGTATCTTTTCATCAAACTGCATATTGTGTGCAATCAAGGCCACGGCCTTGGAAATATCCACCGTGATTTCTTCAAGAACGGGCTTCAAGTCAACACCCGACTGGCTGGCAAGCTCGTCAGTAATTCCGTGTATCCTGGCTGCGTCCTCTGGAATCGAGAATCCGTCGGGCTTGATAATATACTCGGCGCTCTTGATTTCACTTCCACTTTTGTCAGTGACCAACCATGCAATTTGCACCAGCCGTGGCCAGTTCTTGATATCCGAAACAGGCGCCTTGTAGTTCTTTGGTATCCCGGTCGTTTCTGTGTCGAAAAACAAATACATGCGGCTCTCCGATGCTGCCTGACGAAGCGGTAGCTAGATTGCCGCTTCGTCCGTCTCGCCGGTGCGGATGCGGATGACCTGCTCCACCGGGGTGATGAAAATCTTGCCGTCGCCGATCTTGCCGGTGTGCGCCGCCTTGATGATGGCTTCCACGGCGGCATCCAATATGGCCGCGCTCACTACCACTTCAATCTTGATCTTCGGCAGAAAATCCACCACATACTCCGCGCCGCGATACAGTTCGGTATGCCCCTTCTGCCGCCCGAAGCCTTTCACCTCAGTCACGGTCAAGCCGCTGGCGCCCAGTTCGGACAGGGCCTCGCGCACTTCGTCGAGCTTGAACGGTTTGATGATGGCTTCGATTTTCTTCATGGCTGCTCCCGCAAAATAAAATGGTGTGGCAAGTATAGCCTATCCGCGCACCCTGCTAAAAGCCATCCTGATAGCGCGCGGTGATCGGGTAGCGCCAATCCTTGCCGAAGCCGCGATCGGTGATGCGCACGCCGACCGGCGACTGGCGGCGCTTGTATTCGTTGACGCAGATCATCTTCACCACCCGCCTCACATCTTCCTCTGCATAACCGCGCGCGATAATTTCCGCGATGGTGAGATTCATTTCCACGTAACAGGCCATGATGCCGTCGAGGACATCGTAAGGCGGCAGACTGTCCTGGTCGGTCTGGTTGGGCTTCAGTTCCGCACTGGGCGGCCGCGTGATGATGCGCTCCGGAATCACATGCCCCAGACTGTTGCGGTAGTTGGCCAGACGGTACACCCAGGTCTTGCTGACATCCTTGAGCACCGCGAAACCGCCCGCCATATCGCCATACAGCGTGCAATAGCCGACGGTCATTTCCGATTTGTTGCCGGTGGTCAGCACCAGCGAGCCGAACTTGTTGGACAGGGCCATCAGCAGATTGCCGCGTATGCGCGCCTGGATGTTTTCTTCGGTGGTATCCGGCGGCAGCCCCTCGAACTGTTTGCCTAAAGTCGCAAGATAGGCATCGAATACCGGTTTGATGTCCAGCACGTCGTAGCGCACGCCGAGGATGGCGGCCATTTCGCGCGCATCGTCCAGGCTGATCTGCGCGGTGTAGGGCGACGGCATCATCACCGCGCGCACCTTGTCCGCACCCAGCGCATCCACCGCCACCGCCAGAGTCAGCGCCGAATCTATGCCCCCCGACAGGCCCAGCAACACGCCGGGAAAACGGTTCTTGCCGATGTAGTCCTTCACTCCCATGCACAGCGCGCGGTAGATGCTGTCCTCGTGCCTGAGGGCGGGCGCCATCTCGCCCGCCAGCAACTGGCCATCACGAATTTCAACCAGCCCCAGCGTCTCTTCAAAGGAGGGAAACTGGTGGGTCAGCTTGCCCTGCGCATCCATGGCAAAGGATGATCCATCGAACACCAGCTCATCCTGCCCACCCACCAGATTGGCATACACCACCGCGAGGCCGGTTTCGCCGGTGCGGTCGCGAATCGCTTCATAACGCGACAGCTGCTTGCCGATGTGATACGGCGAGGCATTCAGCACCAGCAGCACCTGCGCACCGGCTTCATGCGCGCGCTGTGCCGCGTGTTCATACCAGATGTCGGCGCAGATGCCGAGCGCGAATTTGACCCCCTCCACCTCGAACACGCAGGGAGCCAGACCGCGCGTGAAATACCGCTCTTCGTCAAATACACTGTAATTCGGCAGCGCGTGTTTGTGGTACGTGGCGATGATCTTGCCGTCGCGCAGCACCGAAGCGGCGTTGTAATGCTTCTCGCCCACCTCGTGCGGATGTCCAACCACCACGCTGATACCCTGCACCTGCTGCGCCAGCTCATGCAACGCCCGGTCGCAGGCACGGAAGAACCCTGCACGCAACAGCAAATCTTCCGGCGGATAGCCGCACAGGCTCAATTCAGGAGTAAGCAACAGCGTTGCGCCCTGCTGCCTGGCACGCTCGGCATAGTCGAGAACTTTGGCGGCATTACCGTCCAGGTCGCCGACCGTGCAATTGATTTGTGCGACTGCAAGTTTCATGCTGTTTTAAGGCTCATCGTTCACTTGTGGCAGCGCAACCGGATGGTCGAGTTCCACGCGCTCGATTTTGGCAAACTGCTCGGTAATTTTCCGGCTGCTGATTTGCACGTCTTCCACATCCTTGTTCGCCTGGCGGATGTGGTCGGCAAGTTTCTTCATGCGCTCGTCAAAGCGGCCGAAATCCTTGCCCAGCTTGCCCAACTCGTCCTGGATGATGTGCACCTGCTTGCGCGTTTCCACGTCCTTCATCACCGCGCGCGCGGTGTTCAGCACCGCCATCAGCGTGGTCGGCGACACCACCCACACGCGCCGCTGCATCGCATAATCCACCACCTCCGGATGGTGCGCGTGGATTTCGGCGAACACCGCCTCGGCGGGGACGAACATCACCGCGCCGTCCGAGGTCACCTCGGGAATGATGTACTTGCTGCTGATGTCGTCCACATGCTTTTTGATGTCCGCCTTGAACTGGCGCGTGGCCAGCGCCTTGTCCGGTTCGGACAAACCTGCGTCGAACATGCGGTGATAGTTCTCCAGCGGGAACTTGGAATCCACCGCCACCATGCCGGTCGGCTCCGGCAGCATCAGTACGCAATCGGCGCGGCTGCCGTTGGGCAGCGTGTGCTGCATGTCGTACGCCTGCGGCGGCAAAATGTTGCGCACCAGCCCTTCCAGTTGCACCTCGCCGAATGCCCCGCGCGAGCGCTTGTCGCCGAGCAGCTCCTGCAGGCTCACCACGTTGGTGGTGAGGCCGTCTATCTTCTTCTGCGCCTCGTCTATGGTGGCCAGCCGCTCTCTGAGTTGCATAAACGTTTCGTTGGTTTTCTTGAAGCCTTCATCCAGGCGCTCGCTGACGCGACCAGAAATCTGCTCCAGCCGCCCGTCCACTGTTTTGGACAAGGTCTCGATGCTGCCTGCCAAATGTTGAGTCGCATTACGGAATGAATTCTGGATCAGTTCCTGATCGGCGCGCGCCTGCTCGGACAATTTCGCCAGCGTCTGCGTAAGCATCTCGCTGCGCAAGGCTTGCAGTACCTCGCGCGTCGCACGCAACTCCTCGCTCACCGCCGCGCGCAATCGTTCGGCCTGATCGGTCTGCGCCGCAATCAGCCGGTCGCCCTGCTTGTTCAGCCCGTCATGCAGATCGGTGAGCATGGCGCGGTGCTGCTGCTCCAGCAACTGGGTTGCGCGCGCAGGCTGCCTGTACTGCATCGCCAGCAACACAACAGTCAGCACCAATACAGCAAGGATTAACAGGATTTCAAGCATCGGGACAGTCGGCACAAACGAAATTAAATTTCACAAAATGCATTATTGTAATCTCTATAAATTCAGATTTCGTCATTCCGGCGAAGGCCGGAATCCAGTATTTTGCGAGCATCCGCTTCGCGGATTGCCTGCTTACCCCACTTCAATCGGTTGGACACCGGCCTTCGCCGGTGTGACGAATTCTTAGAGGTACCCATATGAGATGAACTTACTTCGCCTTGAATGCATCAGCCAAGAAAGCCAAACCAGCATCCCACGAAGCCTGGTCCGCCGCAGCGTTATAGGCCAGCGGCAGGTTGAATTTCTTGCCGTATTCATCTGCCGCCGGATTGGTGAAAGCGTGTGTGGCGCCGGGGTAGGTCACCACCTTGTAGTCCACACCCGCCTTGTCCATCTCCTGGCGGAATGCCGCAACCTGCGTGGCGGGGATCATCGGATCGTCCTCGCCGGTGAAGGAAGCGATGCGCGCCTTCACCTTGCCTTGTTCCGCCGGTTGCTGGGTGCCGAGGCCGCCGTGGAAGCTGGCTACCGCCTTGAGCGGCTCGCCCGCGCGTGCCATGTTCAGCACCACCGAGCCGCCGAAGCAATAGCCGATGGCACCGATGTTGGCGGCATCCACCGTCTTTTCCTTTTTGATCAATTCGAGCGCGGCCTCAAACCGCGCGCGGGCCAATGCGGCATTCTGGCTCACCTCGCTGGCGAACTTGCCGGCATCGTCAGGGTGATGCGCCTGCTTGCCGGCGCCATACATGTCCAGCGCCAGCGCGGTGTAGCCCTGCTCCGCCAACATGCGGGCGCGCCTGCGCGCGTAATCGTTGTGCCCCCACCACTCGTGCACCACCAATATGCCGGGACGTTTGCCCTTGATCGCGTTATCGTAAACGATATAACCCTTCATGGCCGTGCCGTTGGCGCTGTAGGTGACCTCCCTGCCCTGCACCGCGGCATAGGACGCGGAAGAGGCAGCCAGCATGAACCCGGCGAACAAAAGAAGTTTATTCATGGCATTTTCCGTAAGAAGCGCGGGGGAGCAGTATAAACCAATCGGCTAGCCCAAATGTAAAGGGGTGCCTGCGCACCCCTTTTACTTCACCTATAAGCTTATAAACTTAAAAGCGCGATGCGCGCTTGCGCTTGTTTTGGCTACGGCCGCCGCTGACGCGGCTTAACCCTCGCTATCGCTCCAGTTAGCCTACGCCGAAACTCGCGTCCTTGATTCTCTCTTGCGCTCGTTTTGGTTACGGCCGCCGCTGATGCGGCTTAACATGCGCTACGCGCATATTAACCTACGCCGAAACTCGCGTCCTTGATTCTCTCTTGCGCTCGTTTTGGTTACGGCCGCCGCTAACGCGGCTTAACCCTCGCTATCGCTCCAGTTAGCCTACGCCGAAACTCGCGTCCTTGATTCTCTCTTGCGCTCGTTTTGGTTACGGCCGCCGCTAACGCGGCTTAACCCTCGCTATCGCTCCAGTTAGCCTACGCCGAAACTCGCGTCCTTGATTCTCTCTTGCGCTCGTTTTCAGTGAGGTAACGCTTGCGCACACGGATGGACTGCGGCGTGATTTCCACCAGTTCGTCGTCGTCAATGAATTCCACGGCGGATTCCAGCGTCAGCTTGATTGGCGTGGTCAGGCGCACCGCCTCGTCGGTGCCGGAGGCGCGCACGTTGGTCAGTTGTTTTCCCTTGATCGGGTTCACCACCAAATCGTTATCGCGGCTGTGGATGCCGATGATCATGCCTTCGTACAGCTTGTCGCCGGGGCTGACAAACATGCGGCCGCGATCTTCCAGTTTCCACAGGGCATAGGCCACGGCTTCGCCGTTATCCTGGGAGATCAGCACGCCATTGCGGCGCCCCGGCATATCCGGCTTGACCGGGCCGTAGTCGTCGAATACGTGGGAGATCACCCCCGATCCACGCGTCATGGTCATGAAATCACCCTGAAAGCCGATCAGGCTGCGCGCCGGAATGCGGTATTCCAGACGCACGCGGCCCCTGCCATCCGACTGCATATCCAGCAAGTCGCCGCGACGAGTCCCCAGCTCTTCCATCACCGCGCCCTGATTCACCTCTTCCACATCCACGGTGAGCGCTTCATATGGCTCGCTCTTCACACCGTCAATGTCGCGGAATACCACGCGCGGCTTGGAAACCGCCAACTCAAAACCTTCACGGCGCATGTTCTCGAGCAGGATAGTCAGGTGCAATTCGCCGCGCCCCGACACCAGAAATGAATCCGTGTCTGCGGTGTCTTCCACGCGCAATGCCACGTTGACCAGCAACTCCTTGTTCAGGCGTTCACGGATCTGGCGGCTGGTGACGAATTTGCCTTCCTGCCCGGCCAGAGGCGAGTTGTTCACCTGGAAAGTCATGGTCAAGGTCGGCTCGTCCACCTTGGGCATGGGCAGCGCCTCCGGCTGGTTCACATCGGCCAGCGTGACGCCGATACCGATATCGTCGAGGCCGTTGACCAGCACGATGTCGCCCACACCAGCTTCTTCCATCTGCACGCGCTCGATGCCGCGAAAACCGAGCACCTGGTTTACCCGGCCTTTTTTCGGCGGCTTGTCGCCATTCAACAACATCACTTCCTGCCCCGGCTTGATGTGCCCGCGCTTGATGCGGCCCACGCCGATGCGCCCGACAAAACTGGAATAATCCAGCGCGGCAATCTGCAATTGCAGCGGCGCATCCAGATCGCCTTCGGGTGCGGGCACGTGCTTCAATACGGTATCCAGCAGCGGGCGCAGATTCGTGCTCGGTTGCGCCAAATCCAGTGTCGCATAGCCGTTCAATGCCGAGGCATAGACCACCGGAAAATCCAGTTGCTCATCGGTCGCGCCAAGTTTGTCAAACAAGTCGAAACTATGGTTCACCACCCAGTCCGGGCGCGCGCCGGGCCGGTCCACCTTGTTGACCACCACAATGGGGCGCAGGCCCAGCGCCAGCGCCTTGCGCGTCACGAAACGGGTTTGCGGCATCGGCCCTTCCACCGCATCCACCAGCAGCAGCACGCCGTCCACCATGGACAATACGCGCTCCACCTCGCCGCCGAAGTCGGCGTGTCCCGGCGTGTCCACGATATTGATGTGCACGCCTTGGTAATCCACCGCGCAATTTTTCGCCAGGATGGTGATGCCGCGCTCTTTTTCCAGGTCGTTGCTGTCCATCACGCGCTCGGCTATGTGCTGGTGCGCGGCGAAGGTGCCGGATTGGGAAAGCAGCTTGTCCACCAGAGTGGTCTTGCCGTGGTCAACGTGGGCGATGATGGCGATGTTACGGATTGCGCGGGACATGAGGATTACTACCTGGCTAATAAACAAAGGGCGCGCATTCTAGCACATCACCCGTGCGCGGCTTGGTGTATTCCTTGCCCACTACCGATGAACACCGTTTGAAAACCTGAAAAAAGCAGTTGGCCACATAACCAGCCTGCGTGTGTTGTTGGGACTTTAGTCCCTTACAACCACGGCGTACCCCTTGCGGGTGTACTTGGCTGGCGCCTTTTGCTAGCCTAGTCGAATGGCTAGTAGTTACATCAGAGAACACAGAGTCCATAGAGGAAGATCAGGTGGTTAAAACAATGAACTGGCTTACCATCCGGGTGAGCGGAAGAAACGGGCAAAACCGCAGTCCTCTCTGTGTGCTCTGTGAACTCTGTGGCTTGAATTGCGGTTTTTAGGTTGAATGCTAACAGCGCGCCCGGCATCCAAATGCCTGAAGCATGGGGATGCCGGGAATGAAGAGCGCTATCGGGAGTTGCAATGGAGGTTTCTTTTCCCTACTTTTCGTCGAGCTTGAGGGCGATGTAGTAAACGCCATCGTCGCGCCGCACCAACAGGGCGACATTGCGCCCCTTGGGTATCTGTTTCAGCACCTCATTGAACTTTTCGAGCGAGCCCACTTCGACATTGCCTATGGCCAGAATGACATCGCCAGGGCGTAATTCGGCACGCGCTGCGGCGGTGCCTTTTACCTCTTCCACCAGCAGTCCGCCTTTCACCTGCAACTCGTTTTTCTGCTCGGCGCTGAGTTCGCTCAACACCAAACCCAGGCGCGCCACACTTTCACCCGCACCGGAACCGCCGCCCTGCGCCATCTGGGCATCACCCGGCATCTCGCCCACGGTCAGGCTGATTTCCTTGCTCTCACCCTTGCGCCACACCTGTACTGTCACTTTGCTGCCGGGATGCGTGGTGGCAACCATGCGCGGCAAGTCGGCGGATGCACCAACTGTTTTACCGTCAAACTTGAGGATCACGTCGCTGACCTGTATGCCCGCCTTGTCCGCCGCGCCGCCTTTTTCCACGCTGCTGATCAACGCGCCGCCTGCCTTGCTCAGCCCGAATGAGTCGGCCAGGTCGCGCGTGACTTCCTGTATGGTCACGCCGATGCGCCCGCGCGTCACTTTGCCGGAAGCGCGCAACTGGTTGGCCACATCCATCGCCACATCAATCGGGATGGCGAATGACAGCCCCATGTAACCGCCGGAACGGCTGTAAATTTGCGAGTTGATGCCAATCACCTCGCCCTTCATATTGAACAACGGACCGCCCGAATTGCCGGGGTTGACGGCGGCATCGGTCTGGATGAAGGGCACATAATTTTCCTGCGGCAAGGAGCGCCCCTTGGCGCTCACGATGCCAGCCGTCACGCTGCTGTCGAAGCCGAACGGCGAACCGATGGCAACCACCCACTCTCCCACCTTGAGAGCGTTCGGGTCACCCTGCGTAATTTTCGGCAGGCCGCCCGCCTCAATCTTTATCAGCGCCACGTCAGTGCGCTTGTCAACCCCGATCACCTTGGCCTTGAATTCGCGCTTGTCGGTCAGGCGCACCGTAATCCCGTCAGCGCTGCCCACCACATGGGCATTGGTCATGATGTAGCCATCCTCGCTGATGATGAAGCCGGAACCGAGGGATTGCATTTCCCGCTCGCGCGGCACAGGCGGTGCGAAGCGGTTAAAAAATTCAAAGAACGGGTCGCCCTTGGGCAGGTTGGGCATGCCCGGGAATGCCTGGGCGTTGCGGACAATCTGGGTAGTGCTGATGTTAACCACTGCCGATCCCTGCTTTTCCACCAGTTCGGTGAAATCGGGCAATTCCCTGGCCGACGCAATTTGCGGGATGAAGCAAATTAAAATAATAACAAAAAGTTTTTTCAACATAAATTTACCCTTGCTTATGAAAAAAAAGATGTATTAACAGAAGTGGTGCGTTTTCTCTGCAATGCGCAATGTCCGTTTAACCGTCGCGGTGGCTGACCTGGTCATTGCCCGCCGTAACGCACCGAATCGGCAACCCGCATCACCGTACGCGGCGGCACTTCGCCCACCACCGTTACCAGATAGTCGCCGGCCACTTTGCTATAAACCTGCATCGCCCCCTGGCTGGACAAACCGGTATGGTCATCTTGATCATCATTTGAAGATTCAATGAAAATCGAGATGCCAGCCAGCCCATCGGAAAATACCATTTGGATAACCGGTGTCTTCTTGCCGAACATCGGGCGGCGTATCTCGGTGATTTTCCTGAACCCGGCGGGAAGCATATCTACTTGCCAACCACTTGCATTGGTCAACGCTTCTGCCTTGGACAAGAGGGGATGACGCTGTTTTTGCGCAATCAGGACTGCATCCGGTTTGTCCTCCGCAATCCATGAGCGGTCAATATTGCCGCCAATAGTCAATTGCATGAAAGTATTTCGCTCAATCACACGGTCATGCTCATCCAATACCTCTGCCTTGAGCAACAAACCGGAATCGCTATGCGCCCACATCTTGTGGGTGTAGCGCAAATTATCCTTCGGCTGAAAAACCGTGGCATGGGCATAAAACCCCGCCACTTTCCCTTCTTCCGCCTGTTTGATCAGGTAATTTTCATTCAGCAATGAAAGTTGCGCTGGCAACAGTGCAGGAAACGTCCGGGTACCCTGGCGTTCTTTCAATTTCACCTTGCTGTCACCCAAATAGCACAATACCTGGTCATTATTGAGGATAATTTCACGCCGTACACCATCCAGGCTCTCCAGCCTGCTGTGCTCACCATCATGATCTACAACGTGGGTAATGCGTGAAATTTCAACGTGGTTGCCGTATTGGTACAGAAAGGTGCCGCTATAATCGGTCTGGTGTGAAGCAAACGCCATTATCTTCAACCAGTTCAGTTCGTCCTGCCACAACGGGTCAGCAAACGCATTCTGGGCTACAACCAACAGCAGGCTCATCAATATAGCGGGTTTTGTCATGGCAACTTGCACTATTTATCCGCCCCAGTACGAATGTAAGAGGCAGCGCCATGCACATCTGCGCTGGGAGAATATTCCTGGTGCGCCATGAGGTAATTATTCAGCCCCTTATTGCCGGAGAAACTGGCAGGACGCAGTGCAGTAGACTGCTGCATGGCCATCTGCGGCGGTGGCTCCGACCCAACCTGCACCGATATCCATGCCACCAGCGCCAAGGCCATGACCGAAGCGGCAGCGGAAAGCGCGAACCACCTCGCATTCTGTCTGGGCTGGCTGCGCGGGGCGAGCACCGTAGGTTCGGCCTGTAGCCGCTCACGCACGGCAGCACTGATATTGCAACAGACATGATCAGGCTGTCGCAATACATCGCCGATCAAATGATAGGCCTGCCATTCTTCACACACACCGGGATTACGCTTTAATTTATCGAGCAACGTTTCCGCTTCGTCATCGAACAATTCACCATCCATCAATACTGAAATTTGCTGTTTCATATTTACCACCTGTTATGTTCACTGGTGCCCAATAACGGGCGCAAATTTTCCGCAATCGCCTCGCGCGCCCGAAAAATACGGGAACGCACGGTGCCGATCGGGCAGTTCATCACATCTGCGATTTCTTCATAACTCAACCCCTCGATTTCACGCAGGGTAAGGGCGGTGCGCAAATCATCCGGCAATTGCTGCAAGGACGAATTCACCACTTCGACCACCTGTTTGCTCATCAACTCGTTTTCCGGCGTACTCACTTCCTGCAACAACCCCGCGTTCTCGAAGCCCTCCGCCTCGTCCGCATCGAACGGCGTGCTGGTCGGTGCACGCCTCTTGAGCGCCAGCAGATAATTCTTCGCGGTGTTGATGCCGATGCGGTATAGCCAGGTGTAAAACGCGCTTTCCCCGCGGAATGTCGGCAAGGCGCGATAGGCCTTGATAAAGGCTTCCTGGGTCACGTCCTCGACCTCGGCCGCATCGCGCACAAAGCGCGAAATCAGGCGGGCCAGCCGGCGCTGATACTTGACGACCAGCAACTCGTACGCGTGCTTGTCACCGCGTTGCGCGCGCTCAACCAATTGCTGATCGACTTCCCTGTCGCCCATTCCCTGTTATCCCGGATCTTGTATCACGCCGCCACAAACGCGGCGCGCTATAACCAATGACTTCCCCAGCGTACTTTGCTGGGTTAGTCAGATGGCTAGTAGTCCCATCAGTATAACCGGACAGGCCGGAAGCGTCAGCCATTTACCCCGTCGCGATTATTGACATGGCACAATGGAATTAGTTCACTCTGGAGAATGGGCAATTATCCATCCGGGGATTTGCTATAGTTCCAGCTGTTATGAATAACCAAGCGGATTTCTCAAGTGTTGCAATTTGACGTCCTGATCATAGGCAGCGGCCTGGCCGGGCTGTCGTTGGCGCTGAAACTCGCCGACCAGCGGAAAGTCGCTGTCATCACCAAGAAGTCGCTGCTGGAGGGGGCGAGCGCCCGGGCGCAGGGCGGTATCGCCACGGTGCTGTCGCGGGAAGACTCCCTCGCCGAGCACATACAGGACACATTGATCGCCGGCGCGGGCCTGTGCGACCTGACCACCACGCGCTATGTGGTCGAACACGCCAGGCCGGCGCTGGACTGGCTGATCGCGCAAGGCGTGCAGTTCACGCGCGATGCCAGCACCGAAACCGGCTATCACCTGACACGCGAAGGCGGCCACAGCCACCGGCGCATCATCCATGCCGCCGATGCCACCGGCATGGCGGTGCAGGAAACCATCGCCGCCAAGGTTCTGGCGCACCCCAACATCACGCTGCTGGAGAACCACATCGCCATTGACCTGATCACCGGCAACAAACTTGGCCATCAGGACAACCGCTGTTATGGTGCTTATGCGCTCAACAGCCCGAGCGGCGAAGTCATCACCGTTGCCGCACACGACACCATCCTGGCGACCGGCGGCGCAGGCAAGGTATATCTTTACACCACCAATCCGGACACCGCCACCGGCGACGGCATCGCGATGGGCTGGCGCGCCGGTTGCCGCGTGGCCAACATGGAATTCATCCAGTTCCATCCGACCTGTCTGTACCACCCGGATGCCAAATCCTTCCTCATCAGCGAAGCGGTGCGCGGCGAGGGCGGCATCCTGAAGCTGCCGGATGGCACACGCTTCATGCCCTGGCACGACGAGCGCGCCGAACTCGCGCCGCGCGACATCGTCGCGCGCGCCATCGACTTCGAGATGAAAAAGCGCGGCCTGGACTGCGTGTACCTGGACATCTCGCACCGGCCGGCAGAATTCCTGCAAGAGCATTTCCCCACCATTTACGCGTATTGCCTGGAGCTGGGCATAGACATCACACAGCAGCCCATCCCGGTGGTGCCGGCCGCGCACTATACCTGCGGCGGCATCGTCACCGACCTGCGCGGCCGCGCCGACGCGGACAACCTGTACGCCATCGGCGAGGCCTCGCATACCGGCCTGCACGGCGCCAACCGCCTGGCCAGCAACTCGCTGCTCGAATGCATGGTATTCGCCGAAGCCGCCGCACGCGACATTCTCGACAAGCCGCGCGGCAAATTCATCCCGCTGCCGCAGTGGGATGAAAGCCGCGTGACCGATGCCGACGAGGAAATCATCATCTCGCACAACTGGGCGGAATTACGCCGCTTCATGTGGGACTATGTCGGTATCGTGCGCACCACCAAGCGGCTGCAACGCGCGCAGCACCGCATCCAGTTGCTGCATGAGGAAATCAACGAGTACTACACCAACTTCCATGTCACTGCCGACCTGCTGGAGCTGCGCAACCTGGTGCTAAGCGCCGACCTCATCGTGCAAAGCGCATTGTCCCGGCACGAAAGCCGCGGGCTGCACTACAGCAAGGA
>JACREC010000107.1 GCA_016218445.1 Nitrosomonadales bacterium
CTGGGGCCCCCCCCCCCCCCCCCCCCCGGAAAGCCCACGGGAAAGTGAACTATCGTAGGGGAGCGATTCATCGCCCCCTACGGGTTATTTAATCTTTAGGAACAAACAGCCATGCCCCTCGATCCGGAAACCGTAATACTCGTCGCGGAAGACCACGACTTCCAGCGGCGCACGATGGTGCGCATGCTGCGCAGCCTCGGCCTCATTGACATCCTCGAAGCCGCCAACGGCCGTGAGGCGCTGGAGGTCATCCGCTCCGCGCCACGATCGCCCGAGATCGTGCTCTCCGACCTCGATATGCCGGAGATGGACGGCATGGCCTTCATCCACCGGTTGGGCGAGACGAAATCGGGCCTGGAGGTCATCATCATCAGCGCGCTGGATCCGGTGCTGCTGGGCTCGGTGGCCAAGATGGCGGATGCCTACGGCGTGCATCTTCTCGGCGTAATCGAAAAGCCCGTCACGCGCGCACGCCTGGCGCAGTTACTCGCCGGCCACCTGACCGTCGGCCATGCACCGCAGCCGGTGCCTGCGCCGCCCGTCTTCGGCTGGCAGGAAATCCGCGCCGGCATCGCCAACCGCGAGTTTGAACCGTTCTTCCAGCCCAAAATCGAGATGGCGAGCGGGCGCGTGGTCGGCGCCGAGGCGCGGGCACGCGGGCGCCCACCCACGCGCGGCATTGTCGCGCCCTATGCCTTCATCCTCGAGCTGGAGCGGCACAAGGACATAGACGCGCTCACTTTCCTGATGCTGGAGAAGGCAGCGCATACCTGCCGCGACTGGCTCGCTGCGGGCTTAGATTCTACCGTCTCGGTCAACCTCTCGCTCACTTCGCTCGCCGATACTACACTCGCCGACCGCATCATCGCCTGCGTCAAAGGCGCCGGGCTGGAGCCGCAACGGATGGTGCTGGAGATCACCGAAACCGCCGCCATGACCGAGCTCGCCCCGGCGCTGGAAAATCTCGCGCGCCTGCGCATGCACGGCTTCGGGCTGTCCATTGACGACTACGGCACCGGCTTCGCCAGCATGCAGCAGCTCGCCCGCGTGCCCTTTACCGAGCTCAAGATCGACCAGGGCTTTGTCACCGGCTGCGCGCGGAATCGCGCCGCGCATGTCATCGTCGAGGCGAGCCTCGCGCTCGCCCGCGGCCTGGGGCTGAAAGCGGTGGCCGAAGGCATTGAGACAGAAGAGGACTGGGTCACGCTGAAGGCCACGGGTTGCGACATCGCGCAGGGTTACTTCATCGCCCGGCCGCTGGAGGAGGAGGCTTTCCTGGAGTTCTGTCGGCAGCGCAAGAAGGGCAGCGCCTGACGCACTGCATCCACCCTGCAAAATCATTGTCGTTTTTAACGCAAATTGGAATAAACCCGATTAGATTATTCACGCTTTGTAGGAGCCCGACTTGTCGGGCGATCCAGAGCAATCGCGCAACAAGTTGCGCTCCTACAACAGCGTTTCCTCCCTAATGGATTACCTGGGATAAAAAGGCCGGAGAGCATCCGGCCTTCAGGAAAATGGTGGAGGTGATCAGGATCGAACTGACGACCTTCTGATTGCGAACCAGACGCTCTCCCAACTGAGCTACACCCCCACGGCAGGCAGAATGCTAAACAAAATTTGTTGGTTTGGAAAGAACCAGGCCAGAAATCCGGTAAAAGTAATCAAGATCGCTCAAGTCGTCGAACACCGCTGCCGCACCGGTGAAATCCTGATTTCGCGTGTAGTGGTTGACGATAACAAAGGTCTTGATTCCGGCAGCCAGGCTGGAGCGCAGGCCGTTCTCCGAATCTTCCAGCGCGATGCAGTCGGATGCGTTGAGCTGGAGTCGTTCCAGCACCCAGTGGTAGATGTCCGGCGCAGGTTTCTTGTGCGGCACGATGTCGCCACAGCCGTTAGCGGCGAAGTAATCCGCCCAGTTTTTGCCGAGGCCGACTTCCAGCAAGGTGGAAACATTCTCCGGTGAGGTGGTGGTGGCGATGGCCAGCGCAATTCCTGCTTGCCTCGCATCACTGATCAGCTGCTTGATGCCTGGCCGCAACGGGATATGCCCTGCGCGCAGCATGGCAGTGTAATGGCTGGTTTTCACTGCGTGCAGATGTTTGACGAAACCATCATAGTCCGCAGGTTTCTGAAAGTCTGGCAGGCAGGTTTCCACAAAATATTTGATGCGCTCCTTGCCGCCGGTCACCTTGAGCAGCTTGTCATACAGCTCAACATCCCAGTTCCAGCCGAGATGGTTTTCCGCAAATGCCTTGTTGAAGGCGAGGCGGTGCGCATCCTCGGTGTCGGCCAAGGTGCCGTCCACGTCGAATATGATAGCTTTGATGGTCATGATATTAGTCATTAAAACACTGTAGGAGCGCAGCTTGCTGCGCGATGGGGTATCGCCCGACAAGTCGGGCTCCTACGTCGTTTGGTAGTGTTACCGCATCCCGGGCAACATGCCCTTCATCCCGCGCATCATCTTGGCCATGCCGCCGTTGCCGAACATCTTCATCACTTTCTGGGTTTGTTCAAACTGGTTCAGTAACTGGTTGACGTGCATCACCTGCACGCCGGCGCCCGCGGCGATGCGGCGCTTGCGCGAGGCCTTGATGAGTTCCGGCCTGCTGCGTTCGAGCGGGGTCATCGAGTTGATGATGCCCTCGGTGCGGCTGATGGACTTGTCATCCACCCTGGAGCCTGCGGCGGCTTGGCTGAGCTGCGCTGGCAGCTTGTCCATCAGCGCCGACACGCCGCCCATCTTGCGCATCTGCACGATCTGCATCTTGAAATCGTTGAGGTCGAATCCCTTGCCGCTTTTGACTTTCTTCGCCAGCTTTTCGGCTTCGGCCTGGTCCACTTCGCGGTGAGCTTCCTCGATCAGCGACAGCACGTCGCCCATGCCCAGCACGCGCGAAGCCATGCGCTCCGGATGGAAGGCTTCCAGGCCATTGAGCTTTTCGCTCACGCCGACAAATTTGATCGGCTTGCCGGTGATGTGCCGCACCGACAGCGCCGCGCCGCCGCGCGCCTCGCCATCCAGTTTGGTGAGGATGACGCCGGTCAGCGGCAGGGCTTCGCCGAAGGCCCTGGCGGTGTTCACCGCGTCCTGCCCGGTCATCGCGTCCACCACGAACAGGGTCTCAATCGGCTTGAGGGCGGCATGCAGTTGCCGGATTTCCTCCATCATCGCGGCATCAATGGCGAGGCGGCCGGCGGTATCCACGATCAGTATGTCGTGGTGATGTTTCTTCGCGTAGTCGTGTGCCGCCAGCGCGATGGCCACCGGCTTCTGGCTGATATCGGAGGCAAAGAAATCAATCTCCAGTTGTTGCGCCAGGGTGCGCAATTGCTCGATGGCGGCAGGGCGGTACACGTCGCAGCTGACCAGCAACACTTTTTTCTTTTGCTGCTCGCGCAGCAGTCTGGCGAGCTTGCCGCTGGTGGTGGTTTTGCCCGCGCCTTGCAGGCCGGCCATCAGAATCACGGCGGGCGGCACGGTGGCGAGGTTGATGCCGACATTGGCTTCGCCCATCAGCCGGGTCAGCTCGCGGTGCACGATGCCGATCAGCGCCTGTCCGGGATTCAGGTTGCCGATGACTTCCTGCCCGAGCGCAGCCTGTTTTACCTGGGCAGTGAATTCTTTCACCACCGGCAGCGCCACATCGGCTTCCAGCAAGGCTAAACGCACTTCGCGCAAAGTGTCCTGAATGTTGCCTTCGGTCAGGCGCGCCTGCCCGCGCAGGTTTTTCATTACGCCGGAAAGGCGCTGTGTAAGGTTGTCCAGCATGATTACGTTCCTGTTTTTCCCCGGAATAGATGGTGTAGAATCTGCGCAGTCTAAAACATCCTGGCTAAAAATGTCGAACCTTCCTCTTTATTTGGCTACCTTTTTCGCTTACAGCGCGCTGGGCGCATTTTTCTGGCGTGCGCAATCAGCCGGCAAGGCAGATGTGTTAAATCGCGGGATGTTGGGTCATGCCATATTGGCGCCATTGGTGTTGCATGGTTATCTGCTGCATCAGAACCTGCTGGTTGGAGGCGAGTTGAATTTCGGGCTGGTGCCCGCACTGTCGCTGATTTTGTGGCTGACCATGCTGGTGTATTGGCTGGCGCGTTTTTTCTACCCGCTGGCCGGCCTGCAAGCTCTGGTATTACCGCTGGCCGCTGTGGGTGCGGTGCTGCCGGCGCTGTTCCCCGCTGTGCGTATATTGTCGCAACCCCATTCATGGGCGTTTGATGCGCACATTTTCGTGGCGATGCTGGCATACAGCCTGTTTACCATCGCGGCACTGCATGCAGGCCTGATGTCGCTGGTGGAAAAGCGCCTGCACCACGCCGAGCTGCCACCCGTGCTGCAAGCCCTGCCGCCGCTGCTCACCATGGAAATCCTGTTGTTCCGCATCATCGGCGCCGGGTTCATCCTGCTGACCCTGACCCTGATCTCCGGCATGATGTTTTCCGAGCAGATATTCGGCAAGCTGTGGCGATTCAACCATGAAATGCTGTTTGGATTTATTTCCTGGGGGGTATTCGCAGTGTTGCTGATGGGGCACCATTTCAAGGGCTGGCGGGGGCGTACTGCGGTGCGCTGGACCATGAGCGGCTTTGTTTTTCTGCTGCTGGCCTATCTTGGCACACAGTTTGTACTGGAAGTTTTGCTGCATCGCTAGCGGTTCCCGGCAAGCCGCCCGGCGCGGCGTTGCATATCTTGTTGCCATAACTCCGGAAAGTGTCGTAGAATTCGCGCCCCCTTGGTATTCGCTAAGGGGCATTGGCTAACGAAAAACAGGTTCGACTATGGTTATCATTCGGTTTTCACGCGGCGGCTCCAAGAATCGCCCGTTCTTTAATGTGGTTGTGGCAGATTCGCGCAATCGCCGCGATGGCAGGTTTATCGAGCGCATCGGTTTTTACAACCCGGTTGCCCCGGAAGGTCCGGACGGCATGCGCATCCAGCTGGATCGCGTGGCACACTGGCAGGAAAAAGGCGCGCAGCTGAGCGACGCCGTCGCCAAGCTGGTCAAGCGCGCTGGTGCCGCAGCAAAAGCGTAACGAAGCAGACCCCATGGTAGTCATGGGGCGGGTGGTGGGTGCGCAGGGCATACTCGGCTGGGTGAAGCTTAAAACTTACACCGAGTTCATGGACGGTCTTGTCGAATTCCCGGTCTGGTGGCTGGGGGATGAAAAGCATCCCTGGCGCGAAGTTGGCGTGGAAAAATTTGCGGTGCAAAGCAAGGGCCTGATCGCCAAGTTTCCGGGCTGTAACGACCGGACCGCCGCTGAAAAATACAAGGGCCTGCTGGTGGCGGTGCCGCGCAGCAGCTTGCCGCAACAGCCTGAAGGTGAGTATTACTGGTCTGACCTGATCGGCCTTGATGTGGTCAATCTCGCAGGCGAAAGCCTGGGAACGGTGGATAACCTGATGGATACCGGCACCAATCAGGTGTTGTGTGTGCAGGGCGAGAGCGGTGAGGTGCTGATCCCGTTCATCGCCAGCGCCATCAAGCAAGTGAGCCTGGCGGAAAAAGTGATACGTGTTGACTGGGCCGCCGATTGGGCAGAGAAACACTGAATACAAGTGCCTGAAGATGCGGTTTGATGTCATCACCTTGTTCCCCGAAATGTTCGGCGCGATCACGCAGTATGGCGTAACGCGGCGTGCGGCGGAGCAGGGCAAATTTGTGTTGCAGGCGTGGAATCCGCGCGATTTTACCGGCGACAACTACCGCACCGTGGATGACCGCCCTTACGGCGGCGGCCCCGGGATGGTGATGCTGGCGGAGCCGCTGGCACAGGCGATTGCGGCGGCAAAGCAAAGCCAGGCGCAAGCCGGTGTGGCGAAGAGTTGTGTGATACACCTGTCGCCGCAGGGGCGGCAGCTCACTCACGAAGTGGTGAAGGAATTGCTGGCGCGCGACGAAGGATTGGTTTTGCTGGCGAGCCGTTACGAGGGCGTGGACGAACGCCTGATCCGGCGGCATGTGGATGAAGAGCTTTCCATCGGCGATTATGTGCTCTCCGGTGGCGAGCTGGCAGCGATGGTGCTGATAGACAGCCTGGTGCGGCAAATCCCCGGGGTGCTGGGTGATGACAAATCGGCGCAGCAGGACTCGTTTGTGCAAGGGTTGCTGGATTGTCCGCACTACACGCGCCCGGAAGTGTTTGAAGGCGATGGCGTTCCGGAAGTATTGCTTTCCGGGCACCATGCCGAAATAGAAAAGTGGCGGCTGAAACAGGCGCTGGGACGCACCTGGCAACGCCGCCCTGATTTGCTGGCACAGCGCCAGTTAACAAAACAGGAAGCTCGGCTACTGGCTGAGTACCAGCAGGAACAAGCTTCCGTACAACAAGAGGAAACAAAATGAATCTGATCGCAATACTTGAGCAAGAAGAAATCACCCGTATGGGTAAAACCATCCCTTCTTTCGCCCCCGGCGATACGGTGATCGTCAATGTGAACGTGGTGGAAGGCGAACGCAAGCGCGTGCAGGCTTATGAAGGCGTGGTGATTGCCAAGCGCAACAAGGGGCTCAATTCCTCTTTCATCGTGCGCAAAGTTTCCGCCGGTGAAGGCGTGGAACGCACCTTCCAGACTTACTCTCCATCCATCGCCAGCATCGAACTGAAGCGTCGCGGCGATGTGCGCCGCGCCAAGCTGTACTATCTGCGTGACCGTTCCGGCAAGTCGGCGCGTATCAAGGAAAAACTTATTGCCAAATAAGTTTTCAGTGAAGGCTAATGCCTGCGAATGCAGGCGTTACGCCGTAACTAAAAGCTGGCAGCCCGCAGCTAAGCGCAAGCAGTTTCTTCTGCATAACAAAACGGGTGCTTGTCTCCCGTTTTTTATTGCCCATACACTCGTCAGTCCCGCGCAGGCGGGAATCCAGTCAGAAATATATACTTCCCCGCATTTCGGGGACAAAGCCAAAAGGCATGTTGCATAAAACCGCTGTATTCCCGCCTGCGCGGGAATGACGCAGCTTATTGTTCATGCTGCATGTATTATCACGGTTGAGTTTGGATTAGCTTATGAACTATCAGGCAAAACTAAAAGCGCCATTCGGCGTGCTCGGCATCCACTGCTCAGAGGATGCGCTGACGGGTATCGAGTTCCTTGCGCCGGATACCGTGCCATGCGCCCCCGGCAGCGCTTTGGCAAAAATGGTGTGTGAGCAATTGTCGGCCTATTTCGATAACCCGGCTTTCCGTTTCAGCCTCCCGCTCAGACTCAACGGCACGGCGCATCAAACCAAAGTATGGCAGGCAATGTGCGCCATTCCGCGCGGGGAAACGCGTAATTACGGTGGACTGGCGGCTGCGCTGCAATCGAGCGCGCAAGCCGTCGGCCAAGCCTGTGGCGCCAATCCCATCCCCATCGTCATCCCGTGCCACCGCGTGGTAGGCAAAGCCGGACTGGGCGGATTCATGCACCACAGCGGCGGTTATGCGCTGGACATCAAACGCTGGTTGCTGGCGCATGAACAACACTGACATTCTGGACGAATTCTGCGACAGCCTGTGGCTGGAAGACGGCCTGTCGCGCAACACGCTGGAAAGCTACCGGCGCGACCTGCATAAATTTTCTGCCTGGCTGGAAAAGCAGCGCGGCGCATCGCTGTTGCAGGCCACCCATGCCGACATACAGGGCTTTCTTGCGCACCTGGTCAGCGAGCAGAAAGCCAAAGCCGCCAGCACCAGCCGCGCCATCTCCAGCCTCAAGCGACTGTTCCGCTACCTGCTGCGACAGAATAAAGTGGACGCCGACCCCACGCTGCAAATCGCCACGCCCAAGCTGCCGCGCAGCCTGCCCAAGAGCCTGACCGAACATGATGTCGAACAACTGCTCAACGCGCCGGATGTGGATACCCCATTGGGCATGCGCGACCGCACCATGTTTGAGGTGTTGTATGCCACCGGCTTGCGCGTGTCGGAACTGGTGACCTTGCGCATCGCGCAAGTGAGCATGGACATGGGTGTGGTGCGCGTGATGGGC
>JACREC010000108.1 GCA_016218445.1 Nitrosomonadales bacterium
CCTGCCGTTCTGCCGTCCGGCGGAAGACAGCCAGGAAATGAAATACCTGCGCGAGCGCATGCAGGAGATGGGCACCGTGCCCGCGCGCAAGCCGCGTGCCCAGCCGTTGCAGGTTCCTGGCCTGGATGCTTTAGATGTGTTGCTGAAAGGCACGGAAGGCCGCGAGATTTCCACCACCATGGCGTTCGTGCGCCTGCTTGGCATCCTGGTGAAGGACAAGAATATCGGCAAGCAGATCGTGCCGATCGTGCCGGACGAATCGCGCACTTTCGGCATGGAAGGCATGTTCCGCCAGCTCGGCATCTTCTCGCAGGTGGGCCAGCTCTACACGCCGCAGGATGCCGACCAGCTGATGTTCTACAAGGAGTCCGAAACCGGGCAGATATTGCAGGAGGGCATCAGCGAGGCAGGCGGCATGGCCGACTGGCTTGCCGCCTCCACGGCATACGCCAACCACGGCGTCGCGATGGTGCCGTTCTACATCTACTACTCGATGTTCGGCTTCCAGCGCGTCGGCGACCTCGCCTGGGCGTCGGGCGACTCGCGCGCGCATGGCTTCCTGCTGGGCGGCACCGCCGGGCGCACCACGCTGAACGGCGAAGGCTTGCAGCATCAGGATGGCCACAGTCATTTGCAGGCCGCGCTGATTCCCAACTGCGTTTCCTACGACCCGGCCTTTGCCTACGAGCTCGCAGTCATCATTCAGGACGGGATGCGCCGCATGTATGTGAATCAGGAAGATGTGTATTACTACATCACCGTGATGAATGAAAACTACGCCCATCCGGCCATGCCGAAAGGTGTGGAGCAAGGCATCATCAAGGGGATGTACCTCTTTAGAGGACTGAGGACTGAGGGCGAAAAACAGAAAAAACCATGCGTGCAGCTGCTGGGCAGCGGGACGATATTGCGCGAAGTCATCGCCGCGGCGGAATTGCTGGAGAAGGATTTCGGCGTGGCCGCCGACATCTGGAGTGTGACCAGTTTCAACGAGCTGCGCCGCGAAGGATTGGACTGCGAGCGCTGGAACATGCTGCATCCCGAAGCCAAACGGCGCGCCAGTTATGTCGAGCAATGCCTGGCGCCGCGCAGCGGCCCGGTGATTGCCGCGACCGACTATATCAAGAGTTATGCCGACCAGATACGCCCCTACATTCCGGGGCGCTACAAGGTGCTGGGCACGGACGGCTTCGGCCGCTCCGACACGCGCAAGAAGCTGCGCCGCTTCTTCGAGGTGGATCGCCATTATGTTGCAATCGCCGCGCTGAAGACATTGGCGGATGAGGGCGCGATAGACGCGAAGGTGGTCAGCAAGGCGATCAGGCTGTACGGCATCAACCCCGACAAACCTAATCCAGTGACGGTTTAACGTGACCACTATCAAACAAGTGCTGGTGCCGGACATCGGCAATTTCAAGGACGTGGAGATCATCGAGGTGATGGTCAAGGCGGGCGACACGGTAAAGGCGGAGGATGCGCTGCTCACGCTGGAAACCGACAAGGCCACCATGGACGTGCCCTCGCCGTTTTCCGGCGTGGTGAAAGAAATGAAGGTGAAGGCGGGTGACAAGGTTTCGGAAGGCGCGCTGGTTGCGCTGATTGAGGCGAGCGGCGAAGCAGCGGCAAGCGCCATCGCTCCTGTCGCAGTTACCGTGCCCGCTCCGGCAACGAAAACCGTTCTACAGCCGCAACCCTCCACTCCGGCGCCAGCGACAGTTCCCACCCCCGCGCCTCCTCCGCGAGCTACAAGCCGCGAGCTACCCGCTACCAGCTCATTAGCCCACGCCAGCCCCTCCGTCCGTCGTTTCGCGCGCGAACTGGGCGTCAGTCTGCCGCAGGTAAGAGGCAGCGGCGAAAAAGGCCGCGTCACCAGGGAGGACGTGCAGAATTTCGTTAAAGCCGCATTGGCCCTGCCGCGCGGCGCGGGTGGCTTGCAGGTAGCGGAGATGCCGCTGGTGGACTTCGCCAAGTACGGCGCGGTGGAAAGCAAACCGCTGTCGCGCATCAAGAAACTTTCCGGCGCCTGGCTGCACCGCAACTGGGTTTCCATTCCGCACATCACCCAGCACGACGAGGCCGACATCACCGAGATGGAAGCCTTCCGCAAGCAGCTTGGCACGGAATACGCCGCGCAGGGGATCAAGATCACCCCGCTGGCTTTCATGCTCAAGGCCGTGGTGGAGGCCTTGCAGCAATTCCCGGATTTTAACGCTTCGCTGGACGCAAGCGGCGAGAACCTGGTGCTGAAAAAATATTTCCACATCGGCGTGGCCGTGGATACGCCCGAAGGCCTGGTGGTGCCGGTACTGCGCGACGTGAACCAGAAAGGCATCGTGCAACTGGCCAGGGAACTGGCCGAAATAAGCGGACGGGCGCGCGAGAAAAAAATCACCGCTGCCGAGATGCAGGGCGGCTGCCTCACCATTTCCAGCCTCGGCGGCATCGGCGGCTCGTTTTTTACGCCCATCATCAACGCGCCGGAAGTGGCGATTCTGGGCGTGTCCAGATCGAGCATGAAACCGGTGTGGAAGGACGGCAAATTCGAACCGCGCCTGCTGCTGCCGCTATCGTTGTCGTACGATCACCGCGTGATTGACGGCGCGGCGGGAGTGCGCTTTACCACCTATCTGGCGCAAGTGCTGTCGGATGTGCGCCGGCTGGCGCTGTAAGCCGTGAGCATTGCACCGATTGGAATTCTGGGGGGTACCTTCGACCCGATCCATAACGGACATCTGCGTCTGGCGCAGGAGGGGCTGGAGCAGTGCAATCTGGCCGCTGTGCGCTTCATCCCCTGCGGTACGCCGCCGCACCGCGATGCGCCGCACGCCAGCGCGCAACAGCGGCTGGACATGACGCGCCTGGCACTGCAAGGCAATCCGGCATTCGTTCTGGATGAACGCGAAATTCACCGCGCCGATCCCTGTTACACGGTGGACACCCTCACTGCGCTGCGCGCCGAACTTGGTGCGCAACAGCCGCTGTGCCTGCTGATGGGCGGCGATGCATTCCTGATGTTGCACACCTGGCACAAGTGGGAAAAATTATTCGAACTGGCGCACATCGTGGTCATGCAACGCGCCGCCTGTCCGTCAAGCAATGGCCGTCCGCTGGGCAATGCGATCAACCAGGCCGATGCAACCTTGCGCGCCGAGTACCAGGCGCGCCTCGCTCCATCGCCCCGTCTGTTGCACGGCGCGCCTGCCGGGGCGATTCTGGTGGTGAACATGCCCGCCCTGGAAATTTCCGCCACCGGCATCCGCGCCCGCAACGCGCGAGGCCGGAATATCCATTACCTGCTGCCCGATGCAGTAGCCGATTACATTCAAACCCATGAACTATACGATGCTGAACATTGAAGAAAAAACCCGGGCCGTTGTGGCCGCGCTGGAAGACGTCAAGGCCAACGACATCACCGTGCTCGACACCAGCAAACTCAGCTCGCTGTTCGAGCGCATGGTGATCGCCAGCGCCCAGTCCACGCGCCAGACCAAGGCGCTGGCCGACAACGTGGTGGTCAAGCTCAAGGAGCGCGGCGAAGAAATTCTTGGCCGCGAGGGCGAAGAGACCGGCGAGTGGATACTGATCGATCTTGGCGAAGTGGTGGTGCACATCATGCAGCCTGCGGTGCGCGCTTACTACAACCTGGAAGAGCTGTGGAGCATGCAGCACCTGCCGCGTAACGCCCCGCACAAAACATTATGAAGCTGCCGGTCTTGTCAGAATGAAGCTCCGGGTCGTCGCCGTCGGCCACAAAATGCCGGACTGGATCAGTGCGGGTTTTAACGAATATGCCAAGCGCATGCCGCGCGAGGCGAAGATCGAGCTGGTGGAAATCAAGCCGGAGCCGCGCACCACGGGCAAGAACGTGGTGCAGATCATGGAAGCGGAAGCGCAGCGCATACTTGCCGCCCTGCCGCAGGATGTGCTGCGCATCGCGCTGGACGAACATGGCAGCCCTCTGACCACCAGACAACTGGCGCAACAGATGCAGGACTGGCTGCGCGGCGGGCGCGATGTGGCCTTCATCATCGGCGGCGCGGATGGGTTGCACGAGTCGGTGAAGAATTCAGCACAACAACTATTGGCGTTGTCGGCAATGACGCTGCCGCACGGCATGGTGCGCGTGCTGCTGGCGGAGCAGTTGTATCGGGCGCACAGTCTGTTGCACAATCACCCTTACCATCGTGAGTAGCGCAGCACAATTTTATGGATAGAAGGTTCTTATGAGCATCATCAAGCCGCGTATTTACCTTGCCTCGCAAAGCCCGCGCCGCCGCGAATTGCTGAAGCAGATCGGGATCAATTTCGAGATGCTGCTGTTGCGCTCCGACACGCGCCGCATGGTGGATGCGGACGAAGCTCCCCACGCGGATGAACTGCCGGAAGAATATGTGAAACGCATCTGCGGGGACAAGGCGCGGGCTGGCTGGGATGCGCTGAAATTCCGAAACCTGCCGTCTTTCCTGGTATTGGCTGCCGACACCACGGTGACGCTGGATGGCAAGATCATCGGCAAGCCGTGTGATCGCGAAGAGGCCGCCGCCATGTTGCGCCAGCTTTCCGGACGCCAGCATCAGGTGCTAAGTGCGGTGGCGGCTGCCTTCGAGGAGCGCATTGAAATTCGCCTGAGCGCCACCACCGTCACCTTTGCCACATTAAGCGAGGAGCGCATCCACCGTTATCTGCTCACCAATGAGGGGCATGACAAGGCCGGCGCTTATGGCATCCAGGGTCATGCCGCCGCCTTCGTGCAACGCATCGAAGGCAGCTATTCCGGCGTGATGGGGCTGCCGCTGTACGAAACCGTCGAGCTGTTGCGTGCTTTCGAATACCCCACGCCATGAGCGACGAAATCCTCATCAACGTCACGCCGCAGGAAATCCGCGTCGCCGTGATGCAGCAAGGGGTGGTGCAGGAACTGCACATCGAACGCGGCAGCCATCTTGGCATGGTGAGCAATGTCTATGTCGGGCGCGTGAAACGCGTACTGCCCGGCATGCAGTCCGCCTTCATTGACATCGGGCTGGAGCGCTCCGCCTTCCTGCACGTCGCCGACATCTGGGAAAACCGCCACAACGGCGATGCCACCAAGCCGATTGAAAAGGTGCTGTCCGAGGGGCAGAGCCTGCTGGTACAGGTCATCAAGGATCCCCTCGGCAGCAAGGGCGCCAGGCTATCCACCCAGATCAGCATTGCGGGCCGCCTGCTGGTGTACCTGCCGCAGGAATCGCACATCGGCGTGTCGCAGCGCATTGAAAGCGAAGTGGAGCGTGAGCTGTTGCGCGACAAGCTGCAGCAATTGCTGCCGGGTGGCCATGGCGGCGGCTACATCATCCGCACCATGGCAGAAGCCGCGTCCGACAGGGAGTTGCTCGCCGATATCGAATATCTCGACAAGCTGTGGCGCAAGCTGCAGGAACAGGCAGGAATCTCGCCCGCCCCTTCGTTGCTGTACCAGGAACTCAACATCAGCCTGCGCGTGCTGCGCGATTTCGTCAATGAAGAAACCACGCGCATCCTGGTGGATTCACGCGAAACCTACCAGCGCATGGCGGCCTTTGCGCAGGACTACATTGCCGGGGCAATCCCGCTGCTGGGACATTACACCGGTGAGCGCCCGCTGTTTGATCTGTACGGCGTGGAAGAGGAAATTGAGCGTGCGCTGTCGCGCCGCGTGAACCTTAAGTCCGGCGGCTATCTCATCATCGACCAGACCGAGGCGCTGACCACCGTTGACGTGAACACCGGAGGTTTCGTCGGCGTGCGCAATTTCGACGACACCATCTTCAAGACCAATCTGGAGGCTGCTCATGCCATTGCACGCCAGTTACGCTTGCGCAACCTCGGCGGCATCATCATCTGCGATTTCATCGACATGGATAGCCAGGAACACCGCAACGCAGTGCTGGAAGAATTCAGGAAAGCGCTGGCACGCGACCGCACACGCATCACGGTGAACGGTTTCTCCGCACTGGGCCTTGTCGAAATGACGCGCAAGCGCACACGCGAAAGCCTGGCGCATGTGCTGTGTGAATCCTGCCCCACCTGCCAGGGGCGCGGCGAGGTCAAAACCGCACAGACCGTGTGCTACGAAATCCTGCGCGAGATCGTGCGTGAAGCGCGCCAGTTCAATGCGCGCGAATACCGCATCATGGCTTCGCAAAAAGCCATTGACCTGTTCCTGGATGAAGAATCGCAAAGCCTGGCGCAGCTTTCCGACTTCATCGGCAAGCCGGTGTCGCTGCAGGTGGAGACCCTGTACAACCAGGAGCAGTACGATGTCATCCTTATGTAGTGTAATCCCATTTATTAATTCCCCCGCTTTTTTGCCGGAACTCGGAACATCCTGATGCTGCGTATTTTAAAGCGATACACCGAAGTCGCCTGCACCGGCTGGTTGCGTCCAGATAGCACTGACATCTCAGCAAAAACTTTGCGGCACCTTCGCCTGCGTTTTGGTTACGCAGCGTAATAATTTTTATTGTCCGATACCCCTGTTTCTGCAAAAAGCGACAAGAATTTCTGCGCCTTCTCAGCATTGCCAAATTTTCAGGCGCGGAATTGCAGGTTATACTAGGAGCATGTAACCGCCCCAATTTTTTCTGTTAACCAGCCTGAAAAACGACGTTATGCAGCTTACCCAGTACACTGACTATTCCTTGCGGGTATTGATCTACCTGGCAAGAAAAACCGAGGACTTGTCCACGGTTTCCGAAATTGCCGAGTACCACGGCATTTCGCGAAACCATCTGGTCAAGGTCATCCACAACCTCTCCCTCAAGGGCTTTATCTTGACCATGCGCGGCAGGAATGGCGGCATGAGGCTGGCCCGCCCGCCATCAAAGATTATCCTGGGCGACGTGATACGCAACACTGAACCCAACTTCAACATTGCCGAATGCTTCAACGATGCAAATAACTGCTGTGTCATTACCCGCAACTGTGACCTGAAATCGATATTCCGCGAGGCGCAGATGGGTTTTATGAAGGTGATGGATAAATACACCCTGGCCGATGCGGTGGCCCGCGACAGGTCGATGAGCAAGCCCATTAGCCTGCCCTCCGCTGCAAGAAGCGGTTAACCCTGCAAAAAATAACGCACTATAAAACTTGCATTATAAATACATTATATTAAAATTCGCCTCTGGCACTAGCCAATAACCAATCCAAAAGGAGTAAACCATGTCCCAACCCCACCTGCATCTGCAAGCAGACGCCATCTATAACTTCGACGCGCGCGGCATAGCCAAACGTTTCCGCCACGCGGCCATCTTCGGTGCGCTGGATGCACTGCAAGGCGGCGAAACCATGCGCTTCGTCAATGACCATGATCCCCTGCCCCTGCTGGCGCAATTGCAGCAGCGTTATGGCGAAAAAGTCACCATCCAGTATTTAGTGCGCGAACTCGGCCAGATTGTGATCGACTTCGTGCGTCAATAACACCGGAAAAAAATCGCCCACTGGAGCAAACCGCCATGCCATACCCGGCTTTTTATAATTCGGTACCCACAATCATGCTGCATGACCCCCTGGCCGAACTGCTGGGAGCAAGCACGGACGGCCTGCTGGAATACGGTTATCTTGATGCGGTAAAACTGGCGGGGCATTCCTGCCCCACGGTAGCTGGCGCCTATCTGATGACGCTCAAGGCGCTGGCATCCCTGTACGGCGGGGACACTCCCACCCGCGGCAACATCCGGGTGGCGTTTCGCGATGACCAGGTCAGCGGAGTAACCGGCGTCATCGCCAATGTGGTCAGCCAGATCACCGGGGCGGCCGGGGATGGCGGCTTCAAGGGCTTGGCGGGAAAATTCAAACGTAGCGGACTGCTGTCATTCAATGCCGGGATTGACGGCATGATCCGCTTTGAACGGATTGACCGGCTATGTGCGGTGGAGGCAGACTACCACCCGGAGCAAGTGCCGCCCGACGAGAGCATGTTTTCGCTGCTGCAAGGACTGCTCGCCCAGCGCGCCAGCGCGGAAGATCAAGCCGCTTTTGCGGCGCTGTGGCAGGACAGGGTGCGGCGCATCCTGGTCGATCACTTTGACGATCCCGCGCTGGTGACCCTTGTACCACGATAATCCGAGCCAACAAGAAGGAACACTGTTATGCAAACCATCACCGAATACCTGTCCGCAGAGCACCGGCACTGTGATGACATGTTCGCCGATGCGGAAGCGGCGGCGGCAGCGGATGACCTGGCCGCCGCGCTGGCCGGGTTCGCTGCCTTTCACCAGGGGATGCTGCATCATCTGTCCAAGGAAGAAACCATCATGTTCCCCGCCTTCGAGCATGCTACCGGCAGCAGCATGGGACCCACCAGCGTGATGCGCATGGAACATGAACAGATGCGCGAGCTGTTTGCGGAGATGCAGGCCGCACTCGACGCGAAAGACACCAGCACCTACGCCGGGCTGGCGGAAACCCTGCTGGTGCTGATGCAACAGCACAACTTCAAGGAAGAGCAAATGCTCTACCAGATGGCGGACCGCACGCTGGGTGACCGCGAAGACATCATCCGGCAGATGGAAGCGCTGCCATAACGCCATAGCATGACGGCAGAACCCGCAAAACCCACGATCGAGCTGGATGCGCGCGACCTCGAGCCGCCCGAGCCGATGCAGCAGGCGCTTGCCGCACTTGCCGTGCTCAAGCCGGGCGAACAGTTACGCATGCTGCTGCACCGCGAACCCTTTCCGCTCTACGCCATGTTGCGCGAACGCGGCTTCACCTACCGCACCACCTCACTGACCGACGGCAGCTATGAGATCCTGATCCGGCCATGAGCATGGCCGGCCTGTCACTGAAACAAGCGCCGCCCATCTCGGTGCCATTCCGTTTCATTCTCAGCGCACCGCTGTTCCTGCTGCTCGCCGCACTCGCCCTGCTGGCCGCAGGCCCTGCCGCGCTGGAATCGCGTTGGAGCCAGCCCCTGCTCGGCATTACCCATCTGCTCACCCTGGGTTTCATGAGCATGGTGATGAGTGGCGCCGTGCTGCAACTGCTGCCGGTGCTCGCCGGCGCGCAAGTGCCTCGACCGCGCCTGGTGGCATGGGCCATTCATCTGCCGCTGTTTGCCGGCACCTTGTTGCTGGGTGGCGGGTTGTATTTTTTCATGGCAGTGTTGGTCACGCTCGCCATCCCGCTGCTCGCCTGCGCATTTGCGGTATTTCTCGCCATCGCCATTTACAGCCTTGCGCGCGCACCGGCACGCAATGCCAGCACACATGCCATGCTGCTGGCACTGGCTGCATTATCGCTCGCGGTTGGACTGGGATTGGCGCTGGCTGCAGGCATAACCGGCCTGCTGGATTTACCCATGCTGCCGCTGGTCGCGCTGCACGTGGGCTGGGGATTGCTCGGCTGGACAACGCTGCTGGTGATTGGCGTGGCCTATCAGGTGGTGCCGATGTTTCAGCTCACACAACCCTATCCGCGTGCTGTCACGCGCTGGCTGGGCAACACGCTGTTCGTATTGATGTTGGTGTGGTCATGTCACCTGCTGCTGCCGGAGCCTGCCGCCAGTTGGCTGGCCATTGCCGCCGCATGGGGACTGGCTGCATGCATCACCACCTTTGCCGTCATCACGCTGCGCCTGCAGCAGAAACGGCGGCGGAAGGTGCCGGACATCATGCTGCAATTCTGGCGCACCAGCCTGTTCAGCCTGCTCACAGCGGCCATGTTGTGGCTTGCCGGACAGGCCAGCGCTACACTGGCTGACAGCACGTTCTATGCGTTGGCGCTGGGCATGCTGTTCATCATCGGATTCGTCCTGTCGGTGATACATGGCATGCTGTACAAAATCACCTCGTTCCTGATCTGGTACCACCTGCAAGGCAAACTGCCTCCCGGAAAAGCACCTCACATGAAAGACATCATCCCGGATCGCACCGCACGCCGGCACTGGCGCATCCACCTTGCCAGCCTGCCGCTTTGCCTCGCCAGCGCGATGTGGCCCATGCCGTGGGTCTATGCGGCGGGCTGCGCACTGCTGCTTGGCGGCATACTGTTGCTGACCAACCTCTACCGTGCGTGGAACATCTACCTGCGTGCTGTAGCTCTAGCCTAATAAACTTTCCGGCGCCACTGCGCTGCCATGTACCTCCACCCGCTTACGGCGCGACTGCGCACCCTGTTTGAGTTCGACATTGCGCAGCGGAACATTAAAGCGCTCCGCGATGAAGCGCAGCAGCGCTTCGTTGGCGCGCCCCTCGATAGGCGGGGCGGCGAGGCGGATTTTCAACGCTTCGCCATGCAATCCGGCCACTTCGCTATGCTTGGCGCCGGGCTGCACATGCAGCACCAGCGTGATGGTGTCTCCTTCGCGGCGACACCACTCATTCATGTCAGGACAGCCTGACGGGCCAGGTTCTCCAGCCAGCCCAGCGGCACAATGAGGATGAGCTGGCACACGATGAGCAGCACCAGCAAGGTGAGGTCTATGTTGCCGACCAGCGGGATGCGCCGCCGCAGCGGCATGAGGAAAGGCCGCGTCACCGCAGCCAGCAGCCCTGCCAGCGGGGTGTGCGGGTTGATCCACGACAACAGCGCCTCGGCGAACAGCGCCGCCATGAGCAAATACAGGCTGATTTTGAGCAGCTTGACCAATGTCCAGGCGAGCAACCCGGGTAATGGGAAAGTGATGAACGGAAAGCCTTGCGCCCACAGCACGGCGGTAAGATATATCGCCTCCGCCACGAACGCCAGCAGGAGAGTGGCGGTATCGAAACCCCGCACGGCGGGAATAAACCGGCGCACACGCAGCACCAGAAAATTGGTGAGCGCCATGATGAGTTCGCCCAGCGGATTGCGCATTGGCGCACGCAGCCATTGCAGGTGGAAACGCAACAGCAGCAAGGCGGCAAACGGCTGCAGCAGTACGTCGAGCAAAAACAATAAGGCTTCGTTCAACATATCAGTTTGCACCGCCCAATTCGTCGCCCATCTCTCTGGCTCGCGTGGCGGCGGCATGCACCGCAGCAACGATATACTGCTTCACGTTATTGGCTTCCATCCTGAGCAGGGCGCGCTCGGTGGTGCCGTTTTTGGAGGTGACGCGCGCGCGCAACACACTTACGTCATCCTCACCGGCATCGGCCAGCCTGGCCGCGCCGAGGAAGGTGTCAATGGTCAGGCGGCGTGCATCTTCAGCGTTAAAGCCCAGCTCACGCGCAGCCTGCTGCATGGCTTCGATGAAATAAAACACATAGGCCGGGCCGCTGCCGGAGACGGCGGTGACCGCATCCATCATCGCCTCGTCTTCCAGCCACAGCGTGCTGCCCACGGCAGCGAGGATGATTTGCGCTGCGCCGCATTGCGCCTTGCTCACCGCCGGCAACGCGTATAAGCCGGTCACGCCGCACTGAATCAGTGCCGGCGTGTTCGGCATGGCACGCACCACTTTTTGCGATCCCGTCCAGCGTGCCAGATCGGCGGCGCGGATACCCGCCGCGATGGAGATCAGCAATTGCCCGGACAACAACGGCGCAAGCTGCGTTGCAGCTTCGCGCAACTGCTGCGGCTTGACCGCCAGCACGATGATATCGCTGCCCGCCACGCCCACCGACGGCTCCGCCGTGGCCTGCACGCCGAATTCGTTTTGCAGCCGCACGCGGTTGTCGGCATTGATTTCCACCACGCGCAGTTGCGCCGCCATAAAGTCACGCTTGAGCAAGCCGCCGATGAGCGCACTCGCCATGTTGCCGCCGCCGATGAAACAGATGTTCATTTATTTTCTCCGTAGTTTCTTTGTCCAAAGATCGCCGTGCCGATGCGCACGATGGTCGCCCCTTCCAGCACTGCCGCTTCAAGGTCGTACGACATGCCCATGGACAAAGTGTCGAGCGCCAATCCCTGCGCGTTAAGTTGCCGCATGAGTTCGCGCAGGTGGGCGAACGGTTTGCGCTGCCCGGCCAATCCCTCTGCAGGGGCGGGAATGGCCATCAGCCCGCGCAGCCTGAGATGCGGCAGGCGCGCCACTGCCTGCGCCAGACCGGCCACCTGATCCGGAGCCACGCCGCCCTTGCTGCCTTCGGCGCTTACATTAACCTGCAGGCATACATTGAGTGGCGGCAAGTTTTGCGGGCGCTGCGCGGACAGGCGCTCGGCAATTTTCAATCTGTCCACGCCATGCACCCAGGCAAAAATTTCCGCAATGGCGCGCGTCTTGTTGCTCTGGATGGGCCCGATAAAATGCCATTCCAGTGGAAGGTCGCGCAGCGCTTCGATTTTACCCTGTGCTTCCTGCACATAGCTCTCGCCGAAGGCGCGCTGTCCGGCCTGGTACGCCGCGCGCACTGCGGTGGCGGGAAAGGTCTTGCTCACCGCTAGCAGCGTAACCTCTTCCGCGCGCCGTTGCGCCGTGCGCGCAGCCTGTGCGATGGCACGGTTAACGGCTTGCAAGTTGGAAGCAATTACGGTCATAATCGGTGCGTTGTTGAATCATGGCGTTGTGCATCATGCCCGGTTGTAAATCATGCAGGGCAGCCGCGCCGTTGTGCGGCCTGCGAACCAGCGAGGATTATAATGGATATTACTGAACTGCTTGCCTTTGGCGTCAAAAACAAGGCGTCCGACCTGCATCTTTCCGCCGGCTTGCCGCCGATGATCCGCGTACATGGTGACATACACAGGATCAACCTGCCGGCAATGGAACATAAAGAAGTGCATGCCCTGGTGTACGACATCATGAACGACGGGCAGCGCAAAATATACGAGGAGAACAAGGAGATCGACTTCTCCTTCGAGGTTCCCGGACTCGCACGTTTCCGCGTCAATGCCTTTGTGCATAACCGCGGTGCGGGCGCGGTGATGCGCACCATTCCATCCAAGATAATGTCGCTGGCAGACCTGAAGTGCCCGAAAATTTTCGAGTCCATCTCCGATTTCCCGCGCGGCATGGTGCTGGTGACGGGGCCTACCGGCTCCGGCAAATCCACCACCCTTGCGGCGATGGTCAACCATCGCAACGAAAACGAAATGGGCCACATCCTGACGGTGGAAGACCCGATCGAATTCGTGCATGAAAGCAAGAAATGCCTGATCAACCAGCGTGAAGTCGGCCCGCACACCCTGTCGTTCCAGAATGCCTTGCGCAGCGCCCTGCGTGAAGATCCGGACATAATCCTGGTGGGCGAAATGCGCGATCTGGAAACCATACGCCTGGCGATGTCTGCGGCGGAAACCGGGCACCTGGTGTTCGGCACACTGCACACCAGTTCGGCGGCCAAAACCATCGACCGTATCATTGACGTGTTCCCCGCCGACGAGAAGGAAATGGTGCGCGCCATGCTGTCGGAGTCGTTGCGCGCAGTGATCTCGCAAACCCTGCTCAAGACCAAGGACGGAGCCAGCCGTGTGGCGGCCCATGAAATCATGATTTGCACACCTGCCATCCGCAACCTGATCCGCGAAGCCAAAGTGCCGCAGATGTATTCCGCCATCCAGACCGGCGGGAATATCGGGATGCAGACACTGGATCAGTGCCTGCAAAATCTGGTCAAGTCCAATACTGTTTCTGCTTCGGAAGCGCGCAGCAAAGCGATGAACAAGGATTTATTCCCGGGCAACTAATCAATTCCGGGATAAGGGGAGTTTAATATGGAAAGAGCACAGGCCACCGAACTGATACACAATCTGCTGCGCGGAATGCTCAGCAAAAAAGCGTCGGACATGTTTATTACCGCCGGATTCCCGCCCGCGTTCAAGGTGGATGGCAAGATGACGGCGGTTTCCCCGCAGGCGTTGACTGCGCAGCACACGCAGGAACTGGCGCGCAGCATCATGAACGACAAGCAGGCAGCCGCATTTGAGGCCACGCACGAATGCAACTTCGCCATCAGCCCGCCCGGCATCGGGCGCTTCCGCGTCAATGTGTTCTTGCAGCAGCAGCGCGTCGGCATGGTGCTGCGCACTATCACCACCAAGATTCCGGATTTCGAAGAGATGGGGCTGCCCCCCGTATTGAAGGATGTGGTAATGACCAAGCGCGGGCTGGTCATTCTGGTCGGCGGCACCGGATCCGGCAAGTCCACCACCCTGGCAGCCATGATTGGCTTCCGCAATAAAAACAGCTACGGCCATATCATTACCATCGAAGACCCGGTGGAGTATGTGCATGAGCACATTAACTGCATTGTCACCCATCGTGAGGTCGGGGTGGACACCGATTCATGGGAGGCCGCGCTGAAGAACACCCTGCGCCAAGCGCCGGACGTCATTCTCATCGGCGAAATCCGCGACCGCGAAACCATGGAGCATGCCGTGGCGTTTGCCGAAACCGGCCACCTGTGCCTGGCCACCCTGCACGCCAACAGCGCCAACCAGGCGCTCGACCGCATCATCAACTTCTTTCCGGAGGAACGCCGCGCACAGTTATTGATGGATTTGTCGCTTAACACCAAGGCCCTCATTTCGCAGCGCCTGATCCCAAACAAGAACGGAACCGGTCGCGCGGCAGCATTTGAAATCCTGCTCAATTCGCCGTTGATCGCCGACCTGATCTTCAAGGGCGAGGTGCACGCAATCAAGGAAGTCATGGCAAAGTCGCGCGAGATCGGCATGCAGACCTTCGATCAGGCGCTGTTCGACCTGTACGAAAAAGATCAAATCAGTTACGAGGAAGCGCTGAAAAATGCGGACTCGCTCAACGATCTGCGCCTGAACATCAAGCTGAATAGCCAGAAATCCAAGGATAGGGATGTGATGTCAGGGATTGATAACCTGAAAATAACTTGATTGGCGCAAGCAGTTTACACTTTACTTTTCCCGTAGATCCGGCACGGGCAGCAAGCCGGAATATCATACAGGAGCCATCATGTCGTCCAAGCCACAACAACTAATCCTGCATCTCGTTCTGCCGTTGGTTGTGCTGGGAGCTGCATTGCCAGCCTATGCCAAAGAAGATTTATCCAACTGGGAATTGCCGCCAATTATGGCACCCAAGGACAATCCGCAAAGCGAAGCCAAGGCCGCACTAGGCAAGCAACTTATCTTTGACATTCGCCTCTCGAAAAATGACTCCATGAGTTGTGCGAACTGCCACCTGTTCGCTGCTGGCGGCGCCGGCCCGACACCACGTGCATTTGGACATGGCGGCGAACTCGGCCGCTGGGCACCGAGCTGGGACAATGCCGGCTACTATACTTCGCTGTTCTGGGATGGACGCGCCGCCTCACTGGAAGAGCAAACAGGCGCTCTGCCCGGCCACATGGGTCCAATCACTGCACCCGGCGAAATGGGTACGACGATGGACGAGGTGGTCGCCAAGTTGAATGCGGTTCCCGCCTACAAGAAGCAATTCAACAGCGTGTTTGGCAGCGATGCAACGCCTGAGACGGTGGCCAAGGCTATTGCTGCTTACGAGCGAACACTGGTTTCCCGCAAGGCACCATTCCAGAGCTATGTCAGTGGTAACAGCAAGGCCATTAGTGCTTCCGCAAAGCGCGGCTTCGAATTATTTCGCGGCAAGGCATTATGCATTACCTGCCATGTTCCACCCACACTAACGGACAACCTGTTCCACAATATTGGCACTCCACAGGCAGGCCCGCTGAAGGAGGACCTGGGCCGTTATGAAGTTACCAAGGATGTGGCTGACAAAGGTAAGTTCAAGACGCCAATCCTGTACAACTCGGCCAGCTTCGCCTACTTCATGCATGATGGCGCGTTCAGCAGGATGAGCCAGGTAATCGAGCACTACAACAAGGGCGGTAACCCACAGGACAAGAACCAAGACCCGCTGATTATGCCGCTCAAATTGAATGACAAAGAAAAGGCCGATTTGGCAGCTTTCATGGAAACACTTACCGATAAATCCCTCAATCAGATTTCTGAGCCCAACCTGCCATAGGTTCTGTTCCCCTTACCTCCCGCTCACGGCGGGAGGTGTCTTTAGCCAGCGCGTGGGCGCGGAGTGTCCACCCTGCAGCCCTGCCTCACTTCGGCCGGTTGCTCCCTGCCACGATTTTATATTCCAGCAGGCGGCATTCGATGGTGCCGTTGAACAACGGGGTGCGCTTTGATGGGGACAGGCGCATCAGCTTCAGGATGGCTTTGTCGGAGGTGAGCAGGTAAGCTGTCCAGCCGCCGAATTTTTTTTTCAGCGCATCACCCAGTTTCGGGTATAGCGCGGCCAATTCGTCCAGTTCACCCATGCGTTCGCCGTAGGGCAGGTTCGCCACCAGCACGCCGTGATCGGCAGGCGCGGTGATCTCCAGCACGTTGGCCTGCTTGAGCGATACCGCTTCAAGCAGCCCGGCATCCTCCAGGTTGAGGCGCGCGGCCTTGAGTTCATCGCCGTATAAATCGCTGCCGTAAATCGGCAATACCGTCACCGGCTTCTGCGCCGCCTGCGCTTCTGCACGAATTTTCTGCCACGCGGCGGCGTCGAAATTTTTAAGCTTCTCGAAGGCAAAACCGCGGCCGACTCCGGAAGCGATGTTGAGCGACATTTGCACCGCCTCGATCAGGAAGGTGCCGCTGCCGCACATCGGGTCGAGCAGCGGGGTGCCGGGCTGCCAGCCCGCCAGAGACAAGATGCCCGCCGCCAGGTTTTCGCGCAGCGGCGCGATGTTGGTGTGCTGGCGCACCCCGCGCTTGAACAGCGCATCGCCGGAGGTGTCCACATACAGCGTCATGCGGCTGTGCTCGAGAAAAGCGTGGATGCGGATGTCCGGCGCATGGGTGTCCACATTGGGACGTTCGCCGCAGAGGGCGCGAAACTTGTCGCATACCGCATCCTTGATTCTCAGCGTGGCGAAATCCAGGCTTTTCAGCGGGCATTTGATTGCCGCCACGTTGACGCGGATGGTGCGCGACACGTCGAACCAGTCGCCCCACGGCAAGGCATGCACGGTACCGTAAATATCCTGCTCACTGCGGTAATCGGCCACCGCCACGCGCCACAATATGCGGCTTGCGATGCGGCTGTGCAGGTTGACGCGGTAGCCCAGCACCCAGTCGCCGGAAAAATGCACGCCGCCGTCGGTGGTGCTCACCCCCTGTGCGCCAAGCGCGGCCAGTTCGTTGCCCAGCACAGCTTCCAGTCCGCGCGGGCAGGACGCAAAGAAAACTTCACTCACAGCGGTTTGACCGTCACCAGGATCACCACGGCCATCAGCAGCAAAACGGGAATCTCGTTGAACCAGCGGTACCACACATGGCTGTGGGTGTTGCGCCCTTGCTTGAACATGCTGAGCAAGCGCCCGCAATAAAAATGGTAGCCGACAAGAATAACCACCAGCAGCAACTTGATGTGCAGCCACACGCCGGTAATGCCGTAACCCAGCCACAGCCAGAGGCCGAACAGCAGCGCCAATGCCGCGATGGGGGTCACGAAACGATACAGCTTGTGCGACATCAGCAGCAGCCGTTCGCGCTCGGCATCTTCCCGGGCCATCGCCAGATTCACAAAAATGCGCGGCAGGTAGAACAGGCCGGCGAACCAGCTGGTGACGAAAATGATGTGAAATGCTTTAACCCATAACATGATTTATTTCCCATAACAAACCAGAATTTGTCATTCCGGCGGAGGCTGGAATCCAGCGCTTTTATCAACTGGACACCGGCCTTCACCAAAGGTAGGCAATCCACTACCCGCTAAAGCGGATGTGGAATTGACACCGCCGGTGTGACGAATACGCCATTGTTTATTGCGACAGCCGCCGCCGGAATAATACTAGCGACACATAAAATCCAAGCAAGGCATATCCGGACAATACCCCGACATGCAGCAACACACCGGGCGGCAACGCGCCATTCATCAGGGGTCGGGCGATGTCCACCGCATGCGTCAGCGGCAACATGGCCGACACGGTTTGCCACATCGGCGGCAGTTGCGTGACCGGAAAAAACACGCCGCATAATAACATCATGGGGGTGATCACCAGCGTGAAGTAGTACATGAAAAAATCGGAACTCGGCGCCAGCGCGGTCATGATCAGGCCGATAGCGGCGAAGCACAGCCCGACCAGCAGCGCCAGCGGGATCAGCCATAAGGTCAGCGGCGAGTGCGACAAGCCCAGCAGCCAGATCACCAGCAGCACAGCCGCGCCGGACAGCAGGCTCTTGCTCGCCGCCCACAGGATTTCCGCCAGCAC
>JACREC010000106.1 GCA_016218445.1 Nitrosomonadales bacterium
ACCGGCGAATAACCAACGGCTTTCCTGGTTGAGGTTCCCTCGGTTTCTCGCCTTCCAATGGGTGATTTTCATGCTACCAGCTTTTCGCCTGGTTGAGTGGTGAACCGGTCATTCAGAGGGCAGTGCTGAGCATCTCCTTTTTGGCACCGAGCTGAACTTCGGTCTTTGGAATAGCCTTCCTGAAAGCGGACAGTGAAGAATTGCGATCAGGTCAACTATTCAGGTCACCCGTTAGCAGACGGGGTTAATCAGGAGTTTCTGCGGCGTTTATCGTCTTTGCTACAGCGCCGGACTGCTGCCAATACCGCGCATGGGTCTTGCGATAACGCTCAATGGCGAAATCCTGCGCATCCATTTGCACCAGGATCGCGCCGTCCTCATCCGAGCGCAGCAATTCGCTGCCTGCTGCGCGATAACGTTCGACCACTTCTTCCTTGGGATGGCCAAAGCGATTGCGGTAACCCACAGTGAACACGGCATAGCGCGGATGCACCGCTTCCACGAAGGATTGCACGGAGGAGGTCTTGCTGCCGTGGTGCGGCACCACCAGCAGCGTGGCAAGCAGTTTGTCGGCGTGTTCCTTGAGCAGCCGCTGTTCGGATTCCTTCTCGATGTCCGTAGCCAGCAATATGTGTTGCTTGCCGATGCTGATGCGCAGCACGCAACCGCGGTTGTTTTTGCGGATTTTTTCCTGTGCATAGCTTTCGCGTGACGGGTGCAGCAGTTCGAAATGCACGCCATCCCAGTCCCAGTTCTGGCCATCGGTGCAACGTCGCAAATTATATGCCTGCTGCAGAATGGGACTCTGCCCGGGCAGTGAAGAAGACAGCCAATTGATCGGCATGGCCTGCATTACGGAAAGCGCGCCGCCGGTGTGGTCGGTGTCGTCGTGCGTGAGCATCAGGCCGTCGAGTTGCGCGATGCCCATCGCACGCAATGAGGGAATCAGGATGCGGTTGCCGCTGTCGGCTTCGCCGCTGAAATCGGGGCCGGTGTCGTAGAGCAGCACATGATTGTGCGTTTGCGCGGCGACTGCCAGGCCTTGCCCGACATCGAAGATGATAAGGCGCAGCACGCCATCCGGCGGCGCGGCAGGCAACACCAGAAACATCGGCAGCAGCATCAGCAACCCCAGCCAGCGCGCCGGAAAGCCGCGCGGCAGCAGGCACCACAGCGCACCCGCCATGCCCAAGGTGACGCTCCAGGCGGGCGGCGCATGTTGCGTCCACACCGCATCCGGCAGGCTGTTCAGCCATTCCAGTGCAGCCATGCATGCACTCATGGCCTGATGCGCCAGCGCCAGAAGCCAGTGAAAAGGCAGCAGCGCCCCGAGCAGGGTGAGCGGCACCACCACGAAGCTCACCAGCGGAATAGCGAAGGCATTGGCGATGGGCGACACCAATGACACCTGCTGGAACAGCGCCAGCAGCGGCGGGATCAAGCCGATCATCATTGCCCACTGCACGCGCCCATATTCCACCAGCCAATGAATGCGCCCCAGGCGGTGTGCGGTCACATAAAAGATCAGTGCCACCGCGCCGAACGACAGCCAGAACCCCGGCGATAGCACCGCCCACGGGTCGAGCAGCAGCACCGCCAGCAGGGCGGCAGCGAGGATTTGCGACGCGGCGACAGTGCGCGATAGCCACAGTGCGGCGGCAATCACCGTCAGCATGTACACCGTGCGTTGCGCCGGCACGGAAAAGCCGGACAGCAGCGTGTAAGCCAGCGCCACCAGCAGTCCCGCCACGGCTGCGGCCTTGCGTGCGGGCAGCCGCAAGGTAAGCCGCACACTGCGCCGCCACAGCGCGTAAGTGAGGGCAAAAGCCAGCCCGGCCAGCATGGTGATGTGCAGGCCGGAAATGCTCATCAGATGGTTGACTCCGGTGCGCGTGAACACCTTCCACTGCGCATCCGGGATGCTGCTCTGGTCGCCGACGGCGAGAGCGGTTAGCACCCCAGTATAAGGCGCATCACCCAGCGTCTTTTGGAAATGCTCACGCACGGCTTCGCGCAAATGTTCGATCAGGTAGGACGGTGTTATTACCAGCGCATCCAGTCGCGTATTTTGCCCTTTGGGGTGCACATAGCCGTTGGCGCGCAGATTCTGCTCCAGCATCCATGCCTCAAAATCGAAACCGTGCGGATTGCTGCTGCCATGCGGTTGCTTCAGGCGCACCGTGAGTTGCCAGCGTTCGCCCGCGTGCAGGATGAGCGGCTCGTCCTGGTCGTCATCATAAGTGGCAAGCAGGATGTGCGGCGGAAGGGTGGCGTGCGGGGTGAGCACCTGTTCCACATCGAATGCAAAACGCAGCCCGCGCTCATGCTGTTTGGGCAGTTCCGCCACCACGCCAACCACCGCTATGTCTTCGCCTTGCCACTCTGCGGACAGGGAGTGGGATAGCCGCTGCTGTGCAAAGAATGCGGCATAGAAGAAGCCGAGCGAGCAGGCGAGGGTGATGAGTAGAGCGAGGCGTGCCACGCGTTGCCGCCATGTGCGGTGTGGCAACAGCAGGGCAGGGATGAACATGACAAGCAGCCATGCCCATTTGAGGTCGGGCAAAACCGCTTGTTGTTGCAGCAGCCATACGCCAAATACAAATGACAGAATGAGGCTGCGCATGGCTTCCTCAGTGCCGCCGGAAGAGCTTGTACATCTCGAACCAGAGCACGCTGCACAGCCCGGCAGCGAGAGACAGCACGAATTGAAAAGGTGTGACCGGGGCGAAGTGGAACACCTCGCGCAGGAAGGGCAGGGTCAGTGCCAGCAGGAGGAAACCGAATGCACCCCCCGTCACCCACCATAGCGCAGGGTTGTGACTGTTGAACGTGCGCAGGATGGTGTACTGCCAGGAGCGGTTGACCAGGATCAGCCCGAGGTTGCCGATGACCAGCGTGGAAAAAGTCAGCGCGCGCGCTTCTGTTTCCGATGCGCCGTGGCTCAGCGCGTAGCCCAGCACCGCAAGCGTGGTCAGCAGCACGAACACGCCTTGCAGCAGGCTGAGCAGGAAGATGTATTTTCCGAACAGCGGCTCCTGCGCATTGCGCGGCGGGCGTTGCATCACACCGCGTTCCGCCGGTTCGGCCTCGAAGGCGATGGAGCAGGCGGGGTTGATAATCATTTCCAGAAACACGATATGCACCGGCGCGAATACCGGCGGCCAGCCAAGCAGCAACGGGATAAGCGACAAGCCGGCGATGGGGATGTGTACGGCGAAGATGTAGGCCATCGCCTTGCGCAGGTTGTCGAAGATGCCGCGTCCCAGGCGCACCGCGCGCACGATGGTGGCGAAGTCGTCGTCCAGCAACACCAGCGCGGCCGCCTCGCGCGCCACATCGGTGCCGTGCGCTCCCATGGCGATGCCGATGTGCGCGGCTTTCAGCGCAGGAGCATCGTTTACACCGTCGCCGGTCATCGCCACCACTTCGCCGTTGGCCTTGAGCGCGTTCACCAGCCGCAATTTCTGTTCCGGCACCATGCGCGCAAAGATGTTGCTGTTGCGGATGCGCTCGCGCAATGTTGCGTCATCCATCTGGCTGAACTCCGGCCCGCTGACGATTCCGCCGCTGCCCGCGTTCAGGCCGATCTGTTGCGCAATCGCCGCCGCCGTAGCGGGATAATCACCGGTAATCATCACCACGCGGATGCCTGCCGCCGCGCATTCCTTGAGCGCCGTTTTGACGGTGGGGCGCACCGGGTCGGCCAAGCCGATCAGGCCGAGAAATTCGAAATCGAAATCATGCTGGATGTCCGGCCACACACTGCCGCTATGGCTGGCTTTGGCCACGCCAAGCACGCGCATGCCCTGCGCGGCGAGGGTATTCACCTGTTCGGACAGTTTTGCTAGTTGTTGTTCATCCACATGGCATAGGTCGGCTACCGCTTCCGGCGCGCCCTTGGCCGCCACCACGTATTCCTCGCGCTCGCGCGCTTTCCACACATGCGAAAGCGCGAGCAACTCCGGTGACAGCGAATATTCATGCGCCAGCACCCAGTCGCGGTGCAGATGTTCGGTATCGGCCAGATACTGTGCGCCGAGTGCGTGGATGGCTTTTTCCATCGGGTCGAACGGCTCGGTCTCGCTGGACAGAATGCCGAACTCGACCAGTTCGTGAAATGCCTCGGGCAGCGGAGCAGAAGAGTCGTCGGTGACGAACGATGCTGTTGAGCCAGGCCAACTGCAGGATCTGTCTATGCCAGCGACCTGCTCGTTAGAAGATGCATTCCCTCCCCCTTGCAGGGGGAGGGTTAGGTAACCAATGACTTGGCTGTCGTTGTTGGACAGCCTAGTCAGATGGCTAGTAGTTCCATCAGAGGGGGTAGAAACGTTATCGCGATACTGTTCTACCCCCATCCCAACCTTCCCCCTGCAAGGGGGAAGGGGAGGTAGCATCAGTTGCTGCACCGCCATGCGGTTCTGCGTGAGCGTGCCGGTCTTGTCCACGCACAACACCGTGGCCGAACCCAGCGCCTCCACGGTGGGCACGCGGCGGGTCAGCACTTTATGTTTGGAAATGCGCCAGGCCCCCATCGCCATGAATACCGTCAGGATCACCGGGTATTCTTCCGGCAGGATGGTCATCGCCAGCGTGATGCCGGACAGCAGCCCGTGCAGCCAATCGCCACGGGTGAGGCCATAGATCACCAGCAGCAGCAGGCTCAACAGCACGCCGATGATGGCGAGCTTGCGTACCAGCCTGCCGATTTCCTTCTGCAGCGGTGTTGCTTCGGTACCCAATTCCTGCAAGGCCTTGCCGATCTTGCCGATTTCGGTGTGCGCCCCGGTCGCCAGCACACGCGCCATGCCGCGCCCCTGCACTACCAGCGTGCCGGAATACACAAACGGCAAATCATCGCCGCCAGGTGGTTGCAATTCGTGGGCTTCCGGGTTGCCAATTTTGCGCACCGCCGCCGATTCGCCGGTGAGCAGCGATTCGTCCGCCGCAAAGTCGTTGCAGGAAATCAGCACGGCGTCCGCCGGGACGCGGTCGCCTTCGGCCAGGATCAGGATGTCGCCGCGCACCACTTCGCGCCCGGCAATACGCTGCTCGGCGCCATCGCGCAGCACCAGCGCGCGCGGGCTGGTCAGGTCGCGCAACGCCTCCAGCACCCGTTCCGTCTTGTATTCCTGATAGATGGTGATGCCCATCACCACGAACACAAAGCCCAGCAGCATCAGCGCATCGCCGACATCGCCGAGCAACAGGTAAATTGCGCCCGCCGCCACCAGCAGCAGAAACATCGGTTCGCGCAGCACCTCCAGCGCGATTGCCTGAATGTTGCGTTGTCCGGTTGCGGGCAGCTCGTTCGGCCCTTCCGCACGCAGCCGAGCCTGCGCCTCGGCCTGTGACAGGCCGCGCAAATCGGATTGATCGGGTACTGGCTGGCTCATATATGTGACTTTTTCTTTGGCGGTGCTGGCATATTCAACGCAATCAGGTAATCTATCCGCTTTGATTTTGCCGGAAAGCAGTGCTCTGTGCCGAAAAAATATTTCAGGAAATTTTTACCTGACCACGAAACCATCAGGCAAAGCCGCTGGGTACGCCCCTTCGGCGCATTGCTGCACCACCACAACCTGTGGCATCTCAACCGCCGCTCGGTGGCGGGCGGTGTTGCCATTGGCATGTTTTGCGGCCTGATTCCCGGCCCGCTCCAGATGATAGGCGCCGCATTGCTGGCGGTGCTGTTCCGCGTCAACCTGCCGGTGGCGGTGTTCACCACTCTCTACACCAACCCGTTTACCATCGTTCCACTGTATGTGCTGGCTTATGAACTCGGCGCGTTCGTCACCGGCCACCATGATGGCTTGTCGTCTGCCCATTTTGCGCTGCCGGAAATGAACTGGAACAACTGGCATACCGTTTTGCCGGATTGGGTCATATCATTGGGCAAACCGTTTGCAGTCGGCCTGCCGCTGCTTGCCCTTAGCCTCGCCATCGCCGGTTATTTTGTCGTGCGCGTGCTGTGGTATGCGGCGGTGGTGTGGGAATGGCGCAGGCGGGCGGCGCGGCGCGGAAAAACATTATGACTTGTCCGGTTGCCAATCTACTAACGCACGAATTATCCTAAAAACCGCAATTCAAGCCACAGAGTTCACAGAGCACACAGAGAGGATGGTGGTTTGGCCCTTTTCTTCCGCCCACCCGGATGGTGAGCCAGTTTCTTGTATCAACCACCTGTTTTTGCGAGTTGGGCGACAAGCCGCCCATCCCTGCCTACCCCATTTCCTCTGTGAACTCTGTGTTCTCTGTGGCCAACTGCTTTTTACAGGATTACTCAAGCCGCATGCAATACCCCATCCACCAGCCTTAGCTGACGCTGCATCTTGTTTGCCAGCTCGAGGTCGTGGGTGACCACGATCAAGCTGGTGTTGAGGCGCGTGTTGAGTTCCTGCATTAACTCGAAAAGGGCGTGGGCGCTGGCACGGTCAAGGTTGCCGGTGGGTTCGTCGGCCAGCACGCACGCCGGTTCGGTGACCAGGGCGCGCGCCACGGCGACGCGCTGGCGTTCACCGCCGGAGAGTTCAGCGGGCATGTGGGGAATGCGTTGCGCCAGCCCGACCTGTTCCAGCATCGCTGCTGCAACCGGTTCAGCTTCTGCGCGTTTCATGCCGCGAATTAAAAGCGGCATGGCGACGTTTTCCAGCGCGGTGAATTCGGGCAACAGGTGATGGAACTGGTACACGAAACCCAGCGAGCGGTTGCGCACGTCGCCGCATTGCGTTTCGTTCATCGCCTGCACGTCCTGGCCGAGGATGGCGACGCTGCCGCCGCTGGCGTTGTCCAGCCCGCCGAGCAGGTGGAGCAGGGTGCTTTTGCCGGAGCCGGATGCACCGACGATGGCAATGCGTTCGCCGCGCGCGACATCCAGATTGACGCCGTTCAGCACCGGCACGTTGAGCTTGCCCTGCGTAAAAGTTTTGCGCAAGTCGCGGCAGGAAATAACCGGGTCCTGAGTGCTGAGTGCTGAGTGCCGGGTATCGAACCTTGAGTCCTGGCTATTCATATCTTAGCGCCTCCGCCGGTTGCGTTCTGGATGCGCGCCAGCTCG
>JACREC010000109.1 GCA_016218445.1 Nitrosomonadales bacterium
CCACTGAGGCCATTATAATCATCGCCCGCAAGATACTTCGCATTGCCTTTGCAGTGTGGACTTCCAACAAACCTTTTGATCCGGGTAAACTCGGATTTCAGGCTTGCAAAAAACCATAGGATCTACCTTGCTTCATAAAAATCTAACGCAGTTTCGGCGTCCCACACTGCACATCCGCATTCTGCGCGCGATGGCGTAATGCATGATCCATCAGCACCAGCGCCAGCATCGCTTCGGCAATCGGGGTGGCGCGGATGCCGACGCACGGGTCGTGGCGGCCCTCGGTGGAGACCATCACGGCTTCGCCCGCCTTGTTGATCGAGCGGCGCGGGATGCGGATGCTGGAGGTGGGCTTGACGGCATAGTGCGCGACGATATCCTGCCCGGTGGAGATGCCGCCGAGAATGCCGCCCGCGTTGTTCGACAGAAAGCCTTGCGGTGTGAGTTCATCGCCGTGTTCGCTGCCCTTCTGCGTAACGCAACCGAAGCCCGCGCCGATCTCCACGGCCTTCACCGCGTTGATGCTCATCAGCGCGTAGGCGATCTCGGCGTCGAGGCGGTCGAACACCGGCTCGCCCCAGCCCGCCGGCACATTCTGCGCCACCACGGCGAGCTTCGCGCCGATGGAATCGCCGGACTTGCGCAGTTCGTCCATGTAGTCTTCCAGTTGCGCAACGTAGCTCGCATCGGCAACGAAGAAACTATTGCCATCCTCGGTCAGGTCCCCCCAGCTCTTGAATGGAATCTCGATCTCGCCAAGTTGCGCGAGGTAGCCGCGCACGATGACGCCGTAGGTTTCATGCAGCCATTTCTTGGCAATCGCCCCAGCCGCCACGCGCGCAGCCGTTTCGCGCGCCGAGGCACGGCCGCCGCCGCGATGATCACGGATGCCGTATTTCTGCCAGTAGGTGTAGTCGGCGTGGCCAGGGCGGAAAGTCTCGGCGCTGCTGCCGTAGTCCTTGCTGCGCTGGTCTTCGTTGCGGATCAGCAGCGCGATGGGCGTGCCGGTGGTCTTGCCTTCGAACACGCCGGAGAGGATTTCCACCGTATCGGATTCACGCCGCTGAGTGACGTGGCGCGAGGTGCCGGGCTTGCGCCGGTCGAGATCATGCTGGATGTAGGTCTCGCTTAGCTCCATCCCCGGCGGGCATCCATCCACCACGCAGCCGATCGCCGCGCCGTGCGATTCGCCGAACGAGGTTACCGTGAACAAAGTACCGAGTGTGTTTCCAGACATGTTGTGAGCCTCAATAACTTACTGCGCTGGTTGACTGCGTTGTTGCGTGCTCGCTCATTCCTCGTCTACCAACATGGTATGCCTCGTCATTCGCTGCGCGGCGCCTAGCAGTCAACCCAGCTCGCTACAGTTCTTGAGGCTCACAAAGAAACTCGTCAGGAAGCGGCATGAAGTTTAACATACTGATAATCGTGAATGACGGACTCGGAGGTTTATTGATGAAAGCCATACTGATGACCGCCGCAGGCAGCCCCGACGTGCTGCAACTGCGCGACATTCCCAAACCCGGGCTGCCCTCGCCGCACCATCTGCTGGTGAAGCTCGCCGCCGCCGGGGTGAACCCGATTGACACCAAGCTGCGCGCCAAGCCGGTTTACCACCCCGACAAGCTGCCCGCCATTCTCGGCTGCGACGGCGCGGGCATCGTGGAAGAAACCGGCAGTGCGGTGACACGTTTCAAAGTCGGCGCTGCGGTGTATTTCTGCAACGGCGGCATCGGTGATGAGCCGGGCAACTACGCCGAATACACCACGCTGCATGCGGATTACTGCGCGGCGAAGCCCGCCAATCTTGGCTTGCAGGACAGTGCCGCGCTGCCGCTGGTGCTGATTGCCGCATGGGAATCGCTCGTCGAGCGCGTAAATTTGCAGGCCGGGCAAACCATCCTGATCCATGCCGCCGCCGGTGGCGTGGGGCATGTCGCGGTGCAGCTCGCCCACCATCTCGGCGCACGCATCGCGGTGACGGTGAGCGACGTCAAAAAGGCCGGACTGGCGCATGGCCTCGGCGCGGAAAAAATCATCAACTACCGCGAGCAGGATTTCGTGCAGGAAGTGCTTAACTGGACAAATGGGCGCGGTGTGGACGTGGTGTTCGATACCGTAGGCGGCGATACTTTCCTGCGTTCATTGCAAGCCGCGCGCATCGGCGGCAAGGTGGTCAGCCTGCTCTCCACCCCGCTATCGCTGGCCGACACGCAACTGGCACGGCTGCGCAACCTGTCGCTGTGCTATGAACTGATGCTCACGCCGCAGGTGATGAAACTGCACGACGCGCGTGTGCGCCAGCGCAAGATACTGGAACAGGGCGCGCAACTGGTGGAAGCCGGCAGGCTCGGCGTGCTGGTTTCACACAAGCTGCCACTGGAAAATGCGGCTGAGGCGCACCGCCTGATCGAGCAGGGCGGCGGCATCGGCAAGATCGTGCTGACCATGGAATGACTTACGCCAATAACCATGGCAGGTGATGCACCGTCGGCAAGACCCCACCTTCCAGCAGAGGCTTCATTTTCACACCCAATCCCTGGGCGCCAGAAACTCTTCATACAGTTTCGCTTCCGGCGTGCCTTGCTCCGGGTGCCAATCGTAGCGCCATTTTACCAGCGGCGGCATGGACAGCAGGATGGACTCGGTGCGCCCATTCGATTGCAGGCCGAAAATGGTGCCGCGGTCTATCACCAAATTGAATTCGACATAGCGGCCACGGCGATATAACTGGAAGTCGCGCTCGCGCTCAGCGTAGGGCGTGTCCCTGCGGCGTTCGAGGATGGGCAGGTAAGCCGGGATGAAATGGTTGGCCACGCTTTGCTGGATGGCGAAGCAGGTATCGAAATCCGGCTCGGAGAGGTCATCGAAAAAGATGCCGCCCACGCCGCGCGGTTCGTTGCGATGTTTGAGGAAGAAATACTCGTCGCACCATTTTTTGAATTTCGGGTGGAGATGCGCCCCGAATGGGTCGAGCGCATTCTTGCAGGTCTGGTGAAAATGCACCGCATCCTCCTCGAAGCCGTAATAAGGCGTGAGATCCATGCCGCCGCCGAACCAGAACACGGTTTCACCATCGGGCTTTTTCGCCATGAACATGCGCACATTCATGTGCGAAGCAGGCGCATAAGGGTTGCGCGGATGCAGCACCAGCGACACGCCCATTGCCTCCCAACTGCAACCCGCCAGTTCCGGGCGGTGCGCCGTGGCGGAGACCGGCATCTTGTCACCCGTCACATGGGAAAAGGCCACTCCGCCGCGTTCCAGCACATTGCCTTGTTCGAGGATGCAACAGCGCCCGCCGCCCGCGCCAACACCTGCCCTGAGCTGAGTCGAAGGGCCTGTTCCACCCGTGGGACGATCCCATCTGTCGCGGCGGAATTTCATTCCATCTACCTGCTCCAGGCGGGCGACAATCGTGTCCTGCAATTCGAGCAGGAATTTTTTGACTGCTGCGCTATCCATTTGCCACTCCGGTCAAGTTACTCGCGGATGATTTTACCGCTCATCCACGCGCGTATCGTGGACGGCTTTCTGCATTTGCCTACCCGCCCCGGCAACACCCATACCCGCTTGCCGAACAAGCGCCGGCATTGCGCATAAGTGCGCGCAGGCTTCGCGCCGCTGTAGTTGGCACTGGTGGAGACCAGCGCCATGTTCAGCGCATTGCACAAAGCCGCCGCTTCTGGATGCGCGGTGAGGCGCACCGCGAGAGTGTCGTGCGCGCCGCGCAACCAGCGCGGTGCGGAAGGTTTTGCCGGCATCAGGTAGGTGATCGCTTGCGCGCCATCCCATTGCAATTTTTTCTGCTCACTGGGGGAGAGCAATTTCAGGTAAGGCGCAAGCTGCGCAAATTTGCCCGCGACCAGGATCAGGCCCTTGCCCTGTGGGCGCCCCTTGAGTTTCAACAGGCGCAGCACCGCCTTGCGGTTGCGCGGGTCGCAGCCCAGGCCGTAACAGGATTCGGTGGGATAGGCGATCAGACCACCGCGCTTGAGATGCGCGGCGAGGCGGTGAATGGGTATAGAGAATCGAATCAAGTGTCACCTAAAAATCCAAAGTTCTAAGCCAGACTATAACCAATCACTTGCCAGCATCTTTTGCTGGCTTAGTGAGATGGCTAGTAGTTCCATCTGGCGCGCGAGACAACACGCGGCAAAGCCGCTTGTTGCGGAGCAGGCTCATACCGCATAGCGGTGTGAAGCCGAAACCAAAAATCGCAGCGCCGCATATGTAAGTATATGTAAGCAAGATTTTTCGAGCGCAACAACGTATGGCGACGAAGTGGTTTTCGCAGGCAAAGCCGCAAGGCGGCTGCTCGCAAATTTGGGTTTTTATTTCTTTGAAAGAGCGCGCCAGCCGATGTCGCGCCTCATCTGGCATCCCTCGAAGTGAATGGCATCGGCGATTTCGTAGGCGCGTTTCTGCGCCATCTTCACCATGTCTCCCAAAGCAGTGACACACAGCACACGCCCGCCGTTGGTTACTACCCTGCCATCCTGCATCGTCGTTCCCGCATGGAACACATGCGCGTCCTCCAGCTTTTTCGCCGACTGCGTAGGTAGCCCGGTGATGACATCACCTTTGCGCGGTGTATCGGGATAATTCGCCGCCGCGAGCACCACGCCGAGTGCGGTGCGCCTGTCCCATTCCGCTTCCACCTCGTTCAGCGTGCCGTTGATGGCATGTTCGACTATCGCTGCAAAATCGCTTTTCAGGCGCAGCATGATCGGCTGGGTCTCCGGGTCGCCCATGCGGCAGTTGAATTCCAGCACCCTGGCGTTGCCCTGCGCGTCTATCATCAACCCGGCATAGAGAAAACCGGTGTAGGTGATGCCCTCCTTTTCCATGCCGCGCACTACCGGCTGGATAACCTCGCGCAACACGCGCGCATGGAGCTGGGGCGTAACCACCGGCGCGGGAGAATACGCGCCCATGCCGCCGGTGTTGGGGCCGTTGTCGCCATCGAGCAAGCGCTTGTGATCCTGGCTGGTGGCCAGCGCCAGCACATTCCTGCCGTCCACCATGACGATGAAACTGGCTTCCTCGCCCGCGAGAAATTCCTCGATCACCACGCGCGCGCCGGCGTCGCCGAGCTTGTTGTCTGCGAGCATCATATCTATCGCGGCGAAGGCTTCATCCTTGCTCATCGCCACCACCACGCCCTTGCCTGCCGCCAAACCATCGGCCTTGATCACGATGGGTGCGCCGTGTTTCTCGACAAAGGCGCGCGCCGCCTTGATGTCGCCGAAGGTTTCGAAGAATGCAGTGGGAATATTGTGGCGCGTCATGAAACACTTGGCGAAATCCTTGGAGGATTCCAGTTGCGCCGCCGCCTTGGTCGGCCCGAAGATCTTCAGCCCGGCGGCACGGAACGCGTCCACGATGCCCGCAGCCAGCGGTGCTTCCGGGCCGACTACGGTCATGTAGATGTCTTCGCGTTTGACGAATTCGATCAGTTCCGGGATGGCGGCGATGACGACATTCTCCACGCCGTCTTCCAGCGCCGTGCCCGCATTGCCCGGCGCGACAAACACTTTCTGCACCTTGGTGCCCTGCGCCAGACGCCACGACAGCGCATGCTCGCGTCCGCCGGAACCGATGACCAATATTTTCATTTCTTCTCCAGCTTGTAGCCTGTAGCTTGTGGCTGGTAGCAAAACCGCACCCTTCGGGCGCACGGACTGGCTACGAGCTACCGGCTACGCGCTACCAGCTCATTAATGTCTGAAGTGGCGGAAGCCAGTGAACACCATGGCAAGCCCATGCTCGTCGGCCGCCGCGATGACTTCCGCGTCGCGCATACTGCCGCCGGGCTGGATCACCGCTTTAGCACCCGCCTCGGCCAGCACATCCAGGCCGTCGCGGAACGGGAAGAAGGCGTCGGAGGCAACCACCGAACCTTGCAGCGGCAACCCTGCATTCTGCGCCTTGATGCTGGCAATGCGCGTGCTGTCCACGCGGCTCATCTGCCCCGCACCCACGCCCAGCGTCTGGCCGTTTTTGCAGAATACGATGGCATTGGATTTCACGTATTTCGCCACGCGCCAGGCGAACAGCAGGTCCTGCAACTGTTCCGCGCCGGGGTGTGCCTTGGTCACTACCTTGAGTTGTGACGCCTGCACATTCAGTGCATCCGGAGATTGCACCAGCAGGCCGCCGCTGACGCGCTTGAAGTCGTACTGGTTGTGGGCGTTGGACAGCGGCACGGTGAGCACGCGCACGTTTTGTTTTGACGCCGTGACCTTGAGCGCGGCCTCAGAGGCGGATGGCGCAATGATGAGTTCGACGAATTGATTGGTGGTGATCGCCGTCGCGCTCTCTGCATCCAGCTCGCGGTTGAAGGCGATGATGCCTCCGAAGGCGGAGGTGGTATCGGTGGTATAGGCCAGTTTGTAAGCATTCAGCGGGGAGTTGGCAATCGCCACCCCGCACGGGTTGGCGTGCTTGACGATGACGCAGGCAGGTTGATCAAATGTCTTGACCAACTCCCACGCGGCATCGGCATCGCCGATGTTGTTGTAGCTCAACTCCTTGCCCTGCAACTGGGTGTAATCGGCGATGCCGCCGGCCACCGGATTGAGATCACGATAGAACGCCGCGCTCTGGTGGGGGTTTTCGCCGTAGCGCATGTCCTGCACCTTGGCGAAGTTGAAATTGATCTGCGCCGGATATTCGCTGCGCGTGCCGTCGGCATTGATGGCGGTGAGGTAGTTGCTGATCGCGCTATCGTAAGCAGCGGTGTGCGAAAAGGCTTTTTTTGCCAGATCGAAGCGTGTCGCATCGCTTACCGCGCCGCCGTTGGTTTGCATCTCTGCCAGCACATCCGGATAGTCCGCCGGATCGGTGACGATGGCGACATGTGCATGGTTCTTCGCCGCCGCGCGCACCATGGTCGGCCCGCCGATGTCTATGTTCTCGATGGCATCTTCCAGAACACAATCCGGTTTGGCGACGGTGGCGCTGAACGGGTACAGGTTCACCACCACCAGGTCTATGGTCGGAATGCCATGCTGTTCCAGCGTGGCGATGTGTTCCGGGAGGTCGCGCCGCGCCAGGATGCCGGCATGGACTTTCGGCTGCAGCGTCTTCACGCGCCCGTCGAGCATTTCCGGAAAGCCGGTGTAATCCGCCACTTCGGTGACTGGAATGCCATTATCGGCGAGCATCCTGGCGGTGCCGCCGGTGGAGAGAATTTTTACGCCGAGCTGATGCAAGCCATTGGCGAATTCGAGAACGCCAGCTTTGTCCGATACGCTGATAAGCGCCTGTTTGATGGCTGCCATGTGGGGTTCCGTTTTGGTGAGTTAATTCTTGATGCCGTGCGCCTGGATCTTCTTGCGCAGGGTGTTGCGGTTCAGCCCCAGCAGTTCCGCCGCGCGGGTCTGGTTGCCGCCTGCGTGGGACAGCACGGTTTCGATCAGCGGCTTCTCGACGCAATTGATCACCATGTCGTACACCGCGCAGGAAGGTTCTTCCCCGTCGAGATCCTTGAAATAGTCGTCCATCGCCTTGCGCACGTAGCGCGCGACCTCGTTCTCGTTCAACACGCCACACCCCCTTATTTATGCAGCCAACTCTTCGGCATAGTGCAGTCGCTCCCCGCGCTGCAATTGCCCGTCAAAAAAATCATTCACCGCCAACAATTGTTCCGCGCTGCTTTCCAGTTGATTCATGTAGTGGCGGAACTGCGCCGAACCGGCCAGTCCCCTGGTGTACCAGGAAATGTGTTTGCGCGCCACGCGCAGGCCGGTGTGTTCGCCGTAGAAGTCGTACAGGTCATGCACATGCCGGAACAACACGCGCCGAATCTCATCCACCTGCGGTGCGGGCAGGTGTTCGCCGGTGGCGAGGAAATATGCGATCTCGCGAAACAGCCACGGGCGGCCCTGCGCGGCGCGGCCTATCATCACCGCATCCGCTCCGGTGCGCTGCAAAACATAGCGGGCTTTTTCCGGGGTGGCGATGTCGCCGTTGGCGATGATGGGAATGTTTACGCTGGCTTTCACTGCCGCGATGGTGTCGTATTCCGCCTCGCCGGTGTAAGCGCAGGCGCGCGTGCGGCCATGAACGGCCAGCGCCTGGATGCCGCTTGCTTCAGCGATCTGCGCGATGCGTATCGCATTGCGGTTTTGCTTGTCCCAGCCGGTGCGGATTTTCAAGGTAACCGGCACGTTCACCGCAGCAACCACTGCTTCAAGTATCTGTGCCACCAGCGCCTCGTTCTGCAACAGTGCGGAACCGGCCATCACGTTGCAGATTTTTTTGGCCGGGCAGCCCATGTTGATGTCTATGATCTGCGCGCCCGCATCCACGTTGTGGCGCGCGGCCCGCGCCAGCATTTGGGGATCGGCGCCGACAATCTGCACCGAGACCGGATCGGTCTCGCCCTCGTGATTGGCGCGCCGCCTGGTTTTTTCCGAGCCGTACAGCAGCGAGTTGGAGGCCACCATCTCGCTGACCGCCATGCCCGCACCCATGCTTTTGCACAACATGCGGAACGGCAGATCCGTCACGCCGGCCATGGGGGCGACGATCAGGTTATTTTTGAGCTGGTGGGAGCCGATGCGCATGAATCATTTTCCGTGAGGGGGAGTGATTATAAAGCAATGTGCAGGGCAGGGAAACAGCAATGCCTGTATGTTATGATTCAGGCCGTCAAAACACCATCGGTAGGACCTCATCATGCTTAGATCGCTTCTGTTGTTGCTGGCCGCACTCACCTGCTCCCATGCTTACGCCAGTGAGACCAATGCTTCCGCACCTCTTCGCGGCGACACTTCCGCAGTCAAGGACATGCTGCAAAAAAATTATCCGCAGATCGGCAAAATCGAGAAGGTCAACAAGGCAAATTTTCTCGGCTTGTACGAAGTGGTGACGAGTGACCGGCTGTTTTATACCGACGAAAAAGCGCAATACCTCATCATCGGCAGCATCTATGACCTGAAGACGATGCGCAACCTCACCGAGGAACGCTCGCGCCAATTGTTCGCTATAGACTTCAACGGGCTTCCGTTCGAGCTCGCAATAAAAAAAATCAAGGGCAACGGCCAGCGCAAAATGGCTTATTTAACCGATCCGAATTGCGGTTACTGCAAGAAGCTGGAGGGTGAACTGAGGAATATGGACAACGTCACGCTGTACGTGTTCATGTACCCGATATTTTCCGGCTCCGACGAAAAAGTAAAGGCGGTCTGGTGCAGCAAGGATCAGATCAAGGCATGGGATGATCTGATGCTGAATAACATACAGCCGCCCGCCGGCACATGCGACACGCCATCGGCCAAGGTATTGGAATTGGGCAAGAGACTCAATGCGGCTGGCACACCGATGCTGATTTTTGCCGACGGTGAGCGCATTCCCGGCTTTCTGCCTGCCGCAGACTTGGAAAAAATGCTTAATGGCACAGCGGGTCGCTGATTACCTGTTCGGCATTCCCGCCAGTTCATTCCTTAATTAACCATCGGCTCCCCGCCTTTCGGGAACAGCACCCACATCCGCCCTTGCTGTTTCATTTTCCCCGCCTGTGCGGCGGCTTGCGCGCCAAAACCCCAGAAGAAATCCGCGCGCACTGCGCCCCTGATTGCGCCGCCGGTATCCTGCGCCAGCATCAGGCGGTTGAGCGGCGTGCTGTTGTCGTCGGGATAGGTGGTGGCGAGGAATACCGGCGCACCCAGCGGGATGGTGCGCGCATCCACCGCCAGGCTGTATTCATCGGTGAGCGGCACGCCCAGCGCACCCAGCGGCGCGGACAGGCCATCCGGCAGCTCGCGGAAGAACACATAGCTGGGGTTCTGCGCCAGCAGTGCGGGGAGCCTGTCCGCGTGCTGCTCGGCCCACGCCTTGATGCCCTGCATGGAAGCTTCTTCCAGCTTAAGCTCGCCCATCTCGATCAGCTTCTTGCCGATGGATACATAGGGATAGCCGTTCTGCTCGGCATAACCGACTTTCACCAGCTTGCCGTCCGGCAGTTCGATGCGCCCGGAACCCTGGATTTGCAGGAAGAATAATTCGACCGCGTTGTCCACCCAGAACAATTCGCGCCCCCTGAGCGAGCGGGCTCCCGCATCAATCTCTGCGCGGTTGTAATAGGGCACCACGCGCTTGCCCTGTAAACGCCCGCGCAAACGCAGATCCTTGAGTTGCGGATACGCCTCACCCAGGTCAATTTGCAACAGGTCATCCGGTGCGGCGTAAAGCGGGTAGCGGAAGCGTGTGGTCCTGAAGCGGCTGCCCTTGAGCAGGGGTTCGTAATAACCCGTGATCATTCCCTGTTCGCTGCCATCGGGGTTGAATACCTGATAGGGCGTGAACCAAGCTTCATAAAATGCGCGCAGTGCAGTGCTGTCTCCCGCGCCTGATTTTTCGGCGCCCAATATTTCAGCATTGGCGCACACCTCCTGCCAGTTCGGTTTGGTTTTCAGCGCCCGGCAGCTTTGCAGGAGCGCCGGCCAGGATGGCGCGAGATCAAGCGCCTGCCAGTCCGGCAGCATCTCCCACTTGCTCACTGCGAACAACACGGCGGGGGGCTGGATCACTTGTGGCGGCGGCGTGACAGGCGGCGCAATGGGCGGCTTGGACGGCGCGGCGCAGGCGGCGAGCAGCAGGCTTAACCCCAGGGCCAGCCATTTTTTGTTTGCTTCAAGCATCATGCTTCTTCCTTCTGCAACTCAATCAAGCGGAACCAGCCGCGCGCCAGCGCGGGCTGATCCGATATTACATGCAACCCCGGCACTGCTTCCAGCACATCCTCAAACACCACGTCCAGCCGCGTGGCCATTTGCCCAACCAGCGGACTCAGGCTGCGCCGCAGCCATGCCCGTTGCCCGCGGCGCAGGAATTTATCGAACAGCAGGATGCGCCCGCCCGGCTTGAGCACGCGCGCGGCTTCGGCCAGGCAGTGTTGGGGCTCCGGCACGACCGCAACGATGAGGTGCAGCACCACGTAATCGAAACCCTCATCCGCAAAAGGCAGCGCCATGCTGTCGCCCCGCACCCATGCCATGCGCAAGCCGCGCGCCCTGCCCTTTGCCCGCGCCAGCATCGCGGCGGTGAAATCAAGCGCGGTGTAATCATGGCACGGCGACAAAAAGGGGAAATCCAGCCCGGTGCCCGCCCCGCTGACCAATACGCGCGCCGTGCCTTGTTGCGGCAAGCGGGCCAGACTACGCTGCCGCGCACTGCGGGTGGCGCGCTCAATGAATGCATCATAGAGCGGTGCGATGAAACGGTAGTTGGTTTTTAACGACATGCCATCAATGCAGTACGCGCGGCACGCTCAACACAAATTGCGGAATGAGCGCATCAAACCGGGTGCCGTCCTCCGCCACCATCTGGTAGCTGCCGGACATGGTTCCCACCTGGGTGGCAAGCACCGTACCGCTGGTGTATTCAAAACTTTGCCCGGGCGTGAGTACCGGCTGCTCACCCACCACCCCCTCTCCGCGTACTTCCTGCACATGGTGATGTGCATCGGTGATGACCCAGTGGCGGCTGACCAGTTTGACGGCGGTGTCGCCGGTATTGGTGAGGGTGATGGTGTAGGCAAAGACAAAACGGTTATCGGCCTCATCAGATTGCTCGGCCAGATAATTTACCCGTGCAGTAATGCTGATATGATATTTATCGTCTTTGTCCATTGGGGCATTTCACAATATTTCGCCAAGCGTGACAATACTGATGTTGAATTAATCCATCAACAAGTTTCGGGTAGAATACCCGTTCTGAATGCAAACTCGCCAAGGCTCAATCCATGTACAAGATCGCTCCCAGTATTCTTTCCGCCAACTTCGCCAGGCTGGGCGAGGAAGTTGACAACGTGCTCGCCTCCGGCGCGGATATCGTTCACTTCGACGTGATGGATAACCATTTCGTGCCGAACCTGACCATCGGGCCGCTGGTCTGCGAAGCGCTGCGCAAGCACGGCGTGACCGCACCGATAGACGCGCATTTGATGGTCAAGCCGGTGGACCGCATCATCCCGGATTTTGCCAAGGCGGGCGCAACTTATATTACTTTTCACCCGGAAGCGTCCGAACACATAGACCGCACCATCGGGTTGATCCGCGAGAGCGGCTGCAAGCCCGGCCTGGTGTTCAACCCGGCCACGCCGTTGGGCGTGCTGGAATACACGCTGCCCAGGCTGGACATGGTGCTGCTGATGTCGGTGAACCCAGGTTTCGGCGGGCAGAAATTCATCCCTTACGTGCTGGACAAGGCGCGCAAGGTGCGCAAGATGATAGACGCGGGCGGTTACAACTGCCGCCTGGAGATCGACGGCGGCGTGGGCCCGGCCAACATCCGCGAAGTGGCCGAGGCGGGCGTGGATACTTTCGTCGCCGGTTCCGCCATCTTCAACGCGGGCAGGGACAGCGACCCGCACCGTTACGACACCGTCGTTGCCGCCCTGCATGCAGAACTGGCCAAAGTAAACAAGTAGTGCCGCAAGCGCGTTTCCCGTTAAGCATTTCAGCCATCCTGCTTGATCTGGATGGCACGCTGCTGCACAGCGCGCCGGAGCTGGCTGAAGCCGCCAACCGCATGTTGCGCGACATGGGCCGTCCCGCCGTGTCGCAAGAGTTGCTGATGAGCTACATCGGCAACGGCATCAGTTGGCTGGTAAAACGCGCGCTGACCGGCGACATGCATGCCGAGCCGGAGGCCGCGTTGTACCAACAGGCGCTGCCGGTTTTCGAAAAGCATTACACCGAACTGCTGCTGCACAGCAAGCCGTTCGACGGCGTGATCGCAGGACTGGAAACCATGAAGGCCGCGGGTTTTCGCCTGGGCTGCATCACCAACAAAGCGGCGCGCTACACCGAACCGCTGCTCAAAGGCTTGGGGCTAACGCAGTATTTCGAGATCGTGCTGTCCGGCGATTCGCTGCCGGAAATGAAGCCGCACCCCATGCCGTTACTGCACGCCGCAAAATTTTTCGGCGTTCCGGCAGTGCAGATGCTGATGATCGGCGATTCGCTGAATGACACAGTGGCGGCGCGCGCCGCGGGCTGCCCGATATTCTGTGTGCCTTACGGTTATAATCACGGCAAGCCGGTGGACGGTCTGGATCTGGATGCGGTGATCGCGAACCTGCCGGCGGCGCTGAAGCTGATTAAGCGGGCTTAACCAATGACGCATGGCAACCTCAATTTCTGGAGAAAACCCGCAAGCTGGCGATGGTGGTAACCAGCGACTTGGCTGGCGTAGTTTGCCAGCTTAGTCGAATGGCTATGCAGAGCTAACCATCATGCCCAGCCGTTGCGGCATGTACACTGCCGCAGTCTTTTCCCGAAAAATTTGAGGATTTCTTATGTTGTCACCGATCACCGAACAAGAGTTCAACCAACTGGCCGGTCAAGGCTACAACCGCATTCCGCTGGTTGTCGAAACCTTCGCCGACCTCGACACGCCGCTGTCGCTGTATCTCAAGCTCGCCAATAAGCCCTATTCCTACCTGCTGGAATCGGTGCAGGGCGGCGAGCGCTTCGGGCGCTATTCTTTCATCGGCCTGCCCGCCGACACGCGCATCACGGTGCGCGGCAAAGCCATCACCTTGACGCATCCCTCGGGTGAAGCCATACACGAGGCGGATAACCCGCTGGATTTCATCAAGGACTACCAGTCACGTTTCAAGGTTGCGCCCCTGTCCGGCCTGCCGCGCTTTACCGGCGGATTGGCGGGTTATTTTGGCTACGATACGGTGCGTTATATCGAGCCGCGCCTGGCACAGACACAAAAACCGGACGTGCTGGGCACACCGGACATCCTGCTGATGCTGACCGAGCAACTGGCCGTGGTGGACAATCTGTCCGGCAAGCTCACTTTCATCGTGTATGCCAACCCGGAACAGCCCGATGCTTACACATTGGCACGACAACGCCTGCATGAATTGACCGCGCGCTTGCGGCAACCGGTGAACATCCCGCATGCCCCGCCGATGCACGGCGGTGCGGCAAAATCCGAATTTGGAGAAGAGCAATTCAAACAGGCGGTGGCAAAAGCCAAGCAGTATATTTTCGACGGCGACATCATGCAGGTGGTGCTGGCGCAGCGCATGTCGCAGCCGTTCCCCGCCGCACCCTTGTCGCTGTACCGCGCGCTGCGCAGCCTGAACCCTTCGCCCTACATGTTCTATTACGACATGGGAGATCACCATGTGGTCGGCGCCTCGCCGGAAATTCTGGTGCGCCTCGAGCAGGATACCGTCACGGTGCGCCCGATCGCCGGAACACGCCCGCGCGGCAAGACACCGCAGCAGGATGCTGTACTGGCGCAAGAACTGCTGGCCGACCCCAAGGAGTTGGCGGAGCACCTGATGCTGATCGATTTAGGCCGCAACGACGTGGGGCGCATAGCGCAACACGGCTCGGTGAAGCTCACCGAAAAAATGGTGATCGAGCGCTATTCGCACGTGATGCACATCGTCTCCATCGTCGAGTGCTTACTCAAGCCGGGGCTGGATGCGATAGATGTGCTCAAGGCCACCTTCCCGGCGGGAACGGTGAGCGGCGCGCCCAAGGTGCGCGCGATGGAAATCATCGACGAACTGGAACCGAGCAAACGCGGTATTTACGCCGGTGCGGTCGGTTATCTCGGCTTCAACGGCGACATGGACTTGGCCATCGCGTTGCGCACCGCCGTGGTCAAGGATACCACGCTGTATGTGCAGGCGGGTGCGGGCATCGTGGCCGACTCCGTGCCGCAAAGCGAATGGACTGAAACGCAGAACAAGGCACGCGCCGTGCTGCGTGCTGCGGAAATGGTGCTGGCAGGACTGGACAACGCTGGTTAACCGGAAACGAACTGCTATTTACATTCCCCGCCTTCTGTCGGCCAGCTTTCAACCTGAAAGCCGCAGGCGCAAAGTATCGTGATGAGCAATACCGCAATGGTTCGTTTCATTTCCCATCCATAAACAAATCCCCCGCCTGTGCCGTTGACCCAGTATCTTGAACCTGGGTTCAAGAGGGCCGGTTCCCGGTTACATCAGGTACATCCGCAAGGGATGCGCACAACAGTAACATTAAGGGTTGCGGCCTAAGCAGAGCTTATTGGTTCAAAGAATGATGAGTCTCACGAACACCGCAGGGGACAAACCTATAACCAATGACTTAGCCAGCGTATTTTGCTGGGTTATAACCAGCCACTTGGTTGGCGTTCTTTGACAACCTAGTGGAATGGCTAGGAGTTTCATCAGTCAGATGGCTAGTAGTCTTATCAAAACAACTCATCCTGTTCCGCGAGTGTCGCGTCGATGGTTGCCTGCATAGAATTTATTCTACGCTTAAACTCCCCCATGTCAAAACCAGTGCCGAGGCGCGTGGTCAGCAGCTCGTGGACGATATTCAAGGCAGCCATGATGGCGATGCGCTCTACCGTGGCAACCTTGCCGGTATCGCGCACCTCGCGCATTTTTTTGTCGAGATAGGAAACAGCTTCGAGCAGTTCGGCGCGCTCATCTTCAGGACAAGCAACGCGGAATTCACGGTCGAGGATGGTGACGTCCAGAGCTTTAACTTTAGCGCTATTCATGCAGCATCTTCAGGGAGTTGCGCCAGGAGTTTCTCCAGGCGTTTACGCGCGTTTTCCATTTTGTCGTTGCACTGGCGCCCCTGGCTTAAGGTGATCGCCAATTCCTGACGCAGTTGGTAGTTTTCCGCGCGCAGGCGCTGGCCCAACTGTACCAATTGCGCCAACTTGTTTTCCAATGCGTCCAATTCTGTTTGCATAAAGCACACTATAGTTTAAAAAAACCTGATGAGTCAAACGGTAACGTGGATTTCTGAAAGTTGTTTGGAGAACAGACTTGTTGAGGATTGGGTTTTGGCCGATAATGCCCCGTAGCTTTTGAAGCTTGGAAGCGGTGAGCACGATGTGCTGGAATCCAACGGCGGTCTTGCTCTTATGGTGGGGGTGAATATTCTGCCCCCATTTTTTTAGCTCAAGTTATTAAGCTATTGGACTGGCACAAAATACCACGCAAGTTCAGTGCTTATTTTTGGAAGCGCCTTTGAACATCAAATTTCAGCGTGCTGTTGACCGTTTCGTGGGTGTGCCGATTTGTGCGCTGCTCTCCCTGGTTGAACACCTCCGTAATATCCTGGGTGTTACGGCACCTCCCTCTCCCCCGCAGCGTATTCTGGTTATCCTGCTCTCGGAAATGGGTAGCCTGGTTCTCGCCCATCCGATGTTTGTGCGCTTGAAGCAGCAATATCCTGATGCATCCTTGCATGTCATGCTGTTCGGCAAGAACCGCGAGGTGCTCGACTTGCTCGGCGTAATTCCGGAAGCGAATGTGCTGGCCATCAATGACCGTTCCTTGACGGGGTTCGTCATGGACAGCCTTGGTGCAATACGCAGGATGCGCGCCCTCAAATTCGACGTGGTGATTGACTGCGAGTTGTTCTCCCGCGTGAGCAGTATTTTCTCCTACCTTTCCGGCGCCCCGATACTCGTGGGGTTTCATCGGCATACCCAGGAAGGACTGTATCGCGGCTCCTTCATCAACCGCCCGGTGCTGTATAACCCCTATCGGCACTTGTCGCAGCAGTTCCTGACGATGATCGCGGCAATTGCATCCGGAACCGTGCCGCTTGCCAAGGGATTGCCTGCGGCAGATGTTATTGATCCGCCTGTGCTGGCTTTGCCGGAGGATGAGTTGCAGCGGGTCGCTGCACAGCTACACGCCGACTTTCCTGCGATCAAGGATAAAAGGCTGGTGCTGGTTTACCCAAGCGGTGGCATCCTGCCGATACGCGCCTGGCCACTCGAAAATTACTGCCAGCTCTGCGCAAGCCTCCTGGGCGATGGTTACGCGGTCGGGGTAATCGGCCTCAAGGAGGATAAACCCCTCGGGCAAGCCATCGTGGCGCACTGCCGGAGTCCCCACTGCGTTGACCTGACCGGCTATACCAAGTCGGTGCGGCAATTGCTGACCATCTTCCATCGTGCGTCATTGCTGGTGACCAACGATGGCGGTCCCGGGCAGTTCGCGGCACTTACCACAATTCCATCCATCGTGTTTTTCGGCCCGGAAACACCGTTGTTATATAGTTCGCTATCCAGAAATATTTACTGTTTTTACTCAGCACTATCGTGCTCGCCGTGCCTCACGGCGTACAACCACCGGACGTCTCCTTGCGACGGCGACAACCAGTGCCTGAAACTGATTACCCCCGAGCAGGTGCTGGCAAAGGCGCGCGAGATGCTTGATGCCGTGGCGATGAGCCGCAAAGTTGCATGAAACCGGCTATCACCATCAGGCTCTCCATCGGCTCGCTGTTTCGCCGGATATTTTCACGGCGCTTCCTGAAATTCGGCACCGTGGGCGCTTCCGGGACGGTGGTTAACCTGGGGTTGCTCTATTTTGCCCAGGAGCACATCTTTACCGCTGTCCAGCAACCCGCCATGCGGCTCAACCTGTCCCTTGCATTGGCGATTTTTTTTGCCACACTGAATAATTTTTTCTGGAATCGGCTGTGGACGTGGGCCGACCGCAAGCACCATTACCACCGGCCCATGCTTACCCAGTTCGGCCAGTACACGCTGGCTTGCTGGCTTAGCATCGTGCTGCAGGCTATCTTCACAAACGCACTGGCTCCGCACTTTTACTACCTGAACGCAAACCTGATCGCTGTCGTGTTGACCAGTGTCCTTAATTTTGTACTGAATGACATCTGGACATTTGGCCGCCTGAAACTGATGGGAGCACAAACATCCCATCATGCATCCCCTGAACAGCGGCCTGAACCATTTAGCGAATAGCCATGAGCATGCGATCCAACGGGCATGACAAACATGCCACTCCTGATGATGAAACTTGCCAAACCCGTTTTCCTCACCCCAACCCTCTCCCGGTGGAAAGCCCCTCTCCTCAATCCTCTGATGAAACTACTAGCCATGCGACTAAGCCGCCAAAAGACAGCGGCCAAGTCGCTGGTTATCCCGCAAGCGGGCGAGGAAGCGAACGAGAAAGGCCCTCTTTAATCCCTGCGGGCGAGGGAGCAAAAATACCCTCACCTCAATCCTCTCCCGCAAGCGGGAGAGGAGGCGAACGAGAAAATCAATTGTCAATCCCCGAATCGCTGCGCGAATTTCACGTTAACGAGTCCCGTTTGCGTTTGGCTTGGTACGCAATTGCCACTTTGCTTGCCGTGTTCACTTATTTCTATGGCCTCGATAGCCAGCACATCCCCAAGAACGGCGACGAATATCCGTACGAACACATCACGCGTCTGACCGCGGACAGCGGCCACCTGCTGCCGCTCCAGTCGCAGCTGGACAGCATGCGCAACACCAAGCCGCCGCTGCTGTTCTGGCAGGGCATCGCTTCCACCCAGTGGGGCCAGGACTGGACGCTGTGGCACCTGCGCTACCCGAGCGTGGTTTACACGCTGCTCACGGCGTTACTGGTCTTCCTGCTGGGGTGGAAGTTGTCGAGGCAGATGGAAACGGGCTTCATCGCGCTGCTGGCTTATCTTGCTTTTTTCAGCACCTATCGCTACGGGCGGCCGTTCCTGGTTAATCCGGCGGAAACGTTCTGGTTCTTCCTGCCGTTTTTCACCCTGCTGTACTGGCGGCCTGCCACCTTTGAATCGCGCTTCCTGGTGCCGCTGTTGCTGGGCGCCGAAGCCGGCATCGGCCTGCTGTACAAATCCTTCGCGCTCGTCGCGCCGGTGGGGCTGGGCCTCGCCTGGTGGTATCTGCATTACCGCGAATACCGCCTGCTCTATTGCCTGCGCAAGGATGCGGGAAAGGTGGCGATCACCGTGATTTTGTCCCTCGCGCTGTTCGGATTATGGTTCCTGCTCGATCCCGATCCGCAATCGGTGTGGCGCGAATTCATCGTCGGCGAGAACGTCGGCAAGTTTGATCCGCACGGCAGCTATCTGTCGAAATTTTTATGGGGCGGCAGCAGCATATGGGCGCTGCTGCTGGGTTATCCCATGAATGCAGGGCTGCTGGCCGTCCCCGTGGCCGCTGTGTTTTTCATCGCGTACCGGCGGCGCGTGCTGCTGGCAGACGCGGAGAAAATGCTGTGGATATGGATGGCTGCCCTGTTCATCGTGTTCAGCCTGCCCAGCCAGCGTTCCAGCCGCTACCTGCTCGAAGCCATGCCCGGATTGGCGGTGTTGTGCGCGCTCAACTGGCAGCGCATCAACCGCAAGGCATTCATTGCCAGCCTGCTCATGGCCGGAGGCGTGCTGGCCTTCATTACTTTTATGTCGGTGCGCTTGCAACACGAGGTAAGCGCTGCCGAGTTGTATACGCCGGGGTACTGGATGCTGCTGGCGCTCACTGCCGCACTGATCTTGACCGCGCTGTTTATTCCGAAATTCACCGGCGCCATCGTCAATGTCGCGGCACTGCTGGTGCTGCTGTGTTTCGCCGCCTTCCTGCGCCCCTTCGACGCTGCGCTCGGCAATTACAGCGCGGAAACCCGGCAATACGCCAAGGGCAAGGAGGTGTGGGTGCCGTGCAACTTCCGGGCAAAGGAAGAAGGCTACCGCTTTATCCTGCCGGGCGCGCGGGTGCACGGTTACCGTGAGGAGCCGGGACAGACCGCCGCCGGGCTGGCTGCGCACTACCGGCTGTTTGCATTCCAGGTGCCGCTGCAGGATGATGGTTGCCCGGGCTGCAAGATACTCGGCCAGCGCCTGGATATCCGCAGCCGCCACAGCGAAGACGAACTCAAGGAAATGCTGAAGGGTGATGTGTTCCGGCACTTGTTCGCCAGGGAATTGCTGATCGAGGTTCCGGGCATGAGCACCAGCATGGCGCCCGGCTCCATTGAGGAGGGCTGCCGCGCATGAAACGCCCGCTGCTGCTGGGTTTCATCCTGATTGCCTTCGGCCTTGGCTTCCTCAAGGCTTACCAATACCCGTCTGCGGCAAGTTTCGATGTCCGCTCCAAGACCGTGGCGGGCAGCGGCGAAGCGCAGTTCCAGAGCCGCTTCGCCTCTTCCGCGCTGCACACCCAGACCCATGCCGCCTCGCTCGTCGAATTGAAGGACGGGCGCATCCGCGCGTTCTGGTTCGCGGGCAGCCGCGAAGGCGCGAAGGATGTCGAAATCCGCAGTGCGGTGTTCGACCCCGCGCAGGGACTATGGAGCGCGGAGCAAACCGTAGCCAGCCGCGAGGGCACTCAACAATCACTGCTGCGCTACGTCAGCAAGCTGGGCAACCCGGTGGCAGGCCGTGCGGCGGACGGCACGCTGTGGCTGTATTACGTGACGGTCTCGATGGGCGGCTGGGCAGGCAGTTCGATCACGGCGATGACATCTCCCGACGATGGCGCAACCTGGAACCCGGCGCGGCGGCTGGTCAGCTCCCCTTTTTTGAACATCAGCACCCTGGTCAAAGGCGCGCCGTTCTTCTACAGCGACGGCACCATGGGGCTGCCCGTCTATCATGAGTTCATCGGCAAGTTTGGCGAGCTGCTGCGCCTGGACAAAACCGGTGCGGTTATTGACAAGCAACGCCTGAGCGCGGGCAAGGATCACGGTTTGCAGCCGGTATTGCTGGCGAAAAACGCGAATGAAGCGCTGGTGCTGATGCGCTACTCGGGCGCAGATACTCCCCACCGGGCCATCAGTATCTCGACGAGCGATGCGGGGCAGCATTGGACTGCGCCCGTGAAGTCGCCATTGTCGAATCCCGATTCGGCGCTCTCGGCTATGGTATTGCCGGATGGGCGAATTCTGGCTGCGTTGAACAACATGGAACAGGGGCGCGATGCTTTGACGCTGGTGATTTCAGCGGATGGCGGCAGCACCTGGAGAAATGTTTATCAACTTGAAGACCAGCGGAAGCAGTCGCTGGATGAAGCGCATTACCTCAAGATTGTGGAGGGACTGGCCAGGGATACTGATGCAAAAGTTTCAGAAGCTCCCGCTGCTGGCGTGGAAAAATATGTGGCGTCTGCCCGGCAGCAGGTATGCGCTGAACACAACTGCCGCTTCGAATTTTCCTATCCCTACCTGATCCGGACGCAGAACGGGGATGTTCACCTCGTGTATACCTGGAACAGGAGCTTCATCAAACACATCTGGTTTACCCAAGCCTGGCTGGATCAGCGCCTGGAAAAATCCGCCGATGATCAACCTCACTGACATGACAGGCCTGGCAAGCAGTGCTGCGGCAATAGCCGCGGCGGCCTTCCTGTTGCCCGGGGTTACACGCATGCCGAAATCCGGCCTTGCCCTGCTGGTGAGTGCCGCTGCCATAGCGGCAATGATTCCGCTCGCTGGGCTGCCGGCGGCGGCCTACGTGCGGGGCGTAATTGGCGACTTGAGCATCACCTCGCTGGTGTTGCTGATACTGGCCATTTTGAGACCCCTGTTCGGCTGGTCACCATCCAACACCAAGGCAGGTTTCACATTACAGCTATTGATCACAGTTGCCGCCTTGGGGTTGTATCCCTTGGCCTTAGGCACGGGTTACTTCGATCCCTATCGCCTGGGTTATGGAAATTTTTGGTTCCTGAGTGTGCTGCTGCTGGTGGCTCTGGCAGCCAGTTTCCGGCGGCTCCCGGTGGTTGCACTGTGCATTGCGCTCGCCGTGCTGGCCTGGGATATTGGCTGGTACGAGTCCAGCAATCTCTGGGATTATCTGCTTGACCCGCTGCTGTCGATCTATGCGATCAGTGCGGTAATGAGGCACAGCGTACGGGCACTACTGAAGTAGCGACGAGGTTACTTTTTTATTGAGGCAATCCGTAGGGTAAAACGATTGTCAGGGAAACGCAGATTAAATCGTCATTGCGAGGAGCGTAGCGACGTGGCAATCCAGAAGTTCGTTTGAAATCAAAAACTGGATTGCCACGCTTCGCTCGCAATGACAGCTTGGGTGAATAAATCTGCGTTTCCTTAGGGGAATTAAGTAACATTTCGTGGGTTCTGGAGCTTATCCCGCCAAGGGTCGCGGCCGTGAGATTCCAAAACCCTGCGCAAAATCGATACCGATTTCCCTCAGGCTTGTGATTATCTCTTCGCTCTCCACCAATTCCGCGATAGTTTTGACGCCGATCTCTTTTGCGACCCGGCTTATGGCCGTTACCCTGGCGAGATACACAGGATCGCGCAGAATATAGAGAATGATACTGCCGTCAATTTTCAGGAAGTCCACCTGGAAGCCGCGAATCAGGTCAAATAAAACATGTTCCCGACCGAAACCGCTGAGCGCAACACGGCAGCCACACTGCCTGACCTGCCGCGCAAATTCGGCAACATCCGCACTTCTTGAGGCGAGTTCTGAACCCGGTATCTCGAAGCACAGGGCGGCGCCAGGCACGCCATGTTCCAGCAGAGTCAGTTGCAGGAATTCCGGGAAGCCCGGGTCGCCAATCGTAGCCAACGACACGTTGATGAAGAGCATCGAGCTTTCCTGTGTCCACCCCTGTGGGTTTTGATGGGCAACCCATTCCGTAACATGTTGCACAACCCACCGGTCCAAATTCGGCATGAGGCCATACTTCTCGGCAAGCGGAAAAAACGCTCCCGGCGGCATCATGCCTTCCTCTTCTTCCATCAGCCGAACCAGTATCTCGTAGTGCTCGGCCTCACCGGAACTGACTGCCAGGGGGGTAATCAGCTGGCAAAACAGGCGAAATTCATTCTTCTCGATGGCCGCCATGATCCGGCTGCCGGCATCCTTATAACCGGTAATTTGTTCGGAGAAAGATTGAACAAACATGTTTTGGTTACCTGTTCCATCCTGAACCAAAGCCGGCACAACGGCATCGCTGCCGGCACGGCCAGGACCTGTGGATTCAAGCTGAGCTGGCATGCGCACATCACCGGGTCCGGTGATGTCCTTGATCAACATATAGAACCCGGTAACTTTGCCATCCTCCCCAAATTGAGGGAGGTGTTCAACGGACAACCTGTAGACCGAGCCATCCTGCATCTTCTGCGTCCGTTCATAATGTGCAGCCTGCCCATTCAAGGACTGACGGACTGCGGTCGCTGTTTCCTGGTAGACTTTGGCCCCCAGCACCTCACGCATATGCCGTCCATTGATCTGTTCCGGTGGCAGGCGCAACCAGTCCTGAAATGCACGGTTGTGATATCGGCAACGTCCCTCGATATCTATCAGTGCAACCATGATCGGCAGCACCTCGTCGATCAAATGCAACCTCGGTTTGCTGGCGGCAATCGCCTCCTCGGCCCTTTTACGGAGCTGCATTTCGCGTTCAAGCCTGTCTTTTAATGACGACAGTTGCGCCGTGCGGCGCATAACAACCCACTCCGCACGCGACATGCGGGTTGCCTCCGCAAGTATCGCTGCCACAAGAATCCCGGATAAAAATATAATCCATTGCTGGCCGAGCTGGGTGAAGAAGATGGTAAAAACGAGGACGGCGGCGAGAGCAATGACGGCAAAAGCTGAGAGGAGTGGCCGGACGACACGAAAGACCTTGCTGCCTTGCATTTACCACTCCTTTCTGCACAGCGTATGGAACCACTTCGCTAAGGAAACACAGATTAAATCGTCATTGCGAGGAGCGCAGCGACGTGGCAATCCAGAAGCTCGTTTGTTATCCAAAAACTGGATTGCCACGCTTCCTGCCGCGCTTTGCTCGCAGCTAAAGGCTTTTTGCTATGACAGTTTGAG
>JACREC010000110.1 GCA_016218445.1 Nitrosomonadales bacterium
AAAATTGCGTGCGTAGCCGTTTTTCACCTTGACCACGTCGCCCAACTGGCCGAGGTTGACCATTTTTTCCATCAGTATCACTTGCATGTTCTACTCCTTAAACATAAATCTCGCGTAGCGACAAACCGTACCCCTCGCCCTCCGGGAGAGGGGGAACGGGGGTGAGGGAACGATCATGGCGCAGACGATTCCTCATAGATGGCCTGCGCCATGATCGTTAATGCAAATCAGTGTAAGGCATCAACGCCAGGAAGCGCGCGCGCTTGACCGCAGTGCTCAGTTGGCGCTGGAAACGCGTCTTGGTGCCGGTGATGCGCGCCGGAAGCAGTTTGCCGTTTTCACCGACGAACTCCTTGAGGATGTTCAGGTCCTTGTAATCCACTTCCGCAATCTTCTCCGCAGTGAAGCGGCAGAATTTGCGGCGCTTGAACAACGAACGCGAAGCGCTGTTTTTCTTGTCATCTTTTTTCTTAAATACACGAGCCATGCTGTGCTCCTTATTCCAATGTAATGTTATCTATGTGCATCACCAGTTGCGTGTTGCGCAAACTGCGTTGGGCTAAAAATCCTACCGCTTGCACCCGCTGCCCAAGCTGCAAACTGCTTGCCTGCCGGGCGGCGGCACCGAGTGCCAGGGCCGGAATTTCACACTGCACCTGGCGCGGCGTCCCTGCTTCCTGTTGCGTTGAAACATGGCGGATTTTCAATGCGATTCGCGCTACCCCCGCCGGGGTGTACCGCAAACCATCCAGCTCAACGAGTTCACCGTCAACGACGAACCGGTTGCAACCCAGTTCGATCAAGCAGCGGCGGCCTCAGCCGATGCTGCCGGTACTGCGTCAGGAGCCGCATCGCCGCTCAGCGAACGCGACTTCTCCTCCTTCATCATTGCCGAAGGAATGGTTACCGCAGTCTTGGTCTTGATGGTCAGGTGGCGCAACACGGCATCGTTAAACCTGAATGCATGTTCCAACTCGTCCAGGGTTTCCTGGTTGCACTCGATGTTCATCAGCACGTAATGCGCCTTGTGGATTTTCTGGATCGGGTAAGCCAGCTGGCGGCGGCCCCAGTCTTCCAGGCGGTGGATCAGGCCGTTCTTGGCCGCCACCAGGGTACGGTACCGCTCGACCATCGCGGGCACCTGCTCGCTCTGGTCGGGATGTACGATAAATACAATCTCGTAATGTCGCATAGAATCTCCTTTTGGATAGTGCCCCCCGTCATGCGTAACGGTGGAGCAAGGTTTTGGGAGCGCGGATTATAACGAAAAATGCCGTCAGGTCAAGCAAATGTACGCGGCAAATGCGCAAATCCGGCCGGCCGCATGTATTTCATCTTGCCTCATGCAGGCATGGAACCTCCACCCAGAAACAAACGGTGAAAATTGTCTGTGGTGGCGCGACCAACTTCTGCCAGCGGGATTTCACGCAATCTGGCAATTTCTTCCGCCACATGTCTTACGTATGCGGGCTGGTTGAGCTTGCCGCGATAGGGCACGGGCGCAAGATAGGGCGCATCGGTTTCGATCAGCATGCGCTCCAGCGGCATGCGCAGGGCGACTTCCTTGATTTGCCTGGCATTCTTGAAGGTGACGATGCCGGAAAAGGAAATATAAAAGCCCATTGCCAGCGCGGCTTCGGCTACTTCCCATGTTTCGGTGAAGCAATGCATCACCCCGCCAATCTGGTTTGCACCTTCCTCCGCCATGAGGCGCAGGGTGTCCTGCGCCGCCTCGCGGGTATGGATGAGCAGGGGCTTGCGGCTTTCGCGCGCGGCACGAATGTGGGTGCGAAAACGTGCGCGCTGCCATTCCAGATCGCCTTTCAGGCGGAAATAATCGAGGCCGGTTTCACCGATGGCGATGACCCTGGGATGTTGCGCCAGCTCGACCAGGCGGGCAACATCAGGCTCTTCGACGCCTTCATAATCAGGGTGCACGCCGACCGAGGCGAAGATGTTTGTATGCTGCTCAGCGAGCGCAAGCACCTGCGGAAAATCCGCCAGGTTGACCGAAACACACAGCGCGCCAACCACTTCGTTATGCTGCATTTGCGCCAGCACATCGGTGATATTCTCGGCCAGCTCAGGGAAATTGATATGGCAATGGGAATCAATGAACTGCATGGTTACTTCTGTACAAACTGGCAATAGGAGAACAGCAGCGACTCCAGAAACAACTTGGGATTGAGCGTATGTTGCGCTTCGCGTTTCGCCATTTGCAGGTGCTTCTGCAGGAGCGCCAGGCTTAACGGGGCAAGCGGCTCAACCAGTTTTTTGATGGTTGCTTCTTCGCCGATGTGATAGCGCAGCTTGCCCGACAGCTTCATCGAGCTCAAGTCATAACACCACTGTTGCAGCCACTGCACGACCAGCGCCTGCTCGGTTTTCTGCAAAGCCTCGGCCAGCGCAAAAACATCCAGCGCGGCGGGCTGGCGCACGGCGCGCAGCAATTTATCGCGCTCCTCACTGCCCAGTTTTTCGTCCAGTTGAACGGCTTGCAGCGGCGAAAACCCGGATGCCGCGAGGGCTTCAACGGGATTTTTTACGCCCTGCCCGGCCAGCCATTGCGTGGCGCTTTCCATATCGGGTGCGGGCAGCGTGAAGGACAGGCAGCGGCTCAGAATGGTCGGCAACAATTGCTGCGGTTTGTGCGACACCAGGATGAACAGCAAGCCTTGTGGCGGCTCTTCGAGATTTTTCAGTAAGGCATTCGCGGCATTGGTGTTCATCGCCTCGGCGGGATGAATGATGACGACGCGCCTGCCGCCCTGATGTGCTGACATGCCTATGAAATCGGCCAATCCGCGAATTTGATCGACAGAAATCTGTTTGCTGGGTTTTTTGCCGGAATCGCTTTCTTCACCGTCCAGGCTCAACAATTCCGATTGCAGCAAACGAAAATCAGGATGTGAATCCTGTTCAAACCAGTGGCACGATGAACATTTGCCGCAGGCGAAACCGGATTCGTCCGGTTGCTGGCACAACAGGGATAGTGCAAAATTCATCGCCAGATCAAACTTGCCGATGCCCTTTGCACCCTTGAACAGCAAGGCATGCGGCGGACGCTTGCTCAGCTCCTGCAAGCGCGCCCAGTCATTTTTTTGCCAGGGGTAAATTTCTTTCATATTGCTGAAACTATTTCTTCAAGTTGTTGTTTAACTTTCTCCAATGACTGCGCCGCATCAATAACGGCGTATCGCTGTGGATTTTGTTGCACGCGACGGTGGTATGCGGCACGCACGCGCTCGAAGAAATCGGCCTGCTCCTGCTCGAAGCGATCCAGCGTCAGATTGTTCGCCAGCCGTTGCCGCGCTATTTCGACCGGGATGTCGAACAGCAGGGTCAAATCCGGCTGCAAGCCTTCATGCACCCAGCGCTCCAGTTGCTCCAGCTTGGCCCACGGCACTCCCCTGCCCCCGCCCTGATAGGCGAAGCTGGCGTCGCTGAAGCGGTCGGACACCACCCAGGTTCCACGCTGCAAGGCCGGCCTGATGACATGCTCGATATGTTCGAGGCGGGCGGCGAACATCAGCAGCGCCTCGGTTTCGGCATGCATGGGCTGGTTCAGCAGTATTTCGCGCAGGCGTTCGCCCAAGGGTGTGCCGCCGGGTTCGCGCGTGACCAGCACCTCCAGCCCGCGCTGGCGCAGGGTGTCGGCAAACCAGGCCAGATGGGTGCTCTTGCCGGCCCCATCCACGCCTTCAAAGGTAATAAATTTGCTCATTATTTTTAGCTGTCAGTCGTGAGTCATTAGTCGTTGGTTAGTGTTGTCCGCTGATGAAACAACTAGCCATTCGACTAAGCTGGCAAACAACGCCAGCAAAGTCGCTGGTTATGCGCGGGTTTTGCTTTTACTAACGTCTGAAGACTAATAGCTAACGACTGCTCTTCCTCATTTCTGGTATTTATTCACTGCCCGGTTGTGCTGCGTCAGTGTAGCGGAAAATTCCGAGCTGCCGTCACCGCGCGCCACAAAATAAACTGCGTCCGTCTTCGCGGGGTGCAACACTGCCTGCAATGAGGCCAGCCCCGGCAGTGCAATCGGGGTCGGCGGCAACCCCTCGCGGATATAAGTATTGTACGGGGTATCGTCCAGCAAATCGCGCTTGCGCAAATTGCCATCAAATTTTTCGCCCATGCCGTAAATTACGGTGGGGTCGGTTTGCAGCATCATGCCCTTGCGCAGGCGGTTCACAAACACGCCGGCGATCATGCCGCGATCGCGTGCCTGTCCGGTTTCCTTTTCCACGATGGAAGCCAGAATCAGGGATTGATAAGGCGAGCCCAGAGGAAGGCCGGGTTCCCGCGTTTGCCAATTTTCCTGCAGGTGTCTTTGCATGGTTTGATAGGCGCGCTTGAGCAAGGCCAGGTCGCTGGCACCGCTGGCGAAATAATAAGTGTCAGGGAAAAACAGCCCTTCCACATGATTCTCCGGTGCGCCGAGGCGCTGCAATATCTCGGCTTCGGACAATGTCGCACTGTCGTGGCGTATGGCCGGATTGGCATTCAATGCGGCGCGGAACTGGCTGAACGTCCAGCCTTCTATGATGCTGAGTTCGCTTTGCGCCACTTGCCCCTTGGTAAGGATATTCAACAACTCAAGCGGAGTCACTGCGGTTTCCAGCTCGTAGTTGCCAGCCTTGATCTGTGCCGATTTGCCGAGCAGGCGCGCCAGCAAAACAAACATCCGCTCGTTGGGCAATGCCCCTTCCTGTTGCAACTGGTGCGCCGCGGCCTTCAGACTGGCACCCTGCTTGAGTGAGAATTCAAACGGCAGCGCGGGCAGGGTCAACGGCTGGGTGGCGTAGTAGCCCATGTCGCCCGCCAGCAATACGGCCAGGAACAACACCAGAAACAATAACTGCTTAATCGAGCGCATGGTTTAACCATTTCTGCACTTGCCTGGCAATCGGGTAATGGCTCCAGGTGCGGTTCTGCAACTCACGCACCGGCCACAGTCCGATGATGCTGTTCACCAGAAATATCTCGTCAGCGGCAAGCAATTCCGCCAGCCCAAATTGCTCCGCCCGGCATGGCACGTTGTGCGCAGCCGCCCATTCCATCACCCGTTCGCGTTGCACGCCAGCCACCCCGCAGCGCGACAGGTCCGGGGTCAACAATGCACCGTCCCGCACCAGGAACAGGTTGCTGCGCGTGCCTTCTATCACATTGCCCGGGGCATCCAGCAACACGCCTTCCGCAATGTCCGCGTCTTCCCATTCCGCAGCGGCCAGCACATTTTCCAGGCGGTTGAGATGCTTGATCCCCGCCAAACGCGGCTGTTGGCTCAAACGCAGCTGACACAGCCGTGCCTTGATTCCGTATATTGCCCAATCAGCCGGGTAGTCGGGCATTGCAGAGACATCCCAGATGCGGGCAGGTATGGGCAGTATGGAGGGCGGGTAGCCGCGCGTTCCTTCCCCGCGTGTGACGATCAGCTTCACCACGCCATCAGGGTGCTGCACGAGCAAATCGTTCAACTCAGCGGAAAGCAATGCAACGTCCGGGCAAGCAATTCCCAGCGCGGCGCAGTCGTGTTGAAGTTTTTGATAGTGCAGCAGCCAATGCTGTGCTTTGCCTTGGATGGCGCGCAGGGTGCGAAATACCCCGTCGCCGTAGAGCAGGCCCCGGTCTCGAATGCTGATCAAATTGCCAGGCTTGCCATTGACCAGCATCGTGAGTTGAAAAACTAGACCTTGCGGAATACCAGCGTGCCGTTGGTTCCGCCGAAACCGAAGTTATTATTCATCGCAACATCAATCTTCATGTCGCGCGCCACGTTCGCGCAATAATCCAGGTCACACTCCGGGTCCTGCTCGAAGATATTGATGGTCGGCGGCGAAATCTGGTGGTGTACCGCCAACGCGCAGAACACCGACTCTATTCCGCCTGCACCGCCCAACAGGTGGCCGGTCATCGACTTGGTGGAATTCACCACCAGCTTGCCGGCATGGTCGCCGAATGCCAGCTTGATCGCGTCGGTTTCGTTCTTGTCGCCCAGCGGGGTCGATGTACCGTGCGCGTTGACGTACTGCACGTCCTGCGGATTCAGCCCGGCGTTGCGCAACGCATTCAGCATGCTGCGCTTCGGGCCATCGGTATTCGGTGAAGTGATATGGTAGGCATCGCCGCTCATGCCGTAACCGGCCAGCTCCGCATAAATCCTGGCTCCGCGCGCCTTGGCGTGTTGGTATTCTTCCAGCACCAGCACACCCGCACCTTCACCGATCACGAAACCGTCACGATCCTTGTCCCACGGACGGCTGGCTGTGGCCGGGTCATCGTTGCGCGTGCTGAGTGCGCGCGCGGCAGAAAACCCCCCCACCGCCAGGGCGCATACAGCCGCCTCAGAACCACCGGCGATCATCACGTCCGCATCGCCATACTCGATGATGCGCGCCGATTCGCCGATGCAATGTGTGCCGGTGGTGCAGGCGGAAACCATCGCCAGGTTCGGGCCTTTCAATCCATACATGACGGACAGATTGCCGGAGATCATGTTGATGATGGTGCCCGGAATGAAGAACGGCGATATTTTGCGCGGCCCTGCGGCAAGGTAATCTTTATGCGTGTCCTCGATCATCGGCAGGCCGCCGATGCCGGAACCGATGTTCACGCCGATGCGCTCGGCATTCTGTTCGGAAACTTCCAGGCCGGAATCCTTGAATGCCTCCATGCCGGCCACCAGACCGAAATGGATAAACCTGTCCATGCGGCGTGCATCCTTGGCGGAAAGATATTGCGTGACATCGAAATCTTTCACTTCGCCGGCAATCTGCGCAGTCATCGCGCCGGCATCAAAGTGGGTGATTTTGGCAATGCCGGACTTCCCCGCGACGATGTTCTGCCAGACCGCTGGAATCCCTATCCCGACCGGGGAAATGATCCCCAGTCCGGTAATGACTACTCTGCGTTTAGACAAACTGACTCCGCTAACAGGGGAACGAAGAAAAGGGGAAGTTATTTCGGATGAGCGTTGACGTAGTCTATGGCCTGTTGCACGGTGGTGATTTTTTCCGCATCTTCATCCGGAATTTCGCATTCGAATTCTTCTTCCAGCGCCATCACCAGCTCAACCGTATCCAGGGAATCGGCGCCCAGATCATTGACGAACGAGGACTCGTTCTTGACTTCGGACTCGTTTACGCCGAGTTGTTCCGCAACGATTTTCTTGACGCGTTGTTCGATACTAGACATGTAACTCTCCCCACCTATGGTTATAAATTCAAAAAGCAGCGCGCATTCTACCAAACTTGCCCCAATTTCCAAACTGCCGCATCACTCCATATACATCCCGCCGTTTACATGCAGTGTAACACCGGTAATGTAAGCCGCGCCCGGCCCGGCCAGAAAAGCCACGGCGGCGGCGATGTCGGCGGGTTGTCCGAGGCGTCTCAGGGGGATGTGTTCGACCAGTTTGGCGCGTTGCTCTTCGCCCAGGCTCTGGGTCATGTCGGTATCGATAAAGCCGGGGGCGACGCAGTTCACGGTGATGTTGCGGCTGCCGATCTCCTGCGCAAGGGATTTGGTGAAGCCGATCATGCCTGCCTTGGAAGCGGCGTAGTTGGCCTGCCCCGCGTTGCCCATGCTGCCGATCACCGAGGAAATGCTGATGATGCGCCCGCTTCTGGCCTTCATCATGGCGCGCAGCACGGCGCGGCTGAGGCGGAACACCGATTTAAGGTTGGTCGCCAGCACCTCGTCCCATTCTTCGTCGCTCATGCGCGCCAGCAGGTTGTCGCGGGTGATGCCGGCGTTGTTCACCAGTACCGAGATTTCGCCGAATTGCTTGCGCAGTTCGCCCAGCATGAGTTCGGTTTGCGCGACGTCGTTGACGTTCAATACCATGCCCGCACCCTTGATCTCCGCAGCATCCAGATAGGCGCTGATGGCTTGCGCGCCCGCGTCGCTGGTGGCCGTGCCGATCACTGTTGCGCCCTGTTTGCCGAGTTCCAGCGCAATGGCCTGGCCGATGCCGCGGCTGGCTCCGGTGACTAATGCGATTTGCCCTTGCAGTGTCATGTGCGCTCCTTATGCGAGTGTAGCCAAAGCCTGTTTCAACGCTTCGCCATCGTTGATGGCCAAGGCTTGCTGGTTGGCATCGATGCGTTTGTTCAACCCCGCCAGCACCTTGCCCGGCGCGCATTCGGCGTTGTGGGTAATGCCCTGCTTGCCGAATTCCAGCACGGTTTCGACCCAGCGCACCGGCGAATACAACTGGCGCACCAGCGCGTCCTTGATTGAGAACGCATCCTTATAGCTTTTTACATCGGCGTTATGCAGCACTGGAATGGCCGGGGCTTGCACCGCGACATTGGCGAGATATTCGCGCAACTGTTCCGCCGCGTCTTTCAGCAATCTGCAATGCGACGGCACGCTCATCGGCAGCATGATGGCGCGCTTCGCGCCTCTGGCCTTGGCCAGCTCCATGCCGCGCTCCACCGCCGCGCGATTTCCGGCGATCACCACCTGGTTGGGTGAGTTGTAATTCACCGCTTCCAGCACCTCGCCTTGTGCGCCTTCCGCGCACACGGCGCGCACCGTGTCGTCATCCAGGCCGAGGATCGCGGCGATGCCGCCCACCCCTTCCGGCACGGCCTGCTGCATGCATTGCGCGCGGTAGCGCACCAGCGGCAGCGCATCGGCAAAGCGCAACGCACCCGCTGCAACCAGCGCGGTGTATTCGCCCAGGCTGTGCCCGGCCAGCATCGCCGGAGCGGCACCGCCCTGCCCTTGCCAGGCACGGTACACCGCCACGCCGGCAGTCAGCATGATGGGCTGGGTGTTCACGGTGGCATTGAGGTCGGCATCGCTGCCTTCGGCGACCAGTTGCCACAGGTCTTGCTTCAATACATCGGAGGCTTCGGTGAACGTGTCGCGCACCGCGGCAAAATCGGCGTAGCCGTTCATCATGCCGCGCGATTGCGAGCCTTGGCCGGGAAATACGAAAGCGAATTTAATCATAAGAGCAGTCGTTAGTTGATAGACGTAAGTCGTAAGTTAGAAGCTAAATTTGGCTTGAACTAACAACTTACGTCTTACGTCTACCAACTGCATTTATCTACCAGCGTATCAATACCGCACCCCAGGTAAACCCGCCACCCACGGCTTCCAGCAGGATATTCTGCCCCGCCTTGATGCGTCCGTCGCGCACCGCAGTATCCAATGCCAGGGGAATGGATGCCGCCGAGGTGTTGCCGTGAGTGGCAACCGTAACAATCACATTATCCATGCTCAGGCCCAGCTTCTTGGCGGTGGCTTCCATGATGCGGATGTTGGCCTGATGCGGCACCAGCCAGCTGATGTCCGAGCCTTGCAGGTTGTTTTCTTCCAGCACTTCCTCGACCACTTCGCTCAATACCTTGACGGCGAACTTGAACACCGCCTTGCCATCCATCTTGATGAACGGATCGCCTTGCACTGCCCCGTTGCGGACGTTGCCATCGGCTTTCAACATGCCGCGATGGCTGCCATCGGCGTGCAGCTTGCTGGCGACGATGCCGGGGGTATCCGAGGCGCGCAACACCACCGCGCCCGCGCCATCGCCGAACAATACGCAAGTGGTGCGGTCATTCCAGTCCAGCATGCGCGACAGCACTTCCGCCCCGACCACCAGCGCGGTTCTGGCTTGCCCGCTGCGTATGTACAAGTCAGCGGTATTCAGCGCATAGACAAATCCGCCGCACACCGCCTGCATATCGAATGCCGCGCCGCAATTCCTGATGCCGAGTTTGTCTTGCAGGATGCAGGCGGTGCTGGGAAAAATCTGATCCGGCGAAGTGGTTGCGACGATCACCAGGTCAATTTCGTCCGCGCTGATACCCGCTGCTTCAATGGCGCGCAGGCTGGCTTGCAAGGCCAGATCGCTGGTGAGTTCGTTATCCGCCGCAATATGCCGTTCGACGATGCCGCTGCGGCTGAATATCCAGTCATGCGAGGTGTCGACCATTTTTTCCAGATCGAAATTGGTCAGTACCTTGGCGGGCAGATAGCTGCCGGTGCCGATGATTTTCGAGTACATCAGGAGGCCTCCGCCGCTTTTAGCTGGTTTGCATGATGCCATTTTTCGACATGCTCGCTGATGTGGTGCAACATGCCGCCGCGCGCTTCTTCTGCCGCGCGTTCGATGGCGCACAGGAAGGCGAACGCATCGGCGGAACCATGGCTCTTTACCACGATGCCTTTCAGGCCGAGCAGGCTGGCGCCATTGTAACGGCGGTGGTCAACGCGTTTCCTGAACGCGTTGATTACCGGCATGGCAATCAGGCCTGCCAGTTTGGTCAGGATGTTGCGGCTGAATTCCTCGCGCAGAAAGCCGCGCAGCATCTGCGCCAGCCCTTCGGTGGTCTTGAGCGAAACGTTGCCGACAAAGCCGTCGCACACCACCACATCGGTTACGCCCTTGAAAATATCGTCACCCTCGATGTTGCCGCAAAAATTCAGGTCGCTTTGCTGCAACAGCTCCGCTGCCTGTTTGACGACTTCATTGCCTTTGATGTCTTCGCTGCCGATATTGAGCAATCCCACGGTGGGGTTGTCCTTGTGTTCGATGGCGCTGACCAGCGTCGTGCCCATCAGGGCGAACTGCAGCAGGTGCTCGGCATTGCAATCCACGTTTGCGCCCAGGTCCAGCATGCAAATCTGACCCTTGACGGTGGGCAGGAAAGAGGCAATCGCCGGGCGGTCTATGCCGGGCAGCATTTTCAGCACATAACGCGCCGTCGCCATCAGCGCGCCGGTATTGCCGGCGCTGACACAGGCGGATGCTTCGCCATTCTTGACCAGGTTGATGGCAACCCGCATGGAGGAGTCTTTCTTGTTACGCAAGGCCAACTGGGGGGATTCGTCCATGCCAACCACTTCGCTGGCTGCGTGGATACGCAGGCGCGGCCCGGTAGAGGCCTTGATGGCGCGCAACTCGGTCTCGATGGCATCGGGAAGACCGACCAGCACGATGGTGTCGTTTGGATTTTTCCGCAGGTATTCCACCGCGGCGGGTGTGGTGACGTGTGTTCCATGGTCACCGCCCATGGCGTCAATGGCTATCGTGACATCCACCAGGCGATCCTCGCAACGCTGTAATCAAAGGAAGGAGAGGCACAAACTAACGGTCATGGCGTCAGCATCACCACAGAAAATGAGCGCCGCCGTGTCCGTTCCCTCTCTCCTACCTCCCCCCCCAGGGGGAGAGTGATGTGGTGTCGCTTCGCGACGTTCGGGTTAACGCGCAGCATCCTGCATACCGGACACATCAGTTACCGCAAGGCAATATCAGTCGGCCTTGGTCTTGACAATTTTTTTGCCGCGATAATAACCGCTCGGGCTGATGTGGTGGCGCAGGTGCGGCTCACCGGTGGAGGGCTCAACCGCCAGCGCCGGGTTGGTCAAAAAATCGTGCGCACGGTGCATTCCACGTTTGGATGGGGACTTCTTGTTCTGCTGAACTGCCATGTTAACTCCTTACAAAAACCAAAAAATCCAACAATAAAAATCTAAAGACTACTCAATTTTCAATCCTGCCAGAGCCGCAAAGGGTTTTCTTTCCGGCTCTGACCACTCCAAGCCTCCCGCTACCGGCTGGCAGGTGCCTGCAGGATGTTTCGGCGCAAACGGCAGGCTCAGCAGTATCTCTTCCTCCACCAGGGCAACTATGTCCTGATGGCCGTCGGCCGGGATGCTGTCCAAATCATCCTGTTCCACAGAAGATTCGTCCAGTTCACCCCCTTGCACCAGCAGCAGGCGCGAAACCAGTTTCACCGGATACGCCAGGGCATTCAAGCAACGCTGGCAGCGCAACTGACACATGCCATCCAGCGCCACCTCCAGCTTCGGCTTGCCATCCTTGTCCTGAAAGCCGCGCACCACATAGCCGATTTTTCCCTCTGCAACAGCCAGCATATCCTGCAGCCGGGGTATTTCAGACACCGGTATTTCACCGCGCAATTCCCTGCCGTTGCGGGCAAAGTCCAGGCTATCAATGAAATGCCGTGCAAACATAAGGCGCGCATGATATATATTTCGGGTATCACTGTCAAAGAAGCAGATGGAATGAATCCTCAACCGCTTGTTCTCGCCTCCACTTCGATTTACCGTCGCGAATTGCTGGGTCACCTGCAAATCCCGTTTCAAACTGCCGCACCCGATGTGGACGAAACCCCGCTTCCCGGCGAGGACGCCAAACAAACCTCGTGGCGGCTTTCGCGGGAAAAGGCGCATGCAGTGGCAGCAAATTACCCGGATGCGCTGATTATCGGCTCGGATCAGGTCGCGCTGCTGGGCGGGCAACAGATGGGCAAGCCCCTCACCCACGACAACGCGGTACGCCAACTGCGCGCCGTGCGCGGCAAGACTGTGGTCTTTTATACCGCGCTGACCCTGCTGAACATGCGCACCGGCGAGATGCTGACCGAAGTGGCGGAAAACCGCGTAAGCTTCCGCGAACTCAGCGACGACGAGATAGAGTCCTATCTGCGCAAGGAGCAGCCCTACCACTGCGCAGGCAGCGCAAAATCGGAAGGGTTGGGTATCGCGCTGATCAGCCGGATGGAAGGTGACGATCCCAATGCCCTGATTGGACTGCCCATCATCCTGCTGGTGGGTATGTTAAAAAAACAGGGTGTTTCTATTTTGTAAGCTATTCCCAACTATCTGTTGTTACAAGGGTCGCCAGAATTAAGTTGCGATGCACTAATGTTTCTGGTATTAAAGCGCGTTTCAAAATTTTGTTCGCACGTTTTTGGAGAGATAAATGCCGGTACAAGCCACCAAGCCAGTCACCCCTTACAAAGCTAAAAAGGGAGAGGCTTACATGAATCCCAAACAGTTGGGTCACTTCCGCACCATCCTGAACGACATCAAGCTCGGGCTGGGCGAAGACATAGACCGCACGGTGCATACCATGCAGGACGAGGCCACTGTGTTTGCCGACCCGAACGACCGCGCCAGCCAGGAATCTGATGTGAGCCTGGAATTGCGCAACCGCGACCGTGAACGCAAACTGATCAAGAAAATCGACGAAATGATGGCCAAGATAGACAGTGGCGACTATGGCTATTGCGAGAAGTGCGGCGTGGAAATCGGACTCAGTCGCCTGGAAGCACGGCCAACCGCAACGCTGTGCATAGACTGCAAGACGCTGGACGAAATCCGCGAAAAACAAGTCGCCAGATAGTTTGCCAGTATCAAGGTTCAAATAAAAATCGGTCAGATGGCCGATTTTTATTTATATCATTTGAACAGCGCGCGTAACTTGTCGCGATCCGGTTGCCGCACCACTCCTCTCTCGGTAATAAGCGCAGTCACCAGTTCGGCGGGCGTTACGTCGAACGACGGGTTGCGTATCGAAACGCCTTCTGCCGCCCAGTGATAATCGCGGAAACCCTTGACCTCGTCGGCGGAGCGTTCCTCGATGGGAATGTCCGCGCCGCTGGCGATATTCATGTCTATCGTGGACAGCGGGCAGGCCACGTAGAACGGGATGTTGTGGCGCCGCGCCAGCACCGCCACCATGTAAGTGCCGATCTTGTTCGCCACGTCGCCGTTAGCTGCCACGCGGTCGGTTCCCACCACCACCGCATCCACCTCGCCGCGCGACATCATGAAGCCCGCCATGTTGTCTGTGATGAGCGTCACCGGGATATTCTCCTGCACCATTTCCCTCGCCGTCAGCCGCGCCCCTTGCAGGAAAGGGCGGGTCTCGTCGGCGATCACGGAAATTTTCTTGCCCGCCTCTACCGCCGAACGAAACACGCCGAGCGCTGTGCCCCAGCCTGCGGTGGCCAGCGCGCCCGCGTTGCAGTGGGTCAGTACGCGCGCGCCGTCAGGCAATAGCTGCGCGCCGAATGCGCCCATCGCGCGGTTGATGCGGATATCCTCGGCAAGGATTTCATGCGCCTCCGCCAGCAGGCGTTCAGCTACAGCGGCATTGTCTTGCCCTTTCATGCTCTCCCACACCGAGCGCATCCGCTTCAGCGCCCAGAACAGGTTGATCGCCGTCGGGCGGCTCTGCGCCAGCACGGTGAAGCCGGCTTCCATGCCCTTATCAAACTCACTCCGTTCGCCCTGAGCCTGTCGAAGGGTGGAGGGCAACCGCAACGCCTCCAGCGCCACCCCATAAGCTGCCGCCACGCCGATGGCCGGCGCACCGCGCACCACCATGCTGTGTATCCCCTCCGCCACCGAAGCAGCAGAGTCGTAGGTGAGGTATTCAAATGAGGCAGGCAGAATGCGCTGGTCTATCATCTCCAGCTTGTTGTCTGCCCAGCGCAGGGTTTCGACTTTCATTGAGTTATAGTGGCTTGTTGTGATTTATGAGCCACACAAATCTTGCATGTGCACTTACCATCAGAAAAATGTTTTACTCCGACAACCACATTCCCTTTTCTATCAGCGCGCTGAAAAATCAGATCGAATAGTGGCGATTCGTTATTCTCCAAGTACCTTCTCAATGCATAGGCACAAACATCGGCAATCTGAATCATGCTGGTTAACTGACTATCAACAAACAATGGCGTCTCAATGATATTTTCAATTTGCGTCCACAGTGTTCCGTTATCGTGAAACGTCTTCATTAAGTGCGTATGCTTCTTTGCGATAGTTTCGTTATTGTCGTGAATGAGAAGACCATAATTTTTTTGCTGTTTCCCGCTAACAAGCTTAAGGTATTGCTCGAAACGAGAAACTATCTGGTCGAAAGCCTGCTCATCAAGGCTGTAGCGGCTTCTGCTTGGATCAAAGCGAATCTTATCGACACATTCGGCAAATAACCTTGCGAATCCCCAATTGGCAATGCATTGAGCCACTTCCTGAATGAATGACTGCCTCTCTTGAAAAGTTAAATGGATATAATCTTTCGTCTTATCGAAATTTTTTCTCGTTTGCTGATAGTGCTTCGGGTTGCCCGATTTTTGCAGCTTGAGAATTTCAGCGCGACGTAATTTCTCAACCTCATATCTTCGATTCTGATAGTTGAGGCTTTCAAAATTTTGGATATTTTTTTGTTCTGAGTATGGACGCAATATCCAGCCTGTATGAATCTCCGCGTGTTGGAGACCATACTGTTTCTTAACTAAAGAAACTTCTCGATCACAATCATTCCAGTGCCAGATTGGAATTGCAATTCCAGCAAGTACAAAATGCGATGTATTGCCTGGAATGCTGGATGTACCGGACTCATCAATGTAGCAAAGATACATAGATCGCTCAGAGCATTTCACGAAAAAATGGCAAAAAAAAAGCGACTGGGGAACAGGGCTTATAGCCCCTCGACAAGACGCTTAGCGACTCATCCCAGACGCAAGCAAACTATACTTCCACATGGCGTATCTTGTCAATCTGGCTTAATCATCTGACTTAATCCCCCTCAAACTCGCACAACGCAAACACCTTCTGCCCGTGCTTCTCCAGCCGCTTGCGCCCGCCGATGTTCGGCAGGTCTATGACAAAACAGCATTCGACAACCTCGCCACCCATTTTGCCAATCAGCTTGCAAGCCGCTTCAGCAGTGCCTCCGGTGGCGATGAGGTCGTCCACCAGCAGCACTTTCTCGCCCTTCTGAATCGCATCGGTGTGGATTTCGATGCGGTCGGTGCCGTATTCGAGCTCGTAGTCGTGGCCGATGGTTTCCCCGGGCAGCTTGCCTTTCTTGCGGATCGGAATGAAGCCCTTGCCCAGCACGTAGGCCAGCGGTGCACCTACGATAAAACCGCGTGATTCGATGCCGGCGATTTTGTCTATTTTCATGCCGGCATAACGGCGCGCCAGTTCGTCTATGGTGGCACGCAGGCCGATGGGGTCCTTGAGCAGGGTGGTGATGTCGCGGAACATGATGCCCTGCTTGGGGTAGTGCGGGACGGTGCGGATTCTGGATTTGATAGGCATTTTTTCTCCCTTTAGTTAAACCTAGCTGAAGTTTAGACACTCGCGGTCTTTGCCCGATACCGCAGGCATCCGAAGCGCACGAAAAATATTTTCAAAACATGCAAAAAAAGCTTGACATGAAACTCG
>JACREC010000112.1 GCA_016218445.1 Nitrosomonadales bacterium
AAAAGACTGGAAGATGCCGCCACGGACATGGAAGGAGGCGGCTAATCAATTCGCCATCATGTTCGGCGATCGATTCACGGCTGCATTAAACTGATGCCGTGACTAAACCGACCTCACACACAGAATTTCGGATACGTCCCCTCAAGATGATGTACTGGCACACATGTGGCTCAATATTGCAATTAGCAATGATTCTACTCCGGGGCGAAAAGTTGCCATTCCTCAGCGTGTTCAGCAACGTGATGCCATTGCAAGGCGCATGACTGCCGAGCAAATTACCAAAGCACGGGAACTCGCCAGAAAATGCACGGCTAATAAATTCAAGGGATGCTAAGGCTGCGGCGGAACCTGCTTGGTGCGTTATGTGGTGTCGGGAAGCCGGTGCCAACACAGCCCGCAATAACCAGCGTAATTCTGGCTGGTGGGCTGGGTATGCGCATCGGCGGCGCCAAGGGGCTGCTACCCTTGCATGGCCGGACATTGATTGACTGGGTACTGGATGCTGTCAGCGGACAGAGTGATGAAGTGTTGATTAATGTGAATGGCGAGCACGATGCATATGTACGCTTTGGCCGGCGCATTATTTCCGATCAGACACCCGATTGGGCAGGGCCGCTGGCCGGTTTGCAGTCCGCCATGCATTATGCGCGTCATGATTGGGTGGCGAGCGTTCCATGCGACACCCCGTTTCTGCCGGGTGATTTGATGGCTCGGCTGCTTGCCGCCATCAGGACGAATGCCGCTGAAGCCGCAGTTGCCGTCGTGGAGGGAAGACGGCAGCCCACCATCGCCCTGTATCACAAGAGCGTATTGCCCAGGCTGGATGCCTACCTGGCCTCGGGCGGGCGCAAGGTGGGAGACTGGCAGGACACGTTGCATCTGAGCGAAGTGGTATTCGATAATGCCATTGCGTTCACCAACATTAATTCGCCGGACGATTTAACGCGGGTCAACCGGATTGCACCGGACGATTTCGCCAGGATGGCATGTGCGACGGGTGCGCCAACAACCGCCAAAGTGAAATGATGATAGAAGCAAGCAGGTTCTTGTTATTGATCCGACACGAATTAAGTAGCACGTTCATCCTGAGGTATCGAAGGGTGAACGGCTACGAAACAACGAGGCTTCGATACCTCAGCCCGAACGGTCATAGAAGGTTTGCTCGTGCCGGGACAATAGAAGAGGCTTTCGAAGCAACTATTGCACTTTTTCAACCATCTTATGCCTGACAGAAAAATACTCGGCTTCGCGGGTTATTCCGGCAGCGGCAAAACAACGCTGCTGGAAAAGCTTATTCCATTGCTGACTGCACAAGGCTTGCGCATTGCGGCCATCAAACATGCGCACCATGATTTCGACATCGACAAGCCGGGCAAGGATACTTACCGCCACCGCCAGGCCGGCGCGGGCGAAGTGATGATAATCTCGGCGCAACGATGGGCGCTGATGCACGAACTGCACGATGAACCAGAGCCCGGCCTGGAAGAAATCTGCGCACGGTTCTCACCCTGCGACCTTATACTGGCTGAAGGATACAAACACGCCGCGATACCGAAACTGGAAGTGCATCGCAGCGAAACCGGGCACGCGCGCCTGTATCCATCCGATCCCCGCATCATTGCGGTGGTCACGGATAGCAAAGACCCGCTCCCGCTGCCCATGCTCAACATTGACGCGCCACAGGAAGTGGCGGCATTCATCCTGGATTATTTTTCATTCACCCCAAAAATTACGGAACAGCAAACCCATGAAAATTGAGCTGCTGTATTTTGGCCGGCCCGGGGAGCGCCTGAATATTTCGCGGGAAACTGCGGATGTTCCGGAAGGGCTGTCCACGCTTGCCGCGCTGCTGGCATGGCTGCGGTCGCGCGGGGAAAAATGGGAGCACGAACTGGCGGATGACCGTGTGCGTTGTGCAATCAACCAGGAATTTTCCGGACTGGCTGCCAACATCAGCGAGCATGACGAGATTGCCATCTTCTCGCCCATCTCAGGGGGATGAATGAAATGAGCGTGTCGATACAGGAAAACGATTTCGACCTTGCCGCCGAACTGGCCGCACTGCGTTCCGGCAGTTCAAAAGTGGGCGCCCTAGTCAGCTTCGTCGGGCTGGTGCGCGATTTCAGCAATGATGGAAAAGTGGAAAACATCTTTCTCGAACACTATCCCGGCATGACTGAAAAGGCGCTGAACAAAATCATCGGTGAGGCGACGGTGCGCTGGAACCTGCTTGGCACGCGCGTAATCCACCGCGTAGGGACACTCCGGCCAAACGACCAGATCGTGCTGGTGGCAACTGCGGCACAGCACCGCGGCGAAGCATTCGCGGCCTGTGAATTCATCATTGACTACCTGAAAACTGCCGCCCCGTTCTGGAAAAAAGAACAAACCGGACAAGGCGCACAGTGGCTGGAAACACGCGATTCTGACATGCAGCGCATGGAACATTGGCGCAGCCATGCAGAGGGAAAAACATCATGACAAATGGCATGACCCACTTCGACCGGGAGGGACAGGCGCATATGGTGGATGTCGCCGGCAAGAATGAAACCCGGCGTATCGCAAAAGCTTCCGGCAGCATCAGGATGAATGCCAGCACGCTTGAGCTGATTGCCTCCGGCACGGCCAGCAAGGGCGATGTGCTGGGTGTGGCGCGCATAGCCGCGATACAGGCGAGCAAGCGCACCGCCGAATTGATTCCCTTATGCCACCCGCTGCACCTCACCCATGTCGCGGTGGGATTCCATCTGGACCGGCAGAACAGCGCGGTAGATTGCATCGTCACCACGGAAACGCTGGGCCGCACCGGGGTCGAAATGGAGGCCCTGACCGCAGTGAGTGTCGCCCTGCTGACCATCTACGATATGTGCAAGGCGGTTGACCGCGGCATGGAAATCACCCGGATACGTTTGCTGGAAAAACAGGGCGGGCGCTCAGGGCATTGGCGAGCTGAATAGGGTTAGGAAAACGCTGAACAAGTCCAAGACCGTCATTGCGAGCGCAGCGAAGCAATCCAGTGACGTAGCCCGGATGTAGTGAAGCGGTGCGTGGTTGTTGGGGCTTCAGCCCCTTACAACCACGGCCTACCCCTTGCGGGTGAAATCCGGGGTTTGGTGGGCGTGGCCGAAGTTCCCCCGGATTCCATTGCATTCCATCCGGGCTTGTATGATTCAACTCGCACCCATAGGGTGCCGGGGTGGAGGGACGATCCGGGCTATCTGCCAGTTCGTCAATTGCTGCAATGTGGCCGGGATGTGCTCCGGCGCTCCATCCGGCCACAGCGGTTCATTTGCCGTTTAAATCATCATCCTTGAAATACTTGGTGCCTTGAATCGTGGCTTGCAGCGCAAGCCCATTTTCAGTGAGCTGATACAGGTCCACGCCGGGCGCGATGGTAATTGCGCCCGCCACGGCTCCTCCTTTTTCGCCCGACTTGGCGGCTGCATCCGCCTGGGCATCGGCCGCCCATCCGCTCTCGGTAAATTGCTGAAGATTTTTGGCTGTCGAGAATACGAAGACGCCGCGGAAATCCTTTACCCCAAGCCCGAAACCGACACCGCCGGAAACCATCTTCATGTAGACATCCCTGCCGGTGCGGTTGTCATGGGCTACGCCGGAGCCGCCCGCCGCCGAAAAAAGAATCAGGTTGATGCCGATGTTGCTGAATACGGCATAACCGGCTGCCTTTTGAATGTCGCCCCTGGCGAGCGGATGCACCTTGTACAGTTTCGCCAGCGTTTCGCTGCGCATCTTTTGTATTTCTTTTCTTTTCTCTCCCGGAGTAGCGGCGGCCGCCAAACCGGTAAAGCCTGAAAGGAAAATCCCGGCAGCCACTGCTGCCAGGATGTGTGTGCGGAAAGCGCCTGTCTTCATGAATTTACTCCTTAACGTACATTATCTGGCACCAACAAGGAAACGTTGAATAAGTATGTCATCGCGAGAATAAGCCGTTAGCCGCGAGCGAAGCGTGGCGGGAAGCTACGTGGCGATCCATAGCTATGGGATCTCTGAGGCTTTCTGGATTGCTTCGCTGCGCTCGCAATGACAGTCTTGGACTTGTTCAGCATATCCCTAATTGATCAATTGCCATGTGCCGTTGGGGTCCCGGCAGGACGTATTGTAGGTTTTGCTGCTGTTCCCATTGGTCACGGCGTTGGTCAGGTATTTCCGACAATCGCGCCCTTGGTTATCTTTGAACGGCTTGTCCGGCGTCACCTGGTAGTGCGTTCTGCCGTCCCTGTCGGTCCATTCAACCCTCTTGCCGTCAGGCCCATGTTCAAGAACCTGGCCGACGCAACCCTGGTCGACACGATCCATGGAACGCCCGATGCTGCCTCCCACGATGACGCCGATAATCGAGCCGCCGATGATGGCCGCAGTGTTCCCTTTCCCCTGCCCGACAGTAGAGCCGATTACCGCTCCGGTGACCCCGCCCAATACTTGCCCGATCTGTTCACGGTTGCAAGTGCCACGGTCTATGCCATAAGGGGCAACATAAACAGTTTTGGCAGCCTCGCCCCGCGAACGTTGATCTTCATCTTCGTTGTCGCCCTTGTCGTGTTTATGCTTTTTGTCGTGACCATGCTTCTTGTCGTGATCACGATGATGCTTGTCTCGATACCCATGTGCCGGAGCCCATGGTGGAGGATCAGCAAAGGCATTGCCGTTTCCCAGGATGGGCAGCAGGAAAGTCATGATGGACAACATGACCGTGATTTTGCCGGCACTTTTTAAAACGAATGCTCCACAAGAATTTTTAAACATTTGGCACCTCGTTGGATGAATAAAAAAGCAGCTCACTTGCGCGTTTAACATTACAACTTGTGCACTGAAAGAGTCTATACGGGTTTTATTAAATCCCATATCCGGATTCATGGCAAACTGTTTCTGGATGAGTGCAGGATCAAATTAAAGGGATTACAAAGTAACTACACGCCTTGCTTCAAACTCGCGCTGATAAACTCATCCAGATCGCCGTCCAGCACGCCTTGCGTATTGCCGATTTCGATGTTGGTGCGTAAATCCTTGATGCGCGATTGGTCCAGCACGTAGGAGCGGATCTGGTGGCCCCAGCCGATGTCGGTCTTGCCGTCTTCCATCGCTTGTTTCTCGGCATTGCGCTTGCGCAGCTCGGCTTCGTACAGGCGCGATTTCAGCATCGCCATCGCCTCGGCGCGGTTGCGGTGCTGCGAGCGGTCGCTCTGGCATTGCACCACGATGTTGGTGGGCAGGTGGGTGATGCGCACCGCCGAGTCGGTCTTGTTGATGTGCTGTCCGCCTGCGCCGCTGGCGCGGTAGGTGTCCACGCGCAGGTCGGCGGGGTTGATTTCCACTTCGATGGATTCGTCCACTTCGGGATAGACGAACACGCTGGAGAACGAGGTGTGGCGGCGGTTGCCGGAATCGAACGGCGATTTGCGCACGAGGCGATGCACGCCGGTTTCGGTGCGCAGGTGGCCGTAGGCATAGTCGCCGCTGACCTTGAGGGATGCGCCCTTGATGCCCGCGACTTCGCCGTCGGATTGTTCCAGCACTTCGACGCTAAAGCCCTTGCGTTCGCAGTAGCGCAAATACATGCGCAGCAGCATGGAGGCCCAGTCCTGCGCTTCGGTGCCGCCGCTGCCGGCCTGAACGTCGATGAAGCAGTTGTTGGGATCCATCGGGTGGGAAAACATGCGGCGGAACTCCATGCCTGCCACCAGTTTTTCCATTTTCTGCACGTCTTCTGCGACGCTGCCAAGGGTGGCGTTGTCGTTTTCCGCCTGCGCCATTTCAAACAGCTCGGCGGCGTCAGTGAGGTTTTGGTCGAGCTGGCTGAGGGAGTGGACGATGCCTTCCAGCATCTTGCGCTCGCGCCCCAGGTCCTGTGCGCGTTTGGCATCCTGCCAGATGGCGGGGTCTTCGGCGAGTTGGCTGACTTCGGTCAGGCGTTCCTGCTTGGCATCAAAGTCAAAGATACCTCCGCAGTTCGGTGCTGCGCATGCGCAAATCCTGCAGCTGGTTGGTAAGGGCGTTGAGTTGTTCGGCTTCCATAATTTTGTCGCGTCCTGAAAAGGGCGTGATTATAGCGCAAACAGACCCACCAGCACCCCGCAAGCGATGGCCGCAAAGCCGGCGGCGACATGCCTGGCGAGACTCCAGCCACCGATGAAAATCACCATGCCGAACTTGAAGGCGAGGTTGGAAAGAAAGGCGAGCGCAATCGCGGTGACCGTCTGGTGCTCGCTCAATTGTCCGAGGTTGAACAGGCGCAGGCTGGACAGCGTGATGGCATCCACATCGGTCAGCCCCGATACCAGTGCCACGGCGTACAAACCTTGACTGCCCGCGATATCCGCCATCCATGCCGAACCCAGCAACACGACTACATACAGCAAGCCAAAGCTGATGGCGGTGTGCAGTTCAGCGGGGTTGGAGGTTTCCGGAATGTAGAGTTCGGTTGCATTGCTCATCTTGCGCCAGTTATACAGGGCGACAATCAAACCCAGCAGCAAGCCACCCGCCAGCACCGGTAGCAGGCGGGGCACTGCACCAAAGGCGACAACGGCACTGACCACGAGCAGACGCAGCAACACCACCATCCCGGCAATCACGATCACCGAGGCGGCAAGGTTCAGCATGGCCTGGTTGCCCTTGCTGTGCTTCGCGTAAATCATCGTGGTCGCGGTGCTGGAAACGAGGCCGCCGAGAAAGCCCAGCAGTGGCGCGCCATAACGGGTTCCCACCACATGCAGGGCGGCATATCCCGCCAGGCTGATGCCGGAGATCAGCACCACCATCAGCCAGGCATGATGCGGATTGAAGGCATCGTAGGGGCCGTAATTCTGATCGGGCAGAACCGGCAGCACGATGAAAGTCAGCACGGAAAATTGCAGCACGGCGGCCAGATCGCGGCGCGTGAGCCGTTGCGACAGTCCGCGCAGTTCGGGTTTGAAATAGAGCAGGGCGGTGACACCTACCGCCAGCATCACGGCCAGTTTGACGAGGCCATACCAGATCATCGCGCCCAGCCCATAACTGAACAGCAAGGCGACCACGGTGGTGGTGCCGGGGTCGTTTTCCTCGCCGGGGTTGTTGATGTATGCGGCGATGATCATGCCGGCTACGGCAAGCAGGCCGGCGATCAGCAGCCAGGGCGAGCCAAGTTTCGTGGCGAGCAGGGCGGACAGTGTGCCGAACATGGCGACCAGCGCGAAGGTGCGCAAGCCGGCCTTGGCCGACGGGTTGCGCTCGCGTTCCAGCCCGATCAGCAGGCCGATGGCGAGGCTGGTGAGAAACTGCGGTAATGCCTCGATGCCGTTGCCTTGCAGGAAACCGGTTTCCATCGTTTCACCTCTCTGCCCAGTGACGAATTATGAGCTGCAGGCTCTGCGTGCCATTGTATTCATTGACGCCCAGGCTGTACACGGCACGTATTTGTTCGGGCAGTGGCTCAATCCGGTTAAACAGGATTGCCTCGATGAGTTTGCCCTGCGCGTTCAATATCGGCTCCGACGCGGTGGGTGCAGATTCTTCAGTGTGAGAGGAGCCGCTAGGCAGTTGCTCCCGCAATCGGCTGGCTGCGCCAGTAACGTGTCGCAACTGCAACTTTAGGTGCTTTCCGCCGACCACGCGCTGATTTTGCACGGGGAACACGCTTTCGAATACGGGTTGCGGAAAGCCTTGTCCCCATACCTGTTGTTCCAGGCTATGCGCGGTTTCCAGCGAAAAATCTTCCCGGGCGAGAGCGCCGTCAGTTTCGATAATCCTGGTGAGGTCGGCGGGGGAGAGCAGGCTTTGCGCGATGGCTTCAAAGGCATTCCGGAATTCATCAAAATGTTCTTCGCGGATGCTGAGCCCAGCCGCCATGGCATGACCGCCGAATTTTTGCAGCAGGTGTGGATGGCGTTTGGATAATAAATCGAGTGCGTCACGCAAATGCAGGCCGGGGATGCTGCGCCCGGAGCCTTTGATTTCTCCGTTGGCAGAACGTGCAAAGGCGATGACAGGGCGATGGAAGCGATCTTTCAGGCGCGAGGCGAGGATGCCGATCACTCCCTGGTGCCAGGTCGCGTCGAATATTGCAAGACTATAACTATCAGCAGGGTTGATATGCTCCAATGCGGCCAGTGCGGCTTGCTGCATGTCGGCTTCGATGCTGCGCCGCTCGCGGTTGAGCGCGTCAAGTCTTGAGGCGATTTCTGCGGTCTCAACGGGGTCGTCAGTGAGCAGGCACTGGATACCCAGGCTCATGTCTTCCAGCCGCCCGGCGGCGTTCAGGCGCGGGCCAACGACGAAACCCAGTTCGTAAGCAGATGCCTGCGCATATTTTTTCCCGGCTACCTGCAACAGCGCGTTAATGCCGCAACAAGCACGCCCGGCGCGGATGCGTTGCAGCCCTTGTTGCACCAGAATCCGGTTGTTCTCATCCAGCTTCACCACGTCCGCCACCGTGCCCAGCGCTACCAGGTCGAGCAGGGTGGCGAGGTTGGGTTCAGCTTGTTCTGCAAATGCACCACGGGTGCGTAGTTCGGCGCGCAGCGCCAGCAGCACATAGAACATCACACCGACCCCCGCCAGATGCTTGCTGGGGAAATCGCAGCCCGGCTGGTTGGGATTGACGATGCAAAGTGCATCCGGCAAGGCATCGCCGGGCAGGTGGTGGTCGGTGACCAGCACTTGCATACCCAGCCGGTTGGCCTCGGCCACGCCTTCCACGCTGGCGATGCCGTTGTCCACCGTAATCAATATGTCAGGCTTGCTTTCCGCAGCAAGTCGCACGATCTCCGGTGTCAAACCATATCCGTATTCGAAACGGTTGGGTACGATGAAATCCACTTGCGCACCGAATGCGCGCAAGCCGCGCAAGCCAACGGCACAGGCAGTGGCGCCGTCGGCATCGTAATCCGCCACAATCAGTATCCGGCGTTGCGCGGCAATGGCATCGGCCAGCAGCACGGCCATTTGTTGCGCGTTTTTCAGTTGGGTGAAGGGCAACAGGCGGTCCAGGCCGGTTTCCAGTTGTGCTTTGTCGGTGATGCCGCGTGCCGCGTATATGCGCGCGAACAGGGGAGCGATTCCTGCATCGGCAAGACATTGCGCGACGTCTTCCGGATAGTTGCGCGGTGTGATTTTAGGCATGCTGTGGGTGTTGCATTGCAAGATATGCGAGTGTAACAGAGCCTGTCCTGAACTTGTCGAAGGAGCGGGGCGTCGTGATTGCTCTGCCATCCATTTGCTCTTATACTCCGCCGCCATGCGCACCTGCCTCGTTTTTCTTCTTGCCATCATGCTCTCGCTGAACGCCGCCTACGCGGCGGTGATTGGCGTTTGCGATGCGTTGGAACACTCGCCGAGTCACGCTGCCGCACATTTCGGGCATCACAGCCACGAACACAGTGACCACCATGCTCACGATGAACCAGCAGTCGATGCCGATGGGGCGAGTATCGTTCCTGCCGTCGGCGACCACCACCATGCCCATGTGCACCCGGTCTTTTCCTGCCTTCTGTCGGGTGCCATTGGTGTGACGCCGCTTGAGGGATGCAGCCCCTTGGTGGCAACCCCGGTCAGCACTTTTGCCTCGGCACCACAAGCTCTCATCGAGCATCCACCCAGAGCAGCTCTCGCCTGAGCCGGCGGGACGCTTCTCTTTTCCCTTGTAGTACCCTGCGCCTGACCCTGTGATGGGTTTTGCCGCGTCCCGTCGAAATTCAACTTATTAGTTTCGGCACAACGCCCACTCTGAAACTTCGTTTTCGTTGAGGATTTCGATGATTGCATTTGCAAAGATTACTGATTCGCCTGAATGGCGGAGTTCTACGTGCTTTTGTCTTCCACAGCTCATTGAGCGGTGTAGTCACATTTGCCGCGCTGCCAGGCACTACTTGAGGTTAATTATGAGGTTAATTATGAACAAAAAGAATCCACGCTTTCAGGTATATGCATGCACCATAGCCATGCTGTGCGCATTCTCATCACCCGCTCATGCGGCCGATCGGCCCGCCAAGTTCGTCGTTCCAAATGTCCAGATACAAGCATTGGGCATCACGACTGTGCCGCTACAGAGTCAAGCCGACTCGGTGCGTGCGAGCTTCCCCGCTCAGGTTGTGGTTCCGCCAAACGCCGAACAGGTCATCAGTTCACCCGTGGCCGGCATGGTATCCCAACTGTTAGTCCAGCAGAATCAAGTAGTGCGTAGCGGTGCGCCGCTGGTCCGCATCGCCAGTCCGGAATTCGGCCAATTGCAATTGCAGTTGCTTCAGGCGAGCTCTCGCATCACGCTGGCGCGGCAAGCCGCGCAACGCGAGCAACTGCTGTTCGACGAAGGCATCATCCCGCAGCGCCGCGTGCAGGAAGCGCAGGCTGGCTTGAAGGAAGACGAAGCCGCGCTCAAACAAGCCGAGGCGGCACTGCGTTTAAGCGGCATGTCGCCCGCGACGATAGCCGAGATTGCCGCTTCCGGCAATCCGCAGGAAAGCTTGACGCTGGTATCGACGCAAGCAGGGGTTGTTACCGGGATAGCGGTCAAGATCGGCCAGCGTGTGGATTCGGCCAGCCCGTTATTGCATGTGGCGCAGACCGATACCCTTTGGCTCGAAATTCAAGTTCCGGTCGCTGATAGCGCCAGTTGGCAACCCGGAACCAGGCTCAAGGTTCAAGGCCGCGACATTGCGGCGCGCATTTTGAGCGCCAGCCCCGGCGTCCTGGCTGGCAGTCAGACAGTGGTGCTGCGTGCAGTAATCGAGGGCAAGGCCGGCCTAGTGCGCCCTGGCGAATTTCTTGCAGTCGAGCTGCCCGTCAAGGCTGCGGCGGACGGTTGGGACTTGCCGTTATCCGCCGTGGCCCACGACGGCAATCAGGCTTATGTCTTCGTCCGCACGGCGGACGGCTTTGAGGCCAGACCGGTGACGGTCGCGGCCAGCGCCGGCCAGCGGGTACGGGTGGAAGGTTCGATAAAGGCGGGCGAACAAGTCGCCGTCAGCGGCGTGGTGGCGCTCAAGGGCGCATGGCTTGACGGCAAGGAGAGCAAATAATGCTTGCCCGCCTGGTCCAATTCTCCTTGTCGCAACGCCTGTTTATCCTGCTTTTGACGCTGCTCGTCGCGGGCGTGGGCGGATACGCCTA
>JACREC010000111.1 GCA_016218445.1 Nitrosomonadales bacterium
CGGACAATTTCTTGTTGGATGGCGATACGCATTATCTCGGAATCGGCAATTTCCAGTTTTCGCATAACGGCGTCTCCTTTGGCATGGAACCGCCAACAGTATACGCCATTATGCGGCGTTATTTATGTCGCTATGTTTAAAAGCGAATATGGGTCGAAGCATTGAGGGAGGCACGTGAACCGCGCCAGTCGTCAATCAGGTATTTGGTGAACGGCAGTTCGGTCTTTTCAAAGAAACGCTGCCAGCCGATGCGCTCGATCCAGTCTGCCATGCGCTCCCACGGGCGGCCATCTTCCTTGTAAACGTGCAGAATCCGCTTAACCACCTCGGCGACTTCGGGCCATCTTGGTGGGTTGTTGGGCAGGCCCGAAGTAACCATTTTCATGAAGGTCGGCTTGCCGCGTGCATTGGAATTCTTGCCGCCTACCCAGATCGCCAGCTTGGAATTCTCCGGGTCATTGATCTGCATCGGCGGGCAGGGTGGATAGCACGCTCCGCAGCACATGCATTTTGATTCATCAATTTCCAGGGACGGCTTGCCATTTACCATCGCCGGGCGAATCGCGGCGACAGGGCAACGCGCCACCACCGCCGGGCGCTCGCATACGTTGGCCACCAGGTCGTGGTTAATCACCGGCGGTTTGGTGTGTTGTATGATGATTGCGATGTCAGCCTGTCCGCCGCAGTTAATTTCGCAGCAGGACGTGGAAATATGCACGCGGTTGGGCATTTCCTCGCGTTTGAATTCAACGATCAGCTCGTCCATCAAAGCCTTGACTGCGCCGGAAGCATCTGTACCCGGGATGTCACAGTGCAGCCAACCCTGAGTATGGGAAATCATCGAAATCGAATTGCCTGTACCGCCCACCGGGAAGCCGTGCTTTTCCAATTCGGCAATCAGCGGATTAACCTTCTCCGCGCTGGATACCATGAACTCGATGTTGGAACGGATAGTGAAACGCACGTGGCTTTCCGCGTATTTGTCAGCAATATCGCATAGCCTGCGGATGGTGCCAACGTCCATTTGCCGCTGCGTGCCGGCGCGGACCGACCAGACCTCGTCACCGCTGTGCGAGACATGATGCAGCACTCCTGGGCGCGGACGGTCGTGGTATTTCCAGTTGCCGTAGTTTTTCAGCAGCAATGGATGCAGGTACTTCTTGTTGTCGGGAACGCCGGTTTCTTTCGGGCGGCGCATCTGTACGGGTGCGTTCATGTTATATTCTCCTCAGACAGCGGCGTGTTTTTTGGCATTGATCCTGGCAACTTCGTCATCCCAGCCATCGGTACGAACATATGGATTCGTGCGTGGTGTGGACACCATGTTTGGGTCCACCTCAATTTCCAATGCCTCGAGGAAACTCACCAGGCCGATACGCTCAATCATTTCACCGGTGCGTTCATGCTCGAGCGCGTTTTCAGCGAAGAAGTCGATGATGCGCTGGCCGAGATCAACCAGTTTTTCCATGTCTTCATCTGTTTCCAGTTTCATGAATGGGACGACCACCGTGCCCATCAGGTCGCCGATCTTGAGGGTACGCTTGCCACCCACCAGAATGGTGGCGCCTTTGTCTTTACCCGGAGCCAGCGCGCCAGTCATTACGTTGATGCAGTGCATGCAGCGCACGCATTCGTGGTTATCGATTTCTATCGCATGGGTGTCATTGACCGCAACGCTGGAGATGCTCGGGCCGCTCTTGACGTCCTTGATCTGCTTGAGCTGGAACGTCTTGGTCGGGCAGCGCGCAACAATGTCATTCACCAACTGGTTCATGCTGTGCCTGGCAAACCATTTTTTCGCCAGCGCTTCGTCGGTGCGGATATTGTCGCGCCACGTCCCGATCACGGCCATGTCAGAACGTTGCACGGAATTCATGCAATCGTTCGGGCAGCCGGAAAATTTGAATTTGAATTTGTACGGCAAGGAAGGACGATGGATGTCATCCAGAAAAGTGTTCAGTACAACGCGATGCGCCTTGGCCTCATCGTAGCAGGATTGCTCGCAACGCGCCGCGCCGACGCAGGACATCGAGGTGCGCACCGCCGGGCCGGCGCCGCCCATGTCGAAGCCCATTTCATTGATTTCGTCGAAGGCTTTTTGCACGTTTTCCGTCGTCGCGCCCTGAAACATGATGTCGCCGGACTGGCCGTGTAATGCGATCAAGCCGGAACCATGCTTCTCCCAGAGATCGCAAAATTTGCGCAGCGTATCGGTATCGTAGTGCATGCCGGGTGGCGGCATCACACGCAGGGTATGAAATTCCGCGCAATCTTTGTAAACGGGTTGACCTTTTTCGTCCTTGAGTTCGGTAAAACGCGGGATAACGCCCCCGCCATAGCCAAACACACCGACCGTACCACCCTTCCAGTAGCCTTTTTTGGTTCGGTAAGACGTTTCAAGCTGCCCAAGGAGATCAACCACATAATCCTTGTCTTTTGCCAACTCTTTCAAGCCCGTCACAAAACTGGGCCACGGGCCATCCTCGAGTTGATCAAGGTTTGGGGTGTCATGCATCTTCTTAGCCATAATAATCTTCCTTTCAGTCGTATTGACTAGTGCTTGCTGCCGGCAACTTAATGACCCGGCAGAGGCGGGAAATTGCGACCTGTCTACTCTACCACTTTCAACTCAGCGGCTACCCAATTTCTTAATGGTTAGATGCACTATACGGCGCATCCCCCGCGCATTCCATCACCCTTAGCGGCTATCCTCAATAACCCTAAAGGGTAGTGGTTTGCCTTCCCCAGCAGTATTTCATTTCCAGGTACATTAGCGATAGACTTAGACATCTATAAATCTTGTGCGGAATATCCCCAGGGATATTGGGATACGGCTAAGCGAGAGGAAATTATAATGGCAAAAATCAGCGAATTGATAAAAATCAGGGTTCCTCTGGGTAATCAGGAAATTGAATTGCAACAAATAGATCATGCCGAAGGCGGGATGGGCCTGTTGCGCATCCGCATCCGTGAAAACAGGCGTTTTACGATTTTCGATATTGACCCTGCCACAGCACAACAGTGGGCGACTGCCATGCAAAGCTGGGCCGATTCCCAAAAACAACCTGCGTAGCAACAACAGGCAAGTGACTAATAAAATTCCAGAGATGATCGACATGGTATTCGATCTTGGCGGCGGAATACTCCCCACTGCTTATCCCTTTGCGCTGTGGGAGGCACTGATACGCCATGTTCCGCAGCTCGCGGAAGAAAAGTTGGTCGGGGTATTGCCGTTGCGCGCAGCAGAAAACAACGAAGGGATGCTGCTTCCCAAACGCGCCAAGCTGGTGCTGCGCTTGCCGATGGCGCTTGCCGCCCACGCCGCCGCCCTGTCAGGACAACAACTGGATGTGGCGGAAAGCACCCTGCGTTCAGGTGCATGCCAATTGCTGCTGGGCAAAAGCAAGCTGCGCCCAATTCAACCCTACCCCACCCTTCACGCGCAACTGGTAACAGGCGCAACCGACGAAGCACTTTTCCTGGATGGCATCAATACACAGTTAAGCAAGATGGGGATTGCGGCCAGATTGATCTGCGGCAAGCGGCGCACCCTTACCGGTGCTCAGCAATCCATTCACGGTTATAGTCTGGTTATACATGATTTGAAACCGGAAGCATCCCTGCAATTACAATATGCCGGGCTGGGAGAAGGTCGTCAATTTGGCTGTGGTATTTTCTTACCTTACAAAGTCATCTCCGGTTTGGGGTGATGGCTCTTATTTCGGCTAATGAATATCCATCCAGACCGTAGTCTGGGGGTTTTTAAAGGAGGTTAATCATGGGATACATAGTTGCGGGCACCGAGCTTGAAACCGATGCAGAAGGTTACTTGTTGGAGCCGGATTACAGTGAAGAAATAGTTGGCATCATTGCCGCGGCAGAAAACATTGAGTTAACACCCAGGCACTGGCAGGTTATCAATTATTTGCGTGATGAATACCGTGAACATGGACACACGCCCAATTTTCGCAATATGCTGAAAAGTATTAATGAATTCTGGCCAGAGGCAGATAGCAAAGCGCTGTATGATTTATTCCCGACAGGCCCGGCTAAACAAGGCGCGAAAGTTGCCGGCTTGCCGCAACCGCTGGGTAAAGGCGGGTATTGAAATGGCCACCCAAATAACGATGAGCGTAGCCGGCATACCGACTACACAGACAACGGTTCAGAAACCAAGGGGATATTTAAAATGAGCACTCAAGATTTGCATACCAATGTAAAACTGGATTTGCGCGGCCTGACCTGCCCCGCACCGCTGCTCGGTGCCAAGCGCGTGATCGACGATCTGAAAAACGGGCAAATACTGCTGTTGATCTCGGACTGTCCGGGTACCCGGGATGATCTTTTCGCCTGGGCGGAACAGACCCACAACCACGTATTGAAAACAGAAGCGATGCCGGATGGCGGTACGGGCTATTACATCTTGAAGGGCAAGGGGGAGGCGCGCAAGGCGAATGTGATCCTCGATATTCGCGGTGTGGTTTGCCCCGGGCCAATCGTGGAGGCCAAGAAGCTGCTGAACGGCATGAATTCAGGCGAGATTCTCAAGCTCGTCAGCAACTGCCCCGGAATACATTCCGACATCGTCGGCTGGGCAAGCGTAACCGGCGTGAAAATCATCGACACTGTTGAGGCATCCGCAGGCGAATTCGAATTCTTTCTGCAAAAGGGTTGACCCGAACCTTCGGCTCACCCGGCATGCGCATCAAAAGCCATTGGTTCAGGAATGAACGTAAAAAAACGCCGCAAGAAATTGCGGGGGCGTTGGCTTTTGTCATCTGGCGCATCGGCGACAACGCGCTCAAAAATACCCGCAAAGCAGATTTTGAGATCGCCATCGGCACGCAGTATTTTGCCTTTCTCACCGAATTTCTGGTGTTTTTGATTCAGGCCGCAGACCGCATCGCCTATCGCCAATTGCCCGCAGAGACGCGCTTTGTATTCACCAGCACATTGGCAAACCGCGTGGCGGAAACCCTGGCTGAAAATCAAGGCAGGTTGATGGGTAACAGCATCACCGAACACAAGCAGCACTTCATCGACAAACTCAACCAGCGCGCGGGAGAGTATGCCGAATTTAACTATGGCGGCGACGGCCCGGGGTTTGCGTTTACCCGTTACCTTGCCTACTGCATGCGCGAAGTTATGGATGAGAAAGATATCACCTGGGTCATTGACCAGATGATGAGCATCGAGGCACCGGAAGCCGTAACCATGGTGGAAAAAACCATGCGCGACCTGTTCGAGACAGCACCGGGACAACCACGTACCCGCAAGACCGCTACCGGGGATTGAAATGTGCAGATTTGGTTAACCAGTTGATGCAGAATCCATTCGATCTTGCTAACCAAACAGCTTACCTGCACTGGCGTGAACGCAAGCTGGCGCACGCCATCACCAACACCAACGAACTGATCGTCGAAATCAATAATCCGCACGCGCTGACTGCGGCTGAGCACGCCGCACTGTTGGCGCGTTGCCGCCGCAGCAACATGGCGATTTATGCCACCCGAACCGGGGGTGCCGATGAGAACATGGTGCGTCAACTCGGCCAACAGTTCGGCTTGAACCGCCTGGATGCAAACTGGTTGGCGAGTGAACAAGGCGTTACACGCATCACCGTGTGTGCTGACGATGGGCAGCGGCAGGCTTATATTCCCTATACCGACCGTGCCATCAAGTGGCATACCGACGGTTATTACAATCCGCCCGAACGGCAAATTCGCGGCATGGTACTACATTGTGTGCAGCGTGCAGGGCAAGGCGGCGAGAATCGCCTGCTGGATCACGAAATCGTTTATTTGATGCTGCGCGATGCGAATAGCGATTTTATCCGCGCACTTTCCGCGCCGGATACCATGACCATTCCGGAGCGTACCGACGAACAGGGGGTAGCGCGCGCCGCGCAGACCGGCCCGGTGTTTTCCATTGATCCTGCAAGCGGTAACCTGCACATGCGCTATACCGCACGCACCCGCAGCATCGTATGGAAGCAGGATGCAACCACGCTGGCCGCTGTTGCGATGCTGGAAGAACTGCTTGCAGCGGATTTGCCACATATCCACTGCGCGCGGCTTGAAGACGGCATGGGGCTGCTGTGCAACAACGTACTGCATGACCGGGCCGCCTTCACAGACGATGCACTTCATCCGCGCCTGCTCTACCGCGCGCGCTATTACGACCGGATTGCGGGGAGTTGATCGCGCGGCAAGACAAGGCAAGCGACGCCCAAGAAAAAGCCCGCCTGAAGATGGCGGGCCAGGGAGAGCGATTGTTGTTCGGCTTGTTGCTTACATTTTCCAGCCGAAGGCAATGCCGATGGAGTCTTCATACATCTTGAGGCCGACCCCGTTGCCACCAATAGTAGTGTTGGTGCCGTTGACAGTCTTCTGGAAGGCATGCATATAGCCCACAGTCAACTCGGACTTGCTGGCCAACGTCCATGTGGCACCGAGAGTCAGGTGGTTCTCGACCACTCCGGGAGCCATGACATTAAAGAATGTTTCGTTGGTCGGGATGGGCTGGCGAGTGGTGCTAAGGCCGCCGCGCAAGGTCAGGTTCTGGCTGTAGGCATAGCTCGCCCCCAACTTGAACACAGTCATGTCTCTCCAGCCGAAACCAGCGCCGTTACTGCCACCAAGGCATGTGGTAGAAGTAGTTCCTCCAAATAAATTGCACGAGGCAAGGTTGTTTATCGAGTTGCCGAGGGTGGGAACCTTGCTGTAATTGATCTGCTGGATGTCCGCAGCGAGAGTCAAATCAGGCGTTGTTTTAGCTGTAATTCCGATGCCATAAGTCTCGGGAATATCAAAACCACCCTGTTCGGCAAACAGCCCGCCGTACTTGCTGAATTTACTCATCTTGGTTTTGGTCTGATAAGTGGCACCTAGACTTACGTCCGGCGTGATCTTTCCGATCCAGCCAAGTTTCAGCCCCCAACCGTTCGATGAATCATAGCCAGTATTCGAAACTGCAGTCGGTGTGTTCGAGAGCCCTGCGAAGTTCTGGAAGCCGTAAACCGAGATAGCCTGGTATGCGATATTCAGCGAAACGCCGAGCGCGTTATCGGGGGTGATCATGGTGGAATAGGTGGGTGCGATGAACAATTGTGACAAATCGACGCCTGCCTTGCCGCTGCCAAAAACTCCCAAACCCGGGCCTGGCCCGATGGTTCTGGCATTGAGATCACCATAGCTGGTGTTCATGCCACCGTTGCCGTACACCGAAACGCCAAAAGATGAGTTGCTACCGATCATCTTGTTGTAGCCGAACTCGGGAATAAGGAACGAAGCATCCCCATTGCCCGAATATTCCGCTGATGTATTTGGCCCTGTCAAAGGAATCATAGCAAAAGGTGTCGTAGCTACACCCGTAGTGCTCGTGCTTCGCACTGGACGGAACAATTCCACACCGAAATCAATCCGATCGCCGACCATGACCATTCCAGCCGGGTTGGTCGCAGCGGCAAGAGAGTCCTGCGGTAACGCGATGCCAACGCCGGCCATGCCTTTGGCTTTCGTTCCATAGCCGTGCGCAAAATACCCGTTAGTCGCATGCGCAAGTGGTGACACCATCACGCCAGCGGCGAGCAACGAAGCAACAATTTTCTTTATCTTCATGAAAAATCTCCCTGATTGATTGATGAAACAAACCCACACTCTACTACTGCACGGTTGTAGCAACTCGCCATCTTAAACAAACAGGCAGATGTCAGTATCTCCCGCAAACCCTAAAAACGTAGCCGCACCGACGTATTCAATGTTATCGATGAATTCGCTCTTGTCGAATTCAAACAGGTCAACCGTCATCTGGCAGGCAATTAATTTCACCTCGGCTTCCAGGCACAAATCACGCAACTCTTGCAGCGATGCGACGCCATGTTTCTTGAGCTTCTGCTTCATCATCATGGTTGCCATGGATTCCATTCCGGGCAGCATCTGCACCATCACCGGCATCGGCACGGGCATCGGCATGGCCGGGTTGGCCAGCGGGCTGATCATCACACTGGACAAATCCTTGCGCAGCAGTTGCAATCCGTAGAAGGTAAAGAACACCTGCACCTCATAGCCCAGAGCGGCGGCGGTTGAAGCGAGGATGAATGGCGGATAGGCCATGTCCAGCGTTCCCTTGGTGGCAATGATTGCCATTCTTTTAGCGGCCATGATTTCCCCTTAAAGTATGGTTCTGGTTTGAAGAAAGTGTTTATTTCTTCTGCATGTAAAAGACGTATTCCTTGTTTTCCTCGACCGTGGATAGCAAGGTATTGCCCGTTTGATCGGCGAATGCCTGCATATCCTTTATTGAGCCACTGTCAGTGGAAATCATCTTGAGCACCTGTCCCGTGGCCATGTCAGCGAGCGCTTTTTTGGTCTTCAAGATAGGCAAAGGACAGGACATGCCACGGGCATTCAATTCTTTGTCAAAATTCATCGTTTCACCTCCCATAAGTTATCCAGAATTACCGCCGAAACTGATTTATTATCGCACGGAAGAACAATACGAGACGCATTATAGGAATAACCAGCCTACCAGCGTCCATACCCACTAAGAGTGGTCAGAATAGCCCATTAGGGTTATTTTTCAAACTTTTCATTGCTTATGCTGGTACAACCAATACCGGCTGGTCAGTCATCCCCACCACCTTCTGCATGGTGCTGCCCAGCAACATACGCACCACGGCATTGCTTTCGCCGCGCTGTCCCACCACGATCAGATCTGCGCCTACAGACTGGCTGGCTGCGAGAATCTGCTCGTGCGGGCGGCCTGTCAGAACAAGTTGACGGACAACAACATTAAGTCCGGTAACTGTTCCGGCATAGCGAGATGCGACCGCCTCTGCCTTTTCGTGCAACGCTGTGGTTTCGGCTACGCTCAAAATGGTTAGCGGCAAGGCGTATTCTTTGGCAATGGCAGCCGCCGTGGAAGTAATTCTCGGTGAGTATTCGGAATCGTCTACTGTTGCGAGCACACCATTTGACCACATGTTGCCGTTGCGCGGTACCAGCAACACACTGCATGGCGCGTGCCCGGCCACCTTGCTGACCATTTCACCAACCAGCAATTTCGCCAGGAAACTGCGCTTGCCGCGCCGGCGCGTGATAATCAAATCGGCCTGCTTTTCCTTGGCCTCGTTCACAATTTCAAGGTACTTCTCCTCGCCATGCCGAACATGGATTTCGAGCTGAACGCCGAGTTGCATGGCGGTATTGCGCAGGGCATCAGCTTTGCTGGCGGCTTCACGATCGTTTCGCGCGGCGAGTTGTGGAGCCGTAATCTCGAATTCCGGGTTGCTCACCACTGGCAGCACCACCATCAACGGCAATCTGCAGCGCTGTGCCATCTCAAAGGCAACGCGCTCGGAGCCGCTGTCGAATTCGGTATGTTCGGTGGCGAGAAGGATGCGCTCAAAAGGATGATTCATGATGCCTCCCTCAATGGGTGGAAAAGACACCGGCGGCAGATACAAGCAGCACGGCAATCTCAAGGGCGCAGATCACGAGATAGGTGGTGTTCCTGCTTTTGGCGTAGACGGGCATGATAGCCAGAATGCAGGCGATGGAACAACCGGACAGGATGGCGATGCCGATTTGGCTGGCGAAATCGCCTTTGCCCATCATGAACAGCCAGCTCCAGCCGGTCGGAATTCCGGTCGCCTTCAGATATTCGGACGTGGGCAGCCCCCAAAGCTGCGGCAGACGTTCGAGCGGAACATACGAAGGCACCCAGCCGAACACATAGGCGACAAAGGTCGCGACCAGCATGATGAAGCCGGCCAGCGTGCTCCAGTGCAGCACCGTGGCATAGTGCAATTGTTCAGGGTGGTGTTTGCGTTCCGTCTCCATATTCACCTCATATCCAGATGCCCGGTTAAATCCATATGCCCAGCCCCTTGAGCATGGTGCGCACGCCGGCGAACAGCAGGATGGCGATGACCAGCTTGCGGATCGCCGAAGCCTTGAGTATGGTCAGCAGGTGCGCGCCGATGCGTGCGCCTATCATCATGCCGATTACCGAGGGCACGGCGATTATCGGCAATATTGCGCCATTGTTGAGGTAATACCAGGTGGCGGAGGAACTGGCCATCGACAGGATCATGCTGGAGGAGCCAGCCGCCAACTTGAGCGGGACACCCATCAGCAGATTCAGCCCCGGCACATTGGCCCAGCCAGCGCCGACGCCGAACAGTCCGCCCAGGAAACCGATAATCAGGAACAGCACCAATCCCGCAGGCGTGCGATGTACCTGCCATGCGATATCCTTGCCGGAGATGCCGTCGCGGAACACGCCATGGATGCCCAGCGCCACGGACAGAGGGTCGGGCTGCGTCACGTGAGGGAATTCGGATTTCTTCGCCGTGATCATCAAGGCAGCGATACCGAGGATGGTGACCCCCAGCGAGATTTGTACGATGTTGGCCGGCAACGCCAGGCCGAGCATGGCGCCTGCGATGGAACTGATCGAGGCTGCCAGCGCGAGCGGCATTGCGAGGCGCAGGTTGGCCATGCCGTTTTTCAGCAGGGATGGGCCTGCTGCCAGTGCGCTTGCCATCGCCACCAGCAGCCCGGCGCCGCGCACGAAGTCCATGTGGAACGGGAAGAAGCTGCCAACGATGGGTACGAACAGCACGCCGCCGCCGACACCTGCAGGCACTGCGATCATGCCGAGGAAGAAACACACCACAAACAATGCCAGCGGCCACACCCACCAAGCCGTGGCATCGGCGCTGGCTGCTGCGGCATTGGCGGCTTCAGCCGGGAGCACCATCATCAGTATGGCAACAGGCAGCAGCCATAACAGAAAGTGAAATTTCCGGCGGTTGCGCACTGGTTTTTCTCTCATCACCTTAGCCTATAGTCTGGTAGTACAGATTCTGCGGGTGATTGGCCTCGGCGAAGAAGAACCAGCGTTCGGCCAGCAGCCCAGTATATTGCAGAATGAATATGGCGCCCAGCAGCCATACCGATGGCTGCGACATGCTGATTAAAAGCAACGGCAGCGGTATGCCGAAGGCAAGCACCATAAATGCAGGTTTTATTGCGTGCAGAAACGATGCTTTCTTGCCGTGGAAAAATTCCCGCGTGCTGAATGAGCCGCCCATCGCGCCCTGCGCTGTCTGCACAATGCGTGGATGCTTGATGCCAATCGCCGTCTGCAGTGTCGATTTCGGCCTGAGACGCGCGTTGCGCCACAACGATGAACTGCGGCCGAGCAAGCCCAGCAGGGTAATGATGATCGCCCAGCCGCCGAGGAAGCCGGTCTGCGCGGGCGCCAAGATGGCGGCGTACAGCGTTGCCAGCGTGAAACCGGATGCGCCGCCAAGCAGTATGAAATTGATTACCGTCAGCGGCGTATGCCACTCCTGCAAAAAACGCAAGCAGGCGTAAATCATGCCGGTACTCACGAACAGGGCGAAGGCCAGCATTGTGGCAATACCACCCAGAATGACCGTGGCATTGATACCCAGCCCGCTGGGCAGCGTTACCAGCACCGGATCGAGTCCGCTCAAATGGGACGCTCCATACAGAAACAATATTCCCATGAACGCGGGCAAAACGATGACTTCGCGGGAAAGCCACGAAGTGCGCCACTGCGCCGCCGAACGCCAGGCTCGTTCCGGGCGTCCCAAGTGAAAAAATGAGGCGACCAATCCTGCCATCGTGAACAGCAGCGCCAACAGGCTGCCCCATCCATAAAAGCGCGCATCCTGATGCGGCAGCAAGTCAAACAGCGCGTAGGACTGCTGGGTAAACAGGGCCAGAAACAAACCCTGACCTATGCCGATCAAGGTGGTGAGAAAAATAACCGAGAGGGCCGGATTCATAAATATTTTCTTCAGTGATTACCAGGAAGTGACATCGTCGAGCGTCGGCTCGGACTTGCTCGGCTTGGGCAATTTACCGTCAACCTTGAGCGGGTTGTCGGCACGTTCGAGTTCGTCCTCGTGTATCTTGAGATGGGTCTTGCGCCGCGGCAGATAATGGTTGGCCGGATGCGTGCCCCATTCCGGCATCAGCGCATAACCGCCATTCTCGCGTATCGCCTGCGACACCGCTGATTCGGAATCGTGGATGTCGCCGAACAGCCGCGCGCTGGTCGGGCAAGCCTTGACGCAGGATGGCTTGCGGTCAATTTCCGCCAGCGAGGTATCATAAATGCGATCCACGCACAGCGTGCATTTCTTCATCACCTTCTGCTTTTCGTCAATTTCGCGCGCACCGTAAGGACAGGCCCAGGTGCAATATTTGCAGCCGATGCATTTGTCGTAATCCACCAGCACGATGCCATCCTGCTTGCGTTTGTAGGAAGCACCGGTCGGACAGACCGGCACACACGGCGGGTCTTCGCAATGCAGACAGGACTTGGGAAAATGCACCGTCTCGGTGTTGGGGTACTGCCCGACCTCAAAGGTCTGCACCCGATTGAGGAACGTGCCGGTCGGATCGGCGCCATAAGGATTCTCATCGCACAGCGGCCCGGCTGCACCGGAAGTATTCCATTCCTTGCAACTGGTCACGCAGGCATGACAGCCCACGCAAACATTCAGATCGATGACCAGAGCGAGCTGGGTCATTTACGCATCCTCGCGCCTCTGACCCTCTCCTTCCCCTTGGCAGAGGGGGAGAGCGTAGCGAGGGGGCAACTGGGATGGGGGTTGAAGTTTCGATAAATAAACATAGCGACATAAATAACGCCGCATAATGGCGTATACTGTTGGCGGTTCCATGCCAAAGGAGACGCCGTTATGCGAAAACTGGAAATTGCCGATTCCGAGATAATGCGTATCGCCATCCAACAAGAAATTGTCCGC
>JACREC010000021.1 GCA_016218445.1 Nitrosomonadales bacterium
CGCCTGCGCCTGGCGATGGAAAAGGCGTATGACCAGAATATGCCGAAGGACAATGTGGAGCGCGCCATCAAGCGCGGCGCGGGCGAACTGGACAGCGTGGATTATGTCGAGCTGCGTTACGAGGGCTATTGCATTAACGGCGCGGCGGTGATGGTGGACTGCATGACCGACAACAAGACGCGCACCGTGGCCGATGTGCGCCATGCATTCACCAAGTTCGGCGGCAATCTCGGCACCGACGGATCGGTGTCGTTCCTGTTCAAGCACTGCGGACAGATGGTTTTTGCGCCCGGCACCGACGAGAACGCGCTGATGGAAGTGGCGCTGGATGCGGGCGCGGAGGATGTCGTAAGCAATGACGACGGCAGCATCGAAGTCATTACCGCGCCAAACGATTTCGTGGATGTGAAGCAGCGCCTGGAAGCGGCGGGACTAAAGCCGGAGATGGCGGAAGTCACCATGAAGCCGTCCACCGAAGTGGAATTCACCGGCGACGATGCGGCGCGCATGCAGAAGTTGCTGGATGCCCTGGAAAATCTGGACGACGTGCAGGAGGTTTATACGACAGCGGTTATTGAGGAGTAGAGGCAGGACTGAGTGCTGAGTACCGAGGCATGAGGAAAAACAGAAAAGGATTGAATCACGTTGAAAATTGCCCACTCAGTCCTTAGCCCTCAGTCCTCAGTCCGCATTTTAGGAATCGACCCCGGCCTGCGCATCACCGGGTTTGGTGTGCTGGACAAGGTTGGGCAAAAACTCAGCTATGTAGCCAGTGGCTGCATCAAGACGCCGGATGGCGAGCTGCCGGAGCGCCTCAAGGTCATTCTCGATTCATTGCGCGAGGTGATCGAGTTACATCAGCCGCAACAAGTGGCAGTGGAAAAAGTATTCGTCAACGTCAATCCGCAATCCACCCTGTTGCTCGGGCAGGCGCGCGGAGCGGCCATTTGCGCGGCGGTGCTGGCGCAGTTGCCGGTGGCGGAATACACCGCATTGCAGGTAAAGCAGGCGGTGGTCGGCAACGGCCACGCGAAGAAGGAACAGGTGCAGGACATGGTGCAGCGCCTGTTGCAACTGTCCGGCACACCCAGCCCGGATGCGGCGGATGCGCTGGCCTGCGCCATCTGCCACGCGCATGGCGGCATGGGGCTGGGGCAGCTTGCCACCAAGGGGTTGCACATGCGCAACGGCAGGCTGGTTTAGGGAAAAACATGATTGGACGGTTAAGTGGCATCCTGCTGGAAAAGAACCCGCCGCAAATCCTGCTGGACGTGCAGGGCGTGGCCTATGAGCTGGATGTGCCGATGAGCACGTTCTACAACCTGCCCGTGCTGCACGAGCGCGTGGTGCTGCACACGCATCTCATCGTGCGCGAGGATGCGCATCTGCTGTTCGGTTTCGGTTCGCTGGACGAGCGCATGGCATTCCGCCAGTTGCTGAAAATCAGCGGCGTCGGGCCGAAGCTGGCGCTCTCTGTGTTGTCCGGCCTGAGTCTTCACGATCTCGCCGTTGCCGTGGCGAACAAGGAAGCCGGGCGGCTGACCAAGATTCCCGGCGTGGGCATGAAGACTGCCGAGCGCCTGCTGCTGGAACTGCAAGGCAAGTTCACAGTAACTTCTTCGGGCGATGCGAACAGGACGATTCCCACGCAGGACAGCGATGTCGTCAACGCGCTGCTGGCGCTGGGCTACAACGAGAAAGAAGCAGGCTGGGCGGCCAAACAATTGTCTGCCGATGCGGGCGTGTCTGACGGCATCCGCCAAGCGCTTAAACTATTATCCAAATCATGATTCACAGCGACAATCTCACCTCTGACCGCATCATCTCTCCCGCGCCGGTTTCCGCGCAGGAGGAAGCGCTGGAGCGCGCACTGCGCCCCAAGCACCTGGGCGAATATGTCGGGCAGGAAAAGATACGCGAGCAATTGCAGATATTCATCGAGGCGGCGCGGAAAAGAAAAGAGCCGCTCGACCACGTGCTGCTGTTCGGCCCGCCGGGGCTGGGCAAGACCACGCTGGCGCACATCATCGCACGCGAGATGGGCGTCAACCTGCGCCACACTTCCGGCCCGGTGCTGGAGCGCGCTGGCGACCTCGCCGCGCTGTTGACCAATCTCGAGCCGAATGATGTGTTGTTCATAGACGAGATCCATCGCCTGTCGCCGGTGGTGGAGGAAATCCTCTACCCCGCGCTGGAGGATTACCAGATAGACATCATGATCGGCGAAGGCCCGGCTGCGCGATCGGTGAAGCTGGACCTGCCGCCGTTCACGCTGGTGGGCGCGACCACGCGCGCCGGGATGCTGACCAATCCGTTGCGCGACCGCTTCGGCATCGTGGCGCGGCTGGAGTTTTACACGCCGCAGGAATTGCAGCGCATCGTGATACGTTCGGCCGGCCTGCTCGACATGCGGCTCGCGGAAGACGGCGCGCTGGAAATCGCCAAGCGTTCGCGCGGCACGCCGCGCATCGCCAACCGCCTGTTGCGCCGCGTGCGCGATTTCGCCGAGGTGAGGGCGCAGGGCGAGGCCACGCGCGAAGTGGCGGATGCTGCACTGATCATGCTGGATGTGGATGCGCAGGGTCTGGATGTGATGGACCGGAAGCTGCTGCTGACGGTGATCGAGAAATTCACCGGCGGGCCGGTCGGCGTGGACAATCTCGCGGCAGCGATAGGCGAGGAGCGCGACACCATCGAGGATGTGC
>JACREC010000113.1 GCA_016218445.1 Nitrosomonadales bacterium
GGAACGGCCAGGTTGTAGCCGGGCGCACGGGTGCCGGAGCAGAAGGAGCGGGAGCCGCGGGCTTGCTTGCCATAACAGCCGGTTTTTTTGCTGGAGCTGCCTTTTTAGCTGCAGGCTTCTTCTTGGCTGCCGCCTTTTTAGCTGCAGGCTTCTTCTTGGCTACTGCCTTTTTAGCTGCAGGCTTCTTGGCTGCCGCCTTTTTAGCTACAGGCTTCTTCTTGGCTGCCGCCTTTTTAGCTGCGGGCTTCTTGGCTGCCGCCTTTTTAGCTGCGGGCTTCTTGGCTGCCGCCTTTTTAGCTGCGGGCTTCTTCTTGGCTACCGCCTTTTTAGCTGCAGGCTTCTTCTTGGCTGCTGCCTTTTTAGCTGCAGGCTTCTTCTTGGCTACTGCCTTTTTAGCTGCGGGCTTCTTGGCTACTGCCTTTTTAGCTGCGGGCTTCTTGGCTACTGCCTTTTTAGCTGCAGGCTTCTTTGCTGCTGGTTTAGCCTTTTTTGCTGCTACCATTTCAATCTCCTTTGGTAATTAAAGTTTAAAGAAGTACTACATTGACAACTACTACACCCTCAGCACACCGCAACGCGGTATGACAGAAGCCTTTAATCCCAGATAGGACGCACCGGCTTGATACTTGGTAGCGCGCGCTTCGAATAAGCGCTTCTCCTTCTTGAGATCGATTATTTCCACCATCCACCAGAACGTGGCACTCGCGAGCATCACAGCACTTAGCCATATACACCCCGTGCGACTGATGCCGCGCCGGTGCATCAACAATTGCCCAATCAGCTCATGCTCTCGCGTCGAGGCCGCTTCTTGAACGTCATTCACGGTGATGAATCTAGCCATTGCAACAGAAATCCTCGCGGGCTCAAATGGAACCCAGGAACCGTTGCGGTATTGGTTAAGCGGTATATTGCAAGAGGGGGAGGGATATGAAACGTCGCGGGTGGACACTTGAGAAGATGGAACAAGTTCGGTAGCAAGCAGCATGCAACTTCCTCTAGATTGCTTGGGGCTGGTTTAACCCGAAAAACCCAAAACCACTATATGTAGTAGCTTCGCTCCCTGATCTGTGCTAATTGTAGTACATAAAAAAAAATATGCAAGCAATATTTCGGTCTGGATAATTTTTCTGGCTCGGCATAAGCCAAGTGAAAACGCACCCGGATCTTGTAACAAAATTATGCGATTCTTCAGGGCCTGTTCACAATCATGCGACGTGTGCGAACGCGAAAAATCGGAATGCAAGGCAACACATCTCGCCGGATAATTATGAACAGGCCCTGGTGAGGCATTACTCGTGAAAGCGCGTATTTGCTGATTCTTAGGCAATTTGCTAGCCGGCAAACCGAGTCCAAAATTGACACCCCTGCCTTTGGTATGCCGCATGATGGGTGCGTGTTTTTAGCGCAAACACGGCATCACTTTATGGAGAGAAATTTGTCAGAGCGTAGCGAAGTAGCGCGGCCAGTCAAAATATGGCCCGGGATCGGTTTTGCGCCCCGGCGCTATATCGGCATGGCCGACGATAGCTCGGATCGGGTAGGTGCGCTGCAGCAGCCGCGTAAGCCGCGCCAGCGCAGCATATTGCCGGTCATTGAACGGCACGTAGTCGCTACCCTCCAGTTCCGCACCTATGGAAAAATCATTACAGCCGGAACGTCCTTGCCATAAGGATACGCCCGCATGCCAGGCACGCTTGCTACAGGGCACGAACTGGACGATTTCACCATTGCGCCGGACAAGGAAATGTGCGGAAACCCTTACGCCCTGAAGTTGCGCGTAGTATGGGTGCACATCCATATCCAGGGTATTGGTAAACAACTTTGTGATTGCCTCACCACCAAACTCGCCTGGCGGCAGACTGATGTTATGGATGACCAACAGCGCTATTGCGGTGCCGTGCGGGCGGGCGTCGCAGTTAGGCGAAGCAATCCGGCGCACACCACTGACCCACCCGGTTGCGCCTACCTTCATTGCTTACTCATCCCTGCCGGTTATGCCAAGCCGTCCCATGCGGTAGCGCAAGGCCCGGAAAGTTATACCCAATATCTTGGCTGCGGCGGTACGATTGAAACCGGTTTGTTGCAACGCATCCAGAATGGCTGCGCGTTCGATGCCATCCAGATAATCGGTAAGCGGATACCTGACAACCGCATCTGGCTTACCTGCCGGCACGCCTGTGTCGGCAGGCGCAAGCTGCAAATCGGTCGGCGTAATAATGCCGCCCGAACACAAAGCTAACGCGCGCTCGATGATGTTTTCCAGCTCGCGCACATTGCCTGGAAAATTGTGATGGCACAGTGCCTGCAAGGCTGCCGGCGCAAATTCAACTGCCGCACCGTTGCGCAGGCGCGCCAGCAATTGGTTGGCGATTTCCGCGATGTCATCGCGCATTTCGCGCAGCGGCGGCATGTGCAAAGCAATCACATTCAGGCGGTAATACAGATCCTGACGGAATTTGCCCTGCTGCACCTGCTCCGCCAGCGCATGATGGGTGGCGCTGATGATGCGCACGTCCACTGCATCCTCCTGGGTAGCACCCACCTTGCGCACTTTCTTCTCCTGGATGACGCGCAACAGCTTCACCTGCATGGGCAGGGGCAAGTCTGCCACTTCATCGAGGAACATGGTGCCCCCATTGGCCGCATGGAAAAAACCGTCGCGGTCGTGCTCCGCGCCGGTGAAGGCGCCCTTGCGGTAACCGAAAAATTCGCTTTCCATCAATGTTTCCGGAATTGCGCCGCAGTTCACCGCGATGAATGGCTGGTCGCGCCGGGCGCTTTTTTCCACGATCAGGCGTGCCGCCAATTCCTTGCCGCTGCCCGATTCTCCGCTGATATGCACCGGGGCCTGGCTGCGCGCAACGCGCTCGATCAGGTCACGTACCTTCTCCATGGCCGGGGAACGCCCCAGCAGCGTGCGCACGCCATCCCGCACAGCGGCGGATGGCTGCGGCAGCTTGAGCGCAGCCTTGACCAGGGCGCGCAACTGCTCCAGCGCGACGGGTTTGGACAGGTAGTCGAAAGCGCCGGCCTTGAGCACGGAAATCGCATTTTCCATGTTGCCATGCGCGGTAATCACTGCGACCGGCAGGTTCATATTACGCGCAACAATGTGCCGCACCACTTCCAGCCCGTCGCCATCCGGCAGGCGCATATCGGTCAGGCACAGGTCATAGTGTTTGCTGTCTATCTGTTGCAAGGCCTCGCGCACATTGGTTGCATGCTCAACCAGCAACCCCATGCGCACCAGCGCAAGCTCGAGCAGCTCCAATATATCCGGCTCATCATCCACCACCAGCACGCGCGCGGCGGTGGGCTGTTTGTCAGTATTCATCTCATTTCCTAAACACGATGTGAAAACACGCTCCGCCCGCCGTTTGTGGCGCATATTCAAGCGCCGCGCCGTTGGCTTCGCACAATTCACGTGCGATATACAATCCCAGGCCGGTGCCGCCGACTGACGTGGTAAAGAACGGTTCAAACAATTTTTGAACAACATCCGGGGCAACTGCAGGGCCATCGTTGGCAACCTCCAGCACCACCCTGCCCTCATCGGAGCGCCAGGCATGCAATTGCACGCTGCCCGCTTGCTTACGGCAATAACGCAAGGCATTACGGCACAAATTCCACAGTATCTGGTCAAGATGGCCGCGATCAAAATTAATCACGCAATCCGCTGCTGCCTCAACATGAAAAATATCCTGCATCATGTGTTCGGACTGGCACAACTCCACGGCAAAGCCGGGCAGTATGCCGGCAAGGTGCAGGGATTCAGCCTGCACCCGGTCACGCCGGTTCAACTGCATCACATCCTGCACGATGCAATTCAGCCTGGCAGCATTGTCCATGATGATCTGGAACAGCCGCGCCTGCGCCGGGTCATGTTTTTCTTCCAGCAATAGTTCGGCGGCATAGCTGATTGACGACAGCGGGTTGCGCACCTCGTGGGCGATGTTGGCGGTCAGCCGCCCCAGTGCCGCGAGCTTGATTTGCTGGGCCTGCGCCTGCACGCGCTGCATATCCTCAAGGAACAGCACCGCACCCCAGAAACCCTCGCGCTGCACCGGCAGGAAACGCACACGTGCCTGGCGATTGGTGACCGGTAAGCGCAGCACCTCGGGTCCACGCATATAGTTCTGCCGCCAGGCGGCGAACTGCCCCGCCAACAGGGGGGTGCACTCATCCAGCGTGACGTCGCCCGCGGACGGGAACGTGTATCCCAGCAAACGCTCCGCGCTCGGATTGTGCTGCCTGATCACGCCACGCTCATCCACCACCAGCACGCCATCCGGAATGTCCTGGATCACCAGCCGGTTGGCTTCCGCCATGTTGACCAGGTCCACGCCGCGCAGGGCGGCCAGCTTTTCGCTGGCAATGGCATATTTGGCCAGTGTATGCGACACCCAAGCCACAACGAAATAGGCAGTGCTCAACAACCCTGCCTGCACGTACTGTGCAACATCAGCACCCTGGGTAAGCACCTCATAGGAATGCTGCAACAACGCCGCGAGCGTGGCCAGTGCCGCGAAGAACAGGGTAATCTTGCCGCGGCTGATCAACCCCGCAGCTGCCAGCGACACCAGCAGCAGCATTCCCAGGCTGCTCTGTATGCCTCCGCTGGCGTGTGACAGTACTGTCACACAGACGATATCCGTTCCAACCTGTAGCGCTAACTGCCAACCGGGGCGGGGGCGGCGCAATTTGATGGCCAGTTGCGAAACCAAGGCAAGCGCGACATATACTATGCTGGCGCGGAAGAACAACGGCAGGTTGCTCGAACCAAAAGACAGGGTATCGCCGTACCGGCTCACCAGAAACACAAATAGCGATCCCAGAATCAGGCGGTAAAAATTAAAGAGGGAAATCGAGCGCCACAATTCTTCCGGCGCGGGAGCGGAATAAGCGCGTGATTGCAATACGGAGAAAGGCAAGCTATCCAGCATCAGAATTATTCTGATTTTCCGGCATGCATGCGGCGATGCTCCTCGCTGCAATAGAACTTGTCGCCCGCCTGGATGCTTTCGCGCTTTGGCAAATGCACCCCGCAGTGCACACAGCGCACCATATCCTCTGCCTGCATGGATGCAGTATCTCCTTTAGGCAACTGCTTGCGATAGGATTTAAGCAACCAGTAAACAATGACAATGACTGCAATGAGAAACAGCAAGCGACCCATCGTGCCATACTCCGCAAAAAACCGCTCACGAGCGGCTGAAAATTTGTTCGAGGCGGTAGTATTCTAACCCACGACTCCTCCATTCCGGATGTGTTTATTATTAAAATTCACCAGCGGGACGGGAGGAAAAAACTCAATATTGTGCGGAAAGCACAAGAGAGTGCACTTAATAACATCCCGTTACCTTGAAGAGGGAGAGGTGCTCGGAAGTTATGCCGTTACTTGCTGGATTTCTTGACAGTCTTCTTGGCTGCGGGTTTTTTGGCAGGTGGTTTCTTCGCGGAGGTTTTTTTGGGGGGCTTCTTGGTTGCCGGGCCTTTTGCCACACGTGCAGCCAGTAGTGCCAGGCCCTCTTCCAGCGTGATTTCATCCGGTGCAACATCCTTGGGCAAGGTGGCGTTAATCTTGCCATGGCGCACATATGGCCCATAGCGTCCGCTGCAAATTTCCACGCGGGCCTTGTCGTCCGGGTGGTCGCCCAAGGTGCGCAATACGGTGTTGCCTTCCCTGGCTTGCGCCAGCAATTCCACTGCACGCTCCAGCCGGATGTCGAAGATACTGTCTGAGCGCGGGATGGACTTGAATTTGCCGTCATGCCCGATATAGGGGCCGAAGCGACCGATATTGACGATGACTTTTTTGCCGGTTTCGGGATGTGCTCCGAGTTCGCGCGGCAGTGAAAGCAGCTTCAGCGCATCTTCCAGGCTGGCTTGTTCGAGCGGCAATTCTTTCGGCCACGAGATGCGCTTGGGCTTGGTTTTTTCGCCTTTTACCGCTTCGCCAAGTTGCACGTAGTGTCCATAAGGACCGCGTAGCAGCAATACGGGTTGTTTGGCCTCGGGATGCTCGCCCAGTTCTACTCTGGCAGAGGCATCATCTTGCGCTTCGCCGCTCAGGCTGCGTTTGTATTTGCACTCCGGATAGTTGGTACAGCTGATAAAACTGCCGTATTTGCTGAGTTTTTTGGCGAGCGGTTTGCCGCATTCCGGGCAAGCTTCGTCAAGCAATTCTACCGGGCGGTCGATGTTGATTTTTTCTTTGATGAGGCCGGAAAAGCCTTTCCAGAATTCATCCATGACGCCAATCCAGTCGCGCTTGCCTTCTGAGATTTCATCCAACTCGTCTTCGAGATGCGCGGTGAAATCGTAGTCCACATAGCGCGTGAAGTGCTCGGTGAGGAACCTGTTGACCACACGGCCGACATCGGTCGGCATGAAGCGCTTTTTGTCCAGCATGGCGTATTCACGCGCTTGCAGCGTGGAAATAATGCTGGCATAGGTGGACGGGCGACCGATGCCGTATTCTTCCAGCGATTTCACCAGGCTGGCTTCGGAGAAGCGCGGTGGCGGTTGGGTGAAGTGTTGTTCGCCGTAGAGTTTGTCCACAGGCAGCACATCGCCTTCGGCCAGTGGCGGCAGCCTGGCGCTTTCTTCTTCTTCGGCGTCATCCACGTCTTCCATGTACACGCCGATGAAACCGGGGAACACCAATGTCTGGCCGGAGGCGCGGAACAAGGTGTCGTCGCTGCTTAAGCGGATGTCCACGCTCACGGTATCGAAGCGCGCAGGCGCCATCTGGCATGCCAGTGTGCGCTTCCATATCATCTCATACAGGCGCAGTTGATCGATGTTGAGATGGTCGCGCAGGCTGTCCGGCGTGCGCAGAATTGAAGTCGGCCGTATCGCTTCGTGCGATTCCTGGGCGTTCTTGGTCTTGCTCTTGTAGGCCGGTTGCTTGCCGGGCAGATAATCGGCAGCGAAGTTGTCGCGGATGTAGCCGCGTATCTCTTCCACCGCCTCTTTCGCCAGCGACACCGAATCGGTACGCATGTAGGAGATCAAACCGATGGTCTCGCCGCCGATGTTCACGCCTTCATACAGCGATTGCGCGGTGCGCATGGTGCGATCGGAAGTCATGCCGAGTTTGCGCACGGCTTCCTGTTGCAGCGTGGAAGTGGTGAAAGGCGCGGCGGGATTGCGCTGTTTCCCCTTCTTTTCGACACGTACCACTTTCGGCGGCAGCTTGGCATCGTTGAGCCTGGCGAAAATCGCGTCGTATTCGGCTTGGCTGCCGATGCTGAGTTGCTCCAGTTTTTTGCCTTGATACTGGAACAGCCTGGCGGTGAAGGGAATGCTGTGCTTCTGGCTGCTGAGATGCACGGTCCAGTATTCCTGGCTCTTGAATTTTTCGATCTCCAGTTCGCGCTCGACGATCAGGCGCAGCGCCGGGCTTTGTACGCGGCCGGCAGAAAGGCCGGGGCGTATCTTGCGCCACAGCAGCGGCGAAAGGTTGAAGCCCACCAGGTAATCCAGCGCTCGCCGCGCCTGCTGCGCATTAACCAGGGGAATGGAAATTTCGCGCGGATGCGCCACCGCCTCGCGCACGGCAGACTGGGTGATTTCGTAGAACACCACGCGTTGCATCTTCTTGCCCTTGAGTGCGCGCTTACCTTTCAGCAACTCGGCGATATGCCAGGCGATGGCTTCCCCTTCGCGATCCGGGTCGGGCGCCAGATAGATGTGGTCTGCCTGGGCGGCGGCCTTGGCGATGGCGTCCACATACTTGCTGTTGCGTGCGATGGTTTCATACTGCATGGCAAAACCATTTTCAGTATCAACCGCGCCCGATTTGGGTATCAGGTCGCGCACGTGGCCGTAGGACGCCAGAACCTCGAAATCTTTGCCCAGATATTTTTTTAGTGTTTTGGCCTTGGCCGGAGATTCAACGATCAGTAGATTGCTCGCCATGGATTAAAGTTGTCGCCGAGGTTAATGTAAGCGGCCGGAATCAGCCGGGGTGAGCAGGTCTTCGACTATCATGGGATCCAGTTCTTCATGCTGGTTCCACAACACCATCAGCGCGATCAGCTTGACCTTGTCCAGCGGCAGGTTTTCGCGGCCAAGCGCGACGGCGCGATCCAGGATCATTTCCCGCTCCACCGGTATAATCATTTTGTGTTGCTCCCAGAACATCAGGAAACGGCGGGCTTCCGGGCTGATGCGCTTGATTTCCAGGTCGGCGTAGCAGCGCTCCCCGCTGTCGTTGATAATGGCTGGATAGTCCGTTTGGGTCAGTTGCTTCAGGCCGGACAACCAATTCAGTGCCTGGAGGATATCCTCATCCTCAAATCCGGCGGCGCTTAGCTTGAGGGATAATTTGTCGGAGTCGGGGTAGCTGCCAGCATAAAAATAGCTTTCAAATAAAAACATCAAAATATCAAACATGGCGCCCCGATAAAAAAACTGATTTTAACCTAACGGCCATGGTGAATCGTCATGACCGTTTCCCTCTCCCCTGCCCTCTCCCGCAAGCGGGGGAGGGGGATTGGGTCTCGCTTTGCGAGTTTTTATGATACTCGTTGGTAAAGCCCGCC
>JACREC010000002.1 GCA_016218445.1 Nitrosomonadales bacterium
CGCTCGACGCCTCCAACCTGTTGAAGCCGGCGCTCTCGTCGGGTCTGCTGCGCTGCATCGGCGCCACCACCTACAACGAGTATCGCGGCATTTTCGAGAAAGATCACGCCCTGTCCCGGCGCTTCCAGAAAATCGACGTGCCCGAGCCCAGCGTGGAAGAGACTATCGCCATCCTGCGCGGACTGAAATCGCGCTTCGAGGCCCATCACGGCGTCAAGTACACCGTCTCCGCGCTGACCAGCGCGGCGGCGCTGTATTTGATGCCGTGGTGGGTTTCAAAGCGCGGCTTGAGCCCTTTCAGTATCTCGATGGTCTGCTCCACGCTTGGTTCCGGCACATCCACTTTCTGGAAGCGCCGCGACAGCGCGTGATCTTTCTCGAAGATGCCGCGGTATTCCTGATAAGTGGTCGCGCCGATGCACTTGAGCGCGCCGCTGGACAGCGCGGGCTTCAGTAAGTTTGAAGCATCCATGGTGCCGCCCGATGCGGCGCCCGCGCCGATCAGCGTGTGGATTTCGTCTATGAACAGGATGGCGTGTTTTGCGTCGGACAACTCCTTGAGCACCGCCTTCAGGCGCTGCTCAAAGTCGCCGCGATATTTGGTGCCGGCCAGCAACGCGCCCATGTCGAGCGCATAAACATGCGCATCCTTGAGGATTTCCGGCACGTTGTTTTCCGTGATGCGGCGCGCCAGTCCTTCGGCGATGGCGGTCTTGCCCACGCCTGCCTCGCCGACCAGCAGCGGGTTGTTCTTGCGGCGCCTGCACAATGTCTGGATGACGCGCTCCAGCTCGATTTCACGCCCGATCAGCGGATCAATCTTGCCGGACAGCGCCTGCGCATTGAGATCCAGCGTGTAGTTGTGCAACGCCCCTTCGGTGCCCTCTTCCTGTTCTGTTTCGGCGTCCTGGGGTTTCTGGACGCCGGGCTGGACCGTCTTGTTGATGCCGTGGGCGATGTAGTTCACCACATCCAGCCGGGTGATGGCGCGCTGGTTGAGGAAAAACACCGCGTGCGAATCCTTCTCGCTGAACAGGGCAACCAGGATGTTGGCGCCGGTGACCTCTTTCTTGTTGGTCGATTGCACGTGCAGGATGGCACGCTGGATGACGCGCTGGAAGCCGACCGTAGGCTGCGTGTCCACCTCGCCGCTGCCGGGCAGGGTGGGCGTATGGGTGGTGATGAAGTTGGTCAGCACCGCGCGCAGCTCGTCAATGTCCGCCCCGCAGGCGCGCAGCACATGCGCCGCCGAGGAGTTGTCCAGCATGGCGAGCAGCAGGTGCTCCACTGTGATGAATTCGTGCCGATTCTGGCGCGCTTCGACGAACGCCAAGTGCAGGCTGACTTCAAGTTCTTGCGCGATCATGATTATGTTTCCTCCAGTTCGCATCGTAGCGGATGCTCGCGCTGTTTGGCAAATGCAGATACCTGAGCCACTTTGGTTTCCGCGATATCCCTGGGATAAATGCCGCATACCGCAGAGCCTTCCTGATGTACTTTGAGCATCACTTGGGTGGCGCGTTCACGGTTCATCGAAAAAAATGTTTGCAAAACCTCGATGACAAAATCCATCGTCGTGTAATCGTCGTTGAACAGCACTACCTTGTACAACATGGGCGGTTTGCTCTTGCTGCGCTCCGCTTCCAGCAGGGTAGCATTTCCATGTTTGGTAGCCATTATTTAAGTCGCGATCATTCTTGCATCATGTTGAGTTGTATATTTGACGATTAGAACGGCTTTTTCAAGTGTATTCCAAAAAAAAAGTTGCATAAGCACTTGACGATACGGGTGTTACAGAGTAAAAAGCGCGTGGGTGTTTGGTTCAAAGTATCTGCAGTACTGGTTTTGCCATGTGCGATCTTGGAATTCAAACAGTTTAACGGGAATCCACCCGGTTTTTTTAGTTAAGGAAGCAGCATGGCAAACGGTACAGTCAAGTGGTTCAACGATGCAAAAGGTTTTGGTTTCATTACCCCGGATGATGGCAGCGAAGATCTGTTCGCGCACTTCTCCGCGATCAACATGAGCGGTTTCAAGACCCTGAAGGAAGGCCAGAAGGTTACCTTCGATATAGTGCAAGGTCCTAAAGGCAAGCAAGCTTCCAATATCCAGGCTCCTTAACCGGTTCTTGAGTTGGTAAAAAAGCCCGGCACGAAAGTGCCGGGCTTTTTGTTTTGGTGCTGCCATTACATGCAACATTTCCAGGGTTTTATCCTGACAGACAAGTAAACGATTGATGTGATCGAGCCCGGTGCGTGGCGTGAGGCTGCTGGGGTATAATGCGCGCCTTTGTAAATTACCCGATAGGAGGATGTCATGCCTATTTACGCTTATGGTTGTTCCAGTTGCGGCTTGCAAAAAGACGTGATGCAGAAAATGGGCGATGCGCCGCTCACCACTTGCCCTGAGTGCGGCAAGGAGACTTTTGCCAAACAATTGACTGCCGCCAGTTTCCAGTTGAAGGGCAGCGGCTACTATGCCACCGACTTTAAGAACGGCAGCCAGCCTAAACCCAAGTCAGAGCCAGCGTCCGCTTGCGCGCCTTGCGCCAATGCCGGTTCTTGCCCGATGGCGGGTGGCAACAAGTGAAAAAATACCTGCTAACCGGCCTGTTGGTGTGGGTGCCGCTCGGCATCACCATCTGGGTGCTGAAACTGACCATTACCACGATGGATCAAACCCTGCTGTTGCTGCCGGATGCCTTGCAATCCGAAAGACTGATCGGCATCCACATTCCCGGCTTGGGCGTAATACTCACCGTGGCGATTGTGGTGGGCACCGGCCTGCTGACGCGCAACATTTTCGGGCAGCGCCTGTTGAGCTACTGGGACGGCCTGCTGCACCGCATCCCGTTCGTGAGCGCAATCTACAAGAGCGTGAAGCAGGTGAGCGATACGCTGCTGTCCAGCAACGGGCAGGCTTTTCGCAAGGTGTTGCTGGTGCGCTACCCGCACCCCGAGGCATGGTCGCTGGCGTTCCAGACCAGCGTGGCCGGGGGCGAGGTGGCTTCGCACATGGATGGCGAATATGTGGGGGTATTCATTCCCACCACGCCCAGCCCGGTGAACGGTTTCTATTTCTATGTGCGCAAGGCCGATACCATCGAACTCAATATCAGCGTGGACGTGGCGCTGAAATCCATCATTTCGATGGGTGTGGTTGCCCCCGCCGCCAATGTTTTGCCCTCCAGCGCCTCGAATCCCACCGGCAATCCGAACTAACTCCCCGATTTTTCCAGACTGACTGACATGCGAACCCATTACTGCGGACAACTTAACGTTTCCAATCTCGGCCAGACCGTCACCCTGTGCGGCTGGGCGCACCGCCGCCGCGACCACGGCGGGGTGATTTTCATTGATTTGCGCGACCGCGAAGGCCTGGCGCAAGTGGTGTGCGACCCGGACCGCCCGGAAATGTTTGCGGTGGCGGAATCGGTGCGCAACGAATTTGTGTTGAAGGTGACGGGCCGCGTGCGCCGCCGTCCGGAAGGCACGGACAATCCCAACATCCCCAGCGGCGAGGTCGAGATCCTGTGCCATGAGATCGAGGTGCTGAATACCTCCGTCACCCCTCCGTTCCAGTTGGACGACGAGAACCTGTCCGAGAGCGTGCGCCTGACGCACCGCGTGATAGACCTGCGCCGCCCGCAGATGCAGCAGAACATGATGCTGCGCTACAAGACCGCGCGCGCCTTCCGCCGTTATCTCGACGACAATGGATTCATCGACATCGAAACGCCGATGCTGACCAAATCCACACCGGAAGGTGCGCGCGATTACCTGGTGCCTTCGCGTGTCCATGCCGGTGAGTTTTTCGCGTTGCCGCAATCGCCGCAGTTGTTCAAGCAATTGCTGATGGTGGCGGGGTTTGACCGCTACTATCAGATCACCAAATGCTTCCGCGACGAAGACCTGCGCGCCGACCGCCAGCCGGAATTCACCCAGGTGGATATCGAGACTTCCTTCCTTGGCGAAGAAGAAATCATGGCGCTGATGGAAGACATGATCCGCACCGTATTCAGGGAGGTGCTGGAGGTCAAGCTGCCCAACCCTTTCCCGCGCATGACCCATGCCGAGGCGATGGCGCGCTTTGGTTCGGACAAGCCGGATTTGCGCGTGACGCTGGAACTGACCGAGGTCACCGACGCGGTGAAGGACGTGGCGTTCAAGGTGTTCTCCAGCGCGGCGCATTCGCCCAACGGCCGTGTTGCTGCGTTGCGCGTGCCGGGCGGCGCGGCATTCACGCGCGGCGAGATAGACGAATACACCAAATTCGTCGGCATCTATGGCGCAAAGGGGCTGGCCTACATCAAGGTCAACGATGTCAGCCAGCTCAATGAAACCGGGCTGCAATCGCCCATTGTCAAGAACCTCAGTGAAGCCGCGCTGAAGACCATCATGCAGCGCACCGGTGCGCAAAACGGCGACATCATCTTCTTCGGCGCAGACAAGGCTAAGATCGTGAATGATGCGCTGGGTGCGTTGCGCGGCAAGATCGGCCACGAAAAGAATTACGTCAGCGGCGCGGCATGGGCGCCGCTGTGGGTGGTGGATTTCCCGATGTTCGAATACGACGAGGAAGAAAAACGCTGGAATGCCTGCCACCATCCGTTCACCTCGCCCAAGGATGAGCATCTTGCGTTATTGGAAACCGACCCCGGTCGCTGCCTGGCCAAGGCTTACGACCTTGCCTTGAACGGCTCGGAAATCGGCGGCGGCTCGGTGCGTATTCATCAGGAAACGGTGCAATCGCAAGTATTCCGCGCCCTCAACATCGGCGCGGAAGAAGCACAACTCAAGTTCGGCTTCCTGCTCGACGCCCTGCAATACGGCGCGCCTCCGCATGGCGGACTGGCCTTCGGCCTGGATCGCATCGTCGCCATGATGACCAACTCCGAATCCATCCGCGACGTAATCGCCTTCCCCAAGACCCAGCGCGCGCAATGCCTGCTGACCCATGCGCCGAGTGCCGTGGACGAAAAACAGTTGCGCGAACTGCACATCCACTTGCGCAAGCAGGTGCAGACCACGGTGGAAGTGACCAAGGAGTAGCCATGCTGCGCAGCATCAAAGCATTGGTGCTGTTTGGATTGCTGTTGTGCCTGCCTTTGGGAGTGCAGGCAGGCCGTCATCACGCTCGCAATGACGCTGTGCCGGCCTCCGTCAGCGAGGCCGAGTTGCCCCCCGAAGCGGGTGATATGTTGCGCCTCATCAAGCAGGGCGGGCCATTCCCCTTTTCGCGCGACGGCGTGGTGTTCGGCAATTACGAACATGTGCTGCCGCAACAAGCGCACGGCTATTACCACGAATATACGGTGAGGACGCTTGGTGTGCGCAGTCGTGGCCCGCGGCGCATCGTGTGCGGCGAGCCTGCCGCGTGTTACTACAGCAACGACCATTACAAAACTTTTCGGCGTATTCGGGAGTAAGGTATGGATGATCTTGCACTGCGCTTACAGAATATCAAAGAGGCTGGCGCATACCGTCTGAATTGCAACATGGACGCGTTGCGTGCGGCTGCCGCACAGACGGGCTTTGCCTTGTTCGAGGCTGACGTGGCCGCAGTACAAAGCAAAGGGGAGTTTCTCGCTGCCATCGCGCAGGCCATCCATGCGCCGGAATGGTTCGGCCACAACTGGGATGCGCTGGCGGATGCCTTGGGCGACTTTTCCTGGCAGCCCGCCCCCGGCTATGTGCTGTTGCTGCACAATGGCGGTGAAACGCTGGGTTTGAGTGCCGCCGACCACACAATTGCCACGGGAATTTTTGCCGATACGGTGAATTTCTGGAAGTCGCAGGGTAAGCCGCTCTGGGTATTCTTCTGCTAGACACCATTCATGCGATACAAACTACCTGTTTCTGTGCTGGTGGTCATTTATACCCCTGCGTTGGATGTGTTGTTGCTGGAGCGCGCCGACTTTCCCGGCTACTGGCAGTCGGTGACGGGCAGCCAGGACGAGGATGAAAATTTGCATCAGATAGCCGTGCGTGAGGTGGGCGAGGAAACCGGACTTGATGCCAACCTCTATGCGCTGACAGATTGGCAGGTGCAAAATGTGTATGAGATTTATCCCAAATGGAAGCATCGCTATCCGCCCGGCACCACGCATAACACCGAGCACGTGTTCGGGCTGGCATTACCCGGTGTGTTGCCTGTCCAACTGTCGCCGCGCGAACATTTGAGCCATATCTGGCTGCCATGGCGCGAGGCGGCGGAGAAGGTGTTTTCGCCGAGCAACCGTGCGGCGATACTGCAATTGCCGGAGAGAGTGAATCATGCCTGAAAAAGTAATTTCCATTGCTTATGACCATCCGCACGCCAGCGCCAGCTGCAGCACTGAGCAGGCATGGGCAAAGAAACCGCGCGAACCGGGCTCGGCGGAAAAACCCGAGTTGATCGCGCGCATCAAACGCCTGCTGAAGGAGCAGGACGCGGTGCTGGTGGCGCATTATTACGTGCATCCGGATTTGCAGGACCTGGCCGAGGCGACCGGCGGCATCGTGTCCGATTCGCTCGACATGGCCAGTTTCGGCCACCAGCATCCGGCGAAGACGCTGGTGGTGGCGGGGGTGCGCTTCATGGGGGAGACGGCGAAGATACTCAACCCGGAAAAGCGCGTGCTGATGCCTGACCTGGAGGCGGAGTGTTCGCTCGACCTGGGTTGTCCGGCGGATGAGTTCGCCGCATTCTGCGATGCGCATCCCGACCGCGCGGTGGTGGTGTACGCCAACACCAGCGCGCTGGTGAAGGCGCGCGCTGACTGGGTGGTGACCAGTTCCATTGCGCTGCCCATCGTCAGGCATTTGAAGGAACGCGGCGAGAAAATCCTGTGGGCGCCGGATCGGCATCTGGGGCAATACATCCAGCAGCAGACCGGCGCCGACATGTTGCTGTGGCAGGGCGCGTGCGTGGTGCATGACGAATTCAAGGCGAAGGAATTGGCCGAACTCAAGGCGCAACATCCGCAGGCCAAGGTGCTGGCGCATCCCGAATCACCGCGCGCGGTGGTGAAGCTGGCGGATGTGGTTGGCTCCACCACGCAGCTCATCAGGGCGACGCAGACCCTGGATGCGAAGGAATTCATCGTCGCCACCGACAACGGTATCCTGCACAAGATGAGAGCGTTGTCGCCGGGCAAGGTATTCCTGGAAGCTCCGACCGCCGGTTACGGCGCGACCTGCACCAGTTGCAACCACTGTCCGTGGATGGCAATTAACGGCTTGATTAACCTTGCTGAAGTGCTGGAGACTGCGGGTACCGGCAAGAATGAAATCCATATTGATCCGGCAATCGGGCGCAGGGCCAAGGTACCCATCGAGCGTATGCTGGATTTTGCACGGCAGATTAATTTGCCTGCGCGCGGGATAGGGAACGCTTAGCCGAGGGTTTTGCTAAACCTTTGCGCGTAGCGCCAAGGTTATGTCAGAGCCAGAAGTAACCCAAGGCAACTTCGCCGGGGGCAGCCCGGCAGCTGGTTACCTTTCTTGTCTTGCCAAGAAAGGTAACCCAAAGAAGTCGCCCCCGGTTTGCCGCCCCTGCGTGTGTTGTTGGGGCTTCAGCCCCTTACAACCACGGCGTACTCCTTGCGGGTGCTGCGGGGTACCCTCGATCAGCCGCAAGCAAGTGGGGCTGCGCAACTCGACTTGGCGGGGCGCACACCCCGCGCCCCACTGCGGGACTCGAACATAACCAGCGACTTGGCTGGCGTCTTTTGCCAGCTTAGTCGAATGGCTAGTTGTTACATCAGTGCTCGCCTAAACCTCCGCTCACTTGCGGCTGATCGAGGCGGCGCACAGGGGGAAAAAGCGAAAACCCAAAACCGTAAATTCGTAGGGTGCAATAACCAACGGGCATTGCGCCAGATGGTCAAATGTCCGGCGAAGTGGCGTAGCGCATTCCGTCCGGGGAAAATTGCGCGCATCGTGTTTTATCCGATTGGGTAGAATGTCATGCTATGACTGCCCTCAAAATCGTCACCTACAACATCCACAAGGGGTTTTCCCATTTCAACCGGCGCATGGTGCTGCACGATTTGCGTGACCGCTTGCGTGAGCTTAACGCCGACATCGTGTTTCTGCAGGAGGTGCAGGGCGAGAACATTCGCGATGCACTTCGCCACCACAACTATCCCGCACAGCCGCAACATGAATTTTTGTCCGACCAGGTATGGCCGCATCATGCGTATGGGAAAAATGCAGTCTATGACGATGGCCATCACGGCAATGCCATCCTGAGCAGTCACCCGATTTTGCGCTGGGATAACCAGGATATTTCCGCGCACCGTTTTGAGAGCCGCGGTTTGTTGCATTGCGAAATTGAACTGCCGGAAACCGGCCAGTTGCTGCATTGCATTTGCGTGCATTTTGGCTTGTTCAAGCGCGGGCAAGGGGTGCAATTTACCGCATTGGTTGAGCGTATCAAACAAATGGTTCCGGCGGATGCCCCTTTGATTATCGCGGGCGATTTCAACGACTGGCGTAACCAGGCCAGCCGCCTGCTGGCGCATGAGTTGCAATTGCATGAGGTGTTTGACGCAAGCCACGGCAAGCTGGCGCGCAGCTATCCGACTGGCATGCCGCTGCTGCGGATGGATCGCATTTATGTGCGTGGCTTGGAAATCCAGCACTGCAACGTGCATGCGTGGAGAAAAATTTCCGATCATGTGGCGTTGTCCACAACGCTTGTGCTGCCATGAGCAGCCAGCATCGGGTTGACGGCCACACCCTTACCCTGTTGTGCAACGGGGAGGAATATTTCCCGCGCCTCATCTCTGCAATGGATGGCGCAACCCACTCGATTTATCTGGAAGCGTACATTTTTGCCGCCGATGACACCGGGCGTCTGGTTTCCGAAACATTGCAGCGTGCGGCCAGACGCGGGGTAAGGGCGCACCTGCTGCTGGATGGTTTCGGCTGTGCCGAATTGCCGCACGAGTGGGAGAATGAACTGCGTTCGGCAGGCGTGGAGGTATTGTGGTTCCGCCCGGAAATCGCGCGCTTCAGGTTGCGCCGCCATCGCTTGCGCCGCCTGCACCGCAAGCTGGCGGTGGTGGATGGGCGTATCGCTTTTGTGGGCGGCATAAATATCATCAACGATGTGCCCGGTGGCCGGCTTGCGGCACCGCGCCTGGATTATACGGTGGAGGCGCAGGGTGATACGGTGGGGCGCATCCATGCGGCCATGCGGCGTTTGTGGCTGCTGGTGTCGTGGACGAACTTCCACCGCCAGCGCGAACATGCCAAATTCCCGTTTGCACGCGCCAATGCAGCACAGCAAAAAATAGCCTTTCTGCTGTGCGACAATTTGCGCCATCGGCGCGACATCGAGCTGGCCTACCTTGAGGCTATTGGCGGCGCACAGCGCGAAATCATCATCGCCAACGCCTACTTCCTGCCCGGGTTGCGCTTGCGCCGTGCCTTGTTAAATGCGTCGCGTCGCGGGGTGCATGTGGTGCTGCTGTTGCAGGGGAAAGTGGAGTACCGCCTGCAGCACTATGCGATGCTCGCGCTGTATGACGAATTGCTGGGCGCCGGTGTGGAGATTCATGAATACCATGCCAGTTTTCTGCATGCCAAAGTGGCGGTTGTGGATGAATATTGGGCAACCGTAGGTTCATCCAATATTGACCCATTCAGCCTGTGGCTGGCGCGGGAGGCGAATCTGGTGGTGCGTGATGCCGGGTTTGCGGGATCCTTGCGCGCCAGTTTGCTGCAAGAGATGGCGCAAGGCGCGCATCCGGTTGCCCATGCCGCCTGGCGTAAACAGGGTGTGTGGAGGCACCTGCTGGCACGTGTGAGTTATGCCACAGTACTCCTTCTGGCTGTTGTGTTCGGTTACGCGCGCGGACGCGATGACAATGTTTAACGTGAAACTCGCGAAGCGAGTCCTTGTCCCCCTCGCCCGCTTGCGGGAGAGGGTTGGGGAGAGGGGAACGGACATGGCGAATCGTCGTTTTATTATTCATGGCGGCGATTCGCCATGACCGTTAGGGAACCCGCGCCGCGCGGCGACTGGAACACCATACGCACCCTGCTGCCCTACCTGCTGGAATTCAAGGGCAGGGTGGCACTGGCGCTGATGCTGCTGGTGCTGGCCAAGCTGGCCAATGTGGCGGTGCCATTGGTGCTCAAGGAAATCATTGATGTGATGAGCAAGCCCGGGGCGATGCTGTTGGTGCCGGTATTCCTCGTGGTTGGCTATGGCCTGTTGCGCCTGTTCAGCACCTTGTTCGGCGAGTTGCGCGATGCAGTGTTCGCCAAGGTCACGCAACGCGCCGTCCGGCGCATTGCGCTCAAGGTGTTCATCCACCTGCATAACTTGAGCCTGCGCTTCCATCTGGAGCGCCAGACCGGCGGCGTGTCGCGTGACATCGAGCGCGGCACCAAGGGCATCAGCTTCCTGCTCAATTTCATGCTGTTCAACATCCTGCCCACACTGCTGGAAATCGGCCTGGTCGCCGCCATCCTGTTCAGCAAATACAGCCCGTGGTTTGCCGTCATCACCCTGGCAACGCTGGTGGTGTATATCGTATTCACCCTGTTCTTCACCGAGTGGCGCATGGTGTTCCGCCGCACCATGAATGATATGGATTCCAAGGCCAACACGCGCGCCATAGACAGCCTGCTGAATTATGAGACGGTGAAATATTTTGGCAATGAGCGCTATGAAGCGCAGCGCTACGACGAGCATATGGGTAAATGGGAAATCGCGGCGGTGCGGAACCTGAGCTCCCTGGCCGCACTGAATGCCGGGCAAAGCATCATCATCGCCACAGGCGTCACCGCGCTGATGCTGCTGGCGGCGGACGGTGTGGTCAAGGGCTCGATGACGCTGGGCGACCTGGTGCTGGTCAACGTGTTCATGTTGCAGCTCTACATGCCGCTGCATTTCCTCGGCTTCGTCTACCGCGAGATCAAGAACGCGCTGGCGGACATGGAAAAGATGTTCCGCCTGCTCAATGAACACCGTGAAATCGAGGATGCGCCGGATGCGGTTCCGTTAAGGCTGGATAAAGCGGCGGTGCGTTTCGATCAGGTGGGCTTTGCCTACGATCCCGAGCGGCAGATTCTGACCAATGTCAGTTTTGACATCCCGCCCGGGCATACGGTCGCCGTGGTGGGGGCGAGCGGAGCGGGCAAATCCACCTTGTCGCGTTTGCTGTTCCGCTTTTACGATGTAAACGCGGGCCGCATCCTGATTGACGGACAGGACATCCGCGAGGTGACGCAGGCCAGCTTGCGTGCAGCCATCGGCATCGTGCCGCAGGACACCGTGCTGTTCAACGACAATATCTATTACAACATCGCCTATGGCCGCCCCGACGCCACGCGCGAGGAGGTGTTGCAGGCAGCGCAATCGGCGCACATCCACACCTTCATCGAATCGCTGCCGCAGGGCTATGACACCATGGTGGGGGAGCGCGGGCTGAAGCTGTCCGGCGGCGAGAAACAGCGCGTGGCGATTGCGCGCGCCATCCTCAAGAATCCCGCCATCCTGATTTTCGACGAGGCGACCTCGGCGCTGGATTCCAAGTCCGAAAAGGCGATACAGGACGAGTTGCGCAACGTTGCGCGCGACCGCACCACGCTGGTCATCGCACACCGCCTGTCCACCATCGTGGATGCGCAGCAGATTCTGGTGATGGATAAAGGGCGTATTATCGAGCGCGGCACACACCGTGAGTTGCTGGGGCGGCAAGGGGTTTATGCGCAGATGTGGGAACTGCAACAACAAAAAGAAGATTAACTTTTAGTTTTTTCCCCTTGATTTATCTCGGTTTTACGGTATCCTTCACCCCGTGGTCTTTCTCTGGGAGGAGAATATGTGTAAAAAACTTATGCTGCTGGTATTGCTGAGCTATACGCTGGCGGTGCAGGCGGCACCCCAAGATGCGGCGGTAACAACGCAGGATGACGAGTTGACCAGCGTGGTGCTGAAGTTCGCATCATCGCCCAGGCTGCGCTCGTCGATTGCCCTGATTTATGACGAGCAAGGGCAGAGTCCCCTGTACACCAAGAATGGGGATACGGTTGCGCCGATCGCCTCCATCACCAAACTGATGACCGCGATGGTGGTGCTGGACGCGCAGTTGCCGCTGGAAGAAGAAATCAGCATCAGCGCGCAGGACATGGATATGCTCAAGGGCACCCGTTCGCGCATGCGCCCCGGCATGAAGCTGACGCGCGGCGAATTGCTCAGGCTGGCCTTGATGTCCTCCGAGAATCGCGCGGCTGCCGCATTGGCGCGCACCTATCCTGGGGGAACCAGGGCTGCCGTGGCGATGATGAACGACAAGGCGGGCGAGCTTGGCATGAAGGACACGCGCTTTCTTGATCCCACCGGCCTGAACAGCGGCAATGTCTCCACTGCGCAGGATCTGGTTAAAATGGTTCGGGCGGCGCAATGCTACGATCTTATCCGCAAATTTACCACGACTTCTTCTCATACGGTTGGCTTGGGTGGGCGCCATCCGATGCGCTTCAGCAATACCAATCCGCTGGTGAAGAATGCCTCATGGAATATCGGCGTCAGCAAGACCGGTTACATCAGCGAGGCGGGGCGTTGCCTGGTGATGCAAGCCAAAATCAACCAGCGCCCGGTAGTTATTGTGCTGCTCGATTCGTGGGGCGCGCATAGCCGTGTCGGCGATGCCAACCGCATCAAGAAGTTGATGGAAAGCGCTTACGCACGTGCGCACGGCACTCGCCGCAGTTAACCTTTCCGGACTTGATCTTAAGAGGGGGCCCAGGCCCCCTCATTCATTTGCACGAGGGATTTAATCAGAGGCTACCAAATTCAACAAACCGTTGTCACACAGGTGTCATAATTTTTTCATATCATTGTCTCTTGTTAGTAACGCGGAACGCTGGAGAAAACCATGGATGCAACCATCCTGCTGGTGGAAGACGAGCCGGCGATACTGGAATTGCTGGCAATCAACGTGACGCAAAGCGGCTACCGCGCTATCCGGGCGCATGATGCCGCCGCTGCCTTGGGGCACATCAGCCGTGCCTTGCCCGACCTGATCCTGCTCGACTGGATGTTGCCCGATGTCAGTGGTGTGGAACTGGCGCGCCGCCTGCGCGCTGACCCGCGCACGCGCGACATTCCCATCATCATGCTGACCGCGCGTGCCGATGAACGCGACAAGGTGCTGGGGCTGGAATCCGGCGCGGACGATTACATCACCAAGCCGTTTTCGCCGCGTGAACTGAAGGCGCGCATCCGTGCCGTGCTGCGCCGCCGTGCGCCGCAGGCGAGCGACGAGACGGTGTCCGCCGGCGGGCTGGAGTTGTCGCCGGCCATGCACCGCATCAGCGCCAATGGCGCAGTGGTTGACTTGGGGCCTACCGAGTTCCGGTTGCTGCATTTCTTCATGACCCATGGCGAACGCGTCTACAGCCGCTCGCAATTGCTCAACCATGTGTGGGGCGATCATGTGTTCGTGGAGGAGCGCACGGTGGACGTGCATATCCGCCGTCTGCGCCAGGCACTGGAACCTTCCGGCCATGATGGCCTGATTCAGACCGTGCGCGGCAGCGGCTACCGTTTCTCATGTAGCTGACTTTAGTTGTGGTTTCCCTAATGGCTAAATAGTGGGGAGGTTGGGGTTAGTGATAAAGCAGCCCGCGCCGCACCAGCGCCTTCTCGATCTCCACGCAGAAAAACACCACGCTAGATAGCGCAAGGCAGATACCCAGTTCACTCGCGCTGAGTGGCTGGGTGTGGAATATTTCATTCAATGCTGGCACGTAGATAGTGGCGAGTTGCAGCAGGAAGGTGAGGGTTACCGCGCCCAGCAGATAAGGGTTGGAGAACAGTCCTTGCCTGAACAGGGATAGCCTTTCCGAGCGGATTGCCAGCACGTGGCCCATCTGCGACAGCGTCAATACCGTGAACACCATGGTCTGCCAGTGGGCCGATCCGGAGTGTATGGCCCAGGCCTGGGCGAACAGTGATACGGCGCCGATAGTGAGTCCGACCCACAGCATGTGCTGCCACATGCCGTGCGCGAAGATGCTTTCTGCAGGCGGGCGCGGCGGGCGTGTCATGATGGTCGTTTCCGCCGGCTCGGCGGTGAGGGCCAAACCCGGCAGGCCGTCGGTCACCAGGTTGACCCACAGGATATGTATAGGTAACAGAGGAATCGGCAGACCCATCAGGGGTGCCAGGAAGATAGTCCATATCTCACCCGAATTACCCGTCATGACGTACTTGATAAATTTGCGGATGTTATCGAAGATGCGCCGGCCTTCGCGCACCGCATGCACGATAGTGGCGAAGTTGTCATCGAGCAGCACCAGGCTGGCGGCTTCGCGCGCCACGTCGGTGCCGCCCTTGCCCATCGCGACGCCGATGTCGGCGCGCTTCAGCGCTGGGGCATCATTTACACCATCGCCGGTCATAGCGACGAATTCCCCCCGTGCCTGCAACGCTTCAACGATGCGGATTTTCTGTGCCGGATCGACGCGTGCGTACACCTGAATATGTGCAACCTGCTGCCAGAATTCTTCATCACTCAAGCGTGCCAGCTCCGCTCCGGTCATCACGCTGTCGTTGCCTATACCAAGGCGCGTGGCGATGGCGCGGGCAGTGGCAGGGTGGTCGCCGGTGATCATCACCGGCATGATGCCGGCAGATTTGCACAGCCTGACCGCCTCTCTCGCTTCGTGGCGCGGCGGGTCCATCAGGCCTACCAGGCCGATAAAGACCAGACCGTCTTCTATAGCCGGGGTGTCTTCAGCCTGCGGCAAGGTTGGCCAGTGGCGCTGTGCGATGGCCAGCACGCGCAGCCCTTCTGCCGCCATGCGTTCCGCATGGGCAAGAATTTCGTCGCGCGGCATGGCCGCTTCGCCTTGTGTGGTGAGTTGCGCCGTGCACAACGGCAGCACGCTTTCCGGCGCGCCCTTGGTGTATGCCACGGCTCCGGAGGGGTGGCGGTGCAGGGTGGTCATGCGCTTGCGCTCGGAATCGAAAGGCACCTCCACTAGGCGTGGCGCGCCTGTTTCCAGGATGGCCTTGTCATAACCTGCTTCCAGCGCCACCGAATACAATGCGGTTTCTGTGGGGTCGCCGATGAGCTTGCCGTGATGGCTGCGGTGCGCGTCGTTGGACAGCGCCAACGCCGTGAACAGGCTGGCCCATGGTTCGTTCCCGGCCATGCCGCGCCATTCCCGTGAGGCAGCGTTGCCGGCGTAAAGTTCTTCCACGCGCATCTTGTTCTGGGTGAGCGTGCCGGTCTTGTCGGTGCAGATGTAGGTGACCGAACCCAGCGTTTCGACTGCGGGCAGGCGCCGGATAAGGGCATGCTGTTTAACCATCTTGTGCGCGCCCAGCGCCAGCGAGATGGTTACAACGGCGGGCAGCGCCTCCGGGATGGCGGCGACGGCGAGGCTGATCGCAGTGAGCAGCATCAGCACCACGGGTTCGCCGCGCAGCAGGCTGACCGCGAAAATGATGGCACAGATAACCAGCACCATGATGCTCAGGTGTCGCCCGAAGCTGGCCAGCCGTTTTTGCAGCGGTGTCTTCGTGTCCTCGCCGCTTTCGAGCAGGCTGGCGATTTTCCCCAATTCGGTTGCCATGCCGGTTGCGATCGCCACGCCGCGGCCGCGGCCGTAAGTTGCGATGGTGCCCTTGTAGGCCATGTTCTTGCGGTCGGCCAGGGGGAGGTCGGGGTTCTCCAGCGTGCCGGAATGTTTTTCAACCGTGGCGGACTCACCAGTGAGCAGGGCTTCATCCACCTTGAATTGCGCGGCTTCGATCAGGCGCAAATCGGCAGGCACCAGATTGCCTGCTTCCAGCAGCACGATGTCGCCGGGCACGATCTCTTTCGCCGGCACGGTCATCTGTTCGCCACCGCGCAAGATACGGGCATTTGCCGCGGTCATCTGTTTCAACGCTGCCATGGCGCGCTCGGCACGAAACTCCTGAACAAAACCGATCAACGCGTTGAGCAAGACAATGACGACAATCGCCAGTGTGTCCTTAACGTCGCCGATCACACCGGAGATCAGCGCCGCCGCGATCAATACCAGAATCATGAAGTCGGTGAACTGGTCGAGCAGCATGCGCCAGAGCGGGCGCGGCGGCTTTTCAATCAGTTCGTTTGCACCGAAATGCGCAGCGCGTCGTTCGCTTTCTTCCGGCGACAAGCCGCTGTCCAGGCTGGACGCAAGCCTGGCGCTCACCTCCGGCAAGTGCAGGGTATGCCATGGGGGCGCAGCGTCGCTGGCCCCCGCAGCGCTGGCAATCTGCGGGGTCTTATTCGCCATGGAGGTAGAGCACGTAGGAATTCAACATATAGAAGGTAAACAGGCCCAGGCTGATCCAGCCTACAGTTCTCAACAGGCGCGTGTTCGCCCGGTATACCAGGCCGATGATGACGATTCCGCTCATGACTACGGCTGACACGGCGGACACTGCATGCATGGGAGAGACATGAGAGAGCAGTGGGCCTTTGAAGAAGATCAGGTCGTCAAATGCCAGAATGAAAATGTTGAACAGGTTGCTGCCCAGCAGGTTGGCTATCGCCATGTCGATGGAGCCTATACGCAGTGCGGCAACGGTGACCGCGAGCTCCGGCAAAGAGGTGACCCCGGCAACAAACAGAGTGCCGACAAAAGTTTTGTGCCAGCCCATGACTTCAGCCAGTTGTGCCCCGACGAAAGGCAGGAAAGAACCGGCAATAATCACGACTACGGCGGCGACACCGTACCGGATGGCGGCCACTCTAAGCGTAATCTCGGGATAACGATCTGCAATTTGTCCGACAAATTCGCGTACCTGGGCGCGCTCATGCACGAACAATGCGCGCATGGCGACGAGGTAGAGCAAGATTATTATCGGCGTATAAGCACCGATATGCGCAATATTGAATGCAGCCGTCTTGTTGGCGAGCAGCACGTTGAGCCCGGCGAAGCCAATCAGTACGACACCGAATCCCGCCGAGAGGATATGGCTTTGACTGGCGCGGCGGTAAACCGATTCGCCGCGTAGCAGAAAATCCAGCACGATCAGAATGGCGAGGTTGAACACGCAGCTGCCGAACACATCGCCGACAGCGATATTCGGAACATCGGCCAGTGTGAGGGAACTGATACCTGTAGTCAGTTCAGGCAATGAGGTGACGGTAGCGAGCAGGATGAGCCCGATCCAGCTGCCCGATAAACCGGTTTTATCGGCGATAACATCGGCATAGCGGGAGAGCTTGGCACCCGCTATGCCGATGAGAAATCCGCAGGTAATGAGCTCAAGCCATACGATGGCAGCGCTGGGAGGCATGTTGGTATTACTCCACAACAAGTTGTGTACTTAACGGAGTGCGGTACCAGACGTGCTGGCACCGCAAGTTTAACCCAGCAAGCGTTTGATTTCGATCTGGTGTTGTTGCGCGGCACTAATTGTTGCGGCAGCGATCTGCTCGCCTGCTTCAGCATTGTGTGTGTCAGGTGCGGGGACATTGGCCAGTGCGGCATGGGCAAATTCCATCAGCGTGTTGAAGTGGCTGTCCCTGTCGCGCACCAGCGGGCGTGGCGCGATGGCCTGGAAGTACAGCATGCCGTTGCGCCGGGTAATGGCGAGCAGATAGAATTCCTGCCCATGTGCCGTGACTTGTTTGTCGCGCACTTCGAAGCATTGTGTTGCGCAGTTTTCTTGCGCCTGCACCTGCGCCCTGATTTCTTTCGAAATTGCTTCAACCAGCGGTTGCGCCAGGTTGAGTTGTGGCGCCAGCGTTATGTGATGCTGCCCCGGGCGTTGGATAATCAGCGGGTTGTCCAACGGTGGCGTCTTGCCGGGGCGAAAGAATACGAGAAACAGGACGGACAGGGTGATGAGGGTAAGCGTTTCTATCATCCGTGCCATCCCAGTATTTCAAATTGCACATACCATACGCCCAGCGATACAAAAAAGCTGGTGAGAATCGCGGGCAGGAATTTTAAATGCGTGCCGAAGCTGTAGCTCTTGTCTATGGACATCACCATTACCCCGGCGGCGGAGCCGATCACCGTGAGGCTGCCACCGATGCCCACCATGAGCGCGTTGAGCGCCCATTGCGAGGGGCTCAGTTGCGGGTTGGACATCAGTGCGGCGGCTTCCACCGGCACGTTATCCAGCACGCCGGAAATCACACCCAGCAGCACGTTCACCGCAATGGGCGAGAACGTCTCGAACAGCCGCGAGATATAGGATAGCCAGCCGACATGGTTGAGTGCGGCTACGCCGCTGATGATGCCGATGAAAAACAGCAGCGTGTTCCACTCCACCTTTTGCAGTTGCACCAGCAGCATTACATTATGCCCGCCATGCTTCAGGCGCCATGCATACATACCGAGGATGGACAGGCCCATGCCGATGGCGTATTCAATGTCGATGTGCAGCACGATGTTCATTATTACGGCGCTGCTGATGGCGGCGATGCCGAAGAAGATCATGCCGATACCGCCGCGCTTGATATGCACATCGTCCGGTGTGTTGTCGATCAATTCACCTTGCAGCCGGTTCAGGTAAAACAGTTGCAGCACGGCGGCGCTGGCCGCCCAGCCGATGATGCCTGCGGGCAGCAGCGCGAGCAGCCCCACGATGCTGATCTTGCCCGCCAGCACCACCATCAGGCTGGTGGCGGTGCCGAGGAACCACACGCCGGAATTGGAGGCGACAACCAGGTTGCACAGTGCGACGTGGCGGTAGTTCTGGTTGCGCGAAATTTCCTTGATCGACTTGCCGAAAATCATCGCGCTGGTGATGTTGTTGATGAATGGGCTGAGCAGCGCGGCCAGCGCACCGTTTGCCCAGAACATCGCACTGGCGTTGAGCCCTCTGGCAATGAGGTAACTGTTGAGGGCGCTGAATATGCCGCGCTCGGCCAGCATTTCCACGATCATCCACATGAACGCCATGAAGGCGATTAGCGCGAACAGTTCGCTGCCGGTTTCCTTCTGCATCTCCACGAAATGCTCGAAGCGTTGCGGGTCGTCGCCGGAAAGCCGGTAATATATCCCAATCAGCAGGAAGGCCGACAGCATGAACAGCGCCGGCTTGAACTTGTCCATGTGCAGCTTGGCTTCAAAAATGATGAGCAGCATGCCGATGCTGAAAATCAGCAGTACGGCAATGCCCAGCCAGGAGGTCGGTTGTATCGGTGTCATAAAACGGTGGTTAATAACGTTAACCGTGAGCTTAACAGATTGACGTTAAAATTAGCTTGTTGCCCGCTATGCCGCTATTCTGTTGAAAAACTCGTTTGGCGAATTCAAGGATCAAGTGCAACTTTGGTTAACTTTTTTCTGCTTCGGTTTAGTACCCCAATGCCCTCGCACCCTGATAAAACGCGAAGCTCACCAGCCATGCCAGCACCAGCGACCAGGCGATAGACAGCGCGGTGAAACCAAGCTGTTTGGATTCGCTGCGCAGGGTGGCGACGGTGGCCAGGCACGGGGTGTAGATCAGGGTGAACAGCATGAAGCTGTAGGCTTGCACCCAATCCAGTTGCTGTCCCAGTGCGCCGCTGAGCGCTGCACCGGAGAGGCCGTAAATCACCGCCAGTGCGCCGATGACGATTTCCTTGGCAACAAAGCCGAAGATCAGGGCGATGGTGAGTTGTTCGTTGATACCGACGGGGGCGAACAGCGGATGCAGCCAGCTGCCGATCATGCCGGCCAGCGTGTCGCTGCTGGCGGGTGCGGCAGAGGGCGGCAGATGGGTGAGCAGCCAGACCAGCACCACGCCGGCGATGATGAACTTGGTGGCGCGGCGCAAAAAGTGCCGCACTTCCAGCCAGCCGCGCAGTGCCATCTGGCGCGCGGTGGGAAAGCGGTACGGCGGCAGTTCCAGCACGAACGGTTCGTTATTTTTGAACCGGCCCTTGAATAACAGCGCGGTGAGTATCGCGGCGGCGAAGCTGAACAGATAGAGGCTGAACAGCACCACCGGCGCCGCCTTTGGCGAGAACAGCGCGGCGGTGATGAACACAAATACCTGCAGGCGCGCCGAGCACAGCGAGAACGGGATCACCAGCATGGTGAGCAAACGCATGGCGCGCGAACGCATCACGCGCGTGCCCATCAGCGCGGGCACGTTGCAGCCGAAGCCCATCAGCATCATGACGAAGCCGCGCCCATCCAGGCCGAGGCGCGCCATCAGCGCGTCCATCAAAAAGGCCGCGCGCGACAGGTAGCCGCTGTCTTCCACCATCGCCATGAACAAGAAGAACAGGATGATGATCGGCACAAACGCCGCGACGGTTGCCACGCCATTGTAGACACCGTCCAGCAGCAGGCCTTGCAGCGCGGCGGGCAGGCTGGCGAGCAAAGGGGCGACGGCGGCACCGCGCAGCCAGCCGAACAAATCGTTAACGCCGGTTTGCAGCGGCTGGCCGAACAGGAAAATGCCCTGAAACAGCAGATACATGACGGCGAAGAAAATCGGCAGTCCCAGCCACGGGTGCAGCATCACGCGATCCAGTTTTTCCGTAAGGTTATCCGACAGGCGCGCGGGGATTTGCACGGTGTGTTTCAGCACGCGCGCCATCTCGGATTCGATATGCCCGTCTTGTTCCAGCTGGCTGCGCAATTGCTCGGCCATGCTGGGCGTGGGGTAGCGCAACGCTTTGCCGATGGCTTGCAAGGCTTCCGGATAGCCCGTGCCGTATTTTGCGCTGAGCAGGAAAATCGGCATGTCCAGCAGTTCCGACATTTTCTTGCTGTCGATGCTGATGCCGAATCTTTTCGCTTCGTCGGCCATGTTAAGCAGCACCACCAGATTCATATCGAGCTGCTTGAGTTGCAGCAGCAGGCTTATCTGGCGTTCGATCTGCGTGGCATTGAGGATGACCAGTGCCAAGTCGGGCACGTTGTCGTGCAGAAAATGGCGCACCACTTGTTCGTCATCCGAGAAGCCGTGCATGTCGTAGATGCCGGGCAGGTCGATGATTTCCACCATGTCGCTACCCAGCAGAATTTTGCCGCTGAGCAATTCGACGGTAATCCCCGGCCAGTTGCCGACGCGCGCCGCGCCGCCGGTCATGCGGTTGAACAGCGTGGATTTGCCGGTGTTGGGCATTCCCAATAAGGCAATCCGTTTCATGCTTTACATACCTTGATTTTGGCTGCTTCACTGCGCCGCAGCAGGATGTCGGTGGTGCCGATGCGCACTTGCAGCGGGCCGGAAAAGCTGGCCTTGCGGATCAGTTCAATCTGCTTGCCGCTGCGGAAACCCATCGCCAGCAGGCGCTGGTGCAACGGTTCCTCGGTGTGGACCGCGACGATAGTGGCAATTTCGCCGGGATGCAGGTCGGGTAAAGTCATGGTGGGGTGAGGGTAAGCGTTTTCACAGTGGTCGAATTATTCCACAGCAGCCCGTTGTTTGTAACGCAATCCGTAAGGGTTTCGGTTAAAATGAGTACTTTTACAGCCGTGGCGCGCGGTCATGATTAAAGGCAGTATTGTTGCAATAGTCACTCCAATGCACGAGGACGGCAGCCTGGATCTGGCGGCCTTTCGTGCGCTGATTGATTTTCACATTGCGCAGGGCACGGATGGCATCGTGGTGGTGGGTACCACGGGCGAATCCCCTACTGTGGATGTGGAAGAGCATGAGTTGCTGATCCAGCTTGCGGTGGAACATGCCGCCGGACGCATCCCGGTGATTGCCGGAACCGGCGCGAATTCCACCAAGGAAGCCATCGAACTGGCCGCCTTCTCGAAGAAGGCCGGCGCGCAGGCTTCGTTGACGGTGGTGCCTTATTACAACAAGCCGACGCAGGAAGGCCTGTACCGGCACTTCAAGGCCATCGCCGAGGCGGTGGACATGCCGCACATCCTGTACAACGTGCCGGGACGCACCGGGGCGGACATGCATAACGACACGGTGCTGCGCCTGGCGCAGATTCCCAATATCGTCGGCATCAAGGATGCGACCGGGAACATCGAGCGCGGCAGCGACCTGTTGCAGCGTGCGCCCGGGGATTTCGCGATCTATAGCGGTGACGATGCGAGCACGCTGGCGCTGCTGCTGCTGGGCGCGCATGGCACGATTTCGGTCACGGCCAACGTGGCGCCAAGGCTGATGCACGAGATGTGTACTGCTGCCATGAACGGCGAGGTGGCCAAGGCGCGCGAGATCAATTTCCGCTTGCTGGGGCTGCATCGCCACCTGTTCGTCGAAGCCAATCCGATCCCGGTAAAATGGGCGGTGGCGCGCATGGGAAAAATAAAGAATGTGCTGCGCTTGCCGCTTACGCCGCTGTCTGCCGCCTCGCAGGGCATGGTGGAGAACGCGATGCGCCAGGCGGGAGTGATTTGAAGTACACAGGCATTGATTTGAGGAGAAGCATTTGAAGAGAAGCATGAGAACACTGAATCTTTCCGCATTGTCCATTGTAATGTTGGCTTTGGCCGGATGCGGCACCATGGATTTTGAGGGCAAGCGTGTTGACTACAAATCCGCCGCAGTCAAGGTGCCGTCGCTGGAAGTCCCGCCGGACCTGACCGCACCAGGGGTGGAGGATCGCTACACCATTCCGGATAGCGGCGAGGAAACTGTGGCAAGCTATTCCGATTTCGCCAAGGGTGGCGCTTCCCCGCAGACGCGGGCTGCCGCCACCGTGTTGCCTGAAGCGAAGAATGTGCATTTGGAGCGTAATGGCCCATTGCACTGGCTGGTGGTGGCTGACAGGGCGGAAAACCTGTGGACGCAGATCAAAGCATTCTGGCAGGAGAAGGGCTTCGTCATCAAGACCGAAAATCCGCAGGCCGGCATCATTGAAACCGACTGGGCGGAGAACCGCGCCAAGATCCCGAAGGGCGGCCTGCGCAGCGCCATAGGCAAGGTATTCGACAACCTGTATGACTCGGGCGAGATGGATATGTACCGCACCCGCCTGGAACGCAGCAAGGATGGCAGCAGCACGGAAATCTACATCAGCTATTATGGCAAGGAAGAGGTGCTGGACAAGGACGCGAACACTTCCAAGTGGCAGTCGCGCCCGAATGATCCCGAGATGGAAATCACCATGTTGCAAATGCTGATGGCCAAGCTGGGAGGTGAGGCGGAAGCACAGGCCAAGGCGCAAGGTGCGTCCGCCGAATCCGCGCGGGAAACGGTCGCCGCACCCAGGCTGCAAACGCTTGCCGATGGCAACAAGACCATTTTGTTGAGCGAGCCGTTCGACAAGAGCTGGCGCAAGGTAGGCCTGGCGCTGGAGCGCGCAGGCATTGTGGTGGAAGACAAGGACAGGGCCAATGGCGTGTACTTCGTGCGTGTGGCGGATGCCGCCAAGGAAAAGGGTTGGCTCGACAAGCTGGCTTTCTGGCGCAATGAGGACAGCGCCAAGCCTGCGCGTTATCAGGTGACCGTGCATGAAGGCAGTACCGATTGCGAAGTGGCCGCCAATAATGGCAATGGTGAGAGCAACCACCTTACCCAGCGGATTATTGACGTGCTGTATCAGAATCTGACCGGGAAATAGCCACCGCTTATGGGCACCTCTATAAATCCAGATTTCAGCCCAACTGCTGCGTTGCTAAAAAATTTTCTTGCTTACATATACGTCATATGCGGCGCTGCAAAAATTTTCTCGCGCCTTGCATTTGGACGAACTCTGAATTTCTAGAAGCACCCATATGCGCTTCGCCTCACTCGGCAGCGGCAGCGAAGGCAACGCACTGCTGGTGCAGGCTGGCCGGACCTGTGTGCTGATGGATTGCGGCTTCACCCTGGTTGAGACCGGCGCGCGCCTGGCGCGCCTCGGCCTGGCAGCCGACAGCATCAGCGGTATCGTGGTGACGCACGAACACGGCGACCACATTGCCGGGGTGGCGCGCCTGGCGCGCAAACATTCCATCCCGGTATGGCTGACGCACGGCACGCGGCAGGCACAGTGCGAGCTGCTTGCCTGTTTGCCCGGACTGACCGAAATCAACCCCCATCATTCCTTTGCCATCGGCGAGTTGCAGGTGCAGCCTTATGCCGTGCCGCACGACGCGGACGAACCGGTACAGTATGTGTTCAGCGACGGGGCAAGACGGCTGGGGGTGCTGACCGATACCGGTTGCGCCACGCCGCACATCGAGGCGACGCTGAGCGGCTGTGATGCGCTGGTGCTGGAAACCAACCATGATCCCGAAATGCTGGCCAATGGCGACTATCCATCAAGCCTCAAGCAGCGTGTCGGCGGCCGGTTCGGCCATTTGAGCAACACAGAGGCAGCGGCGTTGCTGGCACTGCTGGACAATAGCCGCCTGCAGCACATCGTGGCGGCACACCTGAGCCGCAAGAACAATACGCGGGAGTTGGCAGTTGCTGCATTGAGCGCAGTGTTGAATTGCAATAGCGACTGGATTGCCGTGGCAACCCAAAAAGAGGGGTTGGGTTGGCGCGAGATTTTATGAATGTTGTGTGACAGGCAACAAAAAAGCCGACTTGCGTCGGCTTTTTTGTCGGGCAAACCCTGCTTATTTCTTTGCAGGCTCAGCAGCCGGAGCAGCAGCAGGTGCTGGAGCAGCCTCAGCGGCAGCAGGTGCCGAGGCAGCTTCAGGAGCAGGTGCAGCAGCCGGAGCCGGCGCTGGTGCAGCAACCGGTTCTTCGGTTTTGCCACAGGCGGTTAAGGACAGTGCCAACAATGCAGCAACCAGAGCAGAGTATTTCATTTACTTTTCCTTCATTATTTAATGACCACACAAAAAAACCAAAGAATTCAATCCGCCGCAGCTGATGCTACAGCGAAGGCGCGGCATTCTATCAACTTTCCGGAAAAATGCATAATTTTTTAGGGGTTATAGCCCCAAGGTGGTCGCAGAGAGCGCCGGATGAGAGGACGCCCACATTTCCGCAAAACGTGATTTCAGGACGCGTGCGCCCTCGACATCATGTTGCGCCAGGATGCCGCGCGGGTCGTCAAAATGGAAGCGACGCACATAGTGTGAGTCATCCGCCACCGCGAAGGGCTCGGACAGGTGTTGCAAGTGCTGGGGTGTCTGGTAAATGTGCATGCTGTGGCCGAACTGGCGCAACAGCAGCATCAGGCGCGGGCAGTGTTGCACTATCGGGCGCGCGTCATGCGCCAGCAGGTGCAGGCGGTTGGCCGGGTTGGCGAGCAGGAAGCGGCGCAGGGTGTCGTGGCGCGCTTCAGAATTGAAACCGATACCCTCAAAATTTTTTTCAAAGACACACAGGTTGTGTTGCGCCAGGCTGCATAACGTATCCAGTGCCGCTATGTAATCCGCCGTTCCGTTCAAGGCGGTGTGTTGCAGATCATCACTCATGAGGTTGCCTTTGCTTGCTTTCGACGGACACAATATAGTCGTTTGCCCACCAGTGGTCAAAATAACTCATCATACAAATTATAGCCCCGCCGGTGCGCACAAAAATATGCGCACAAAATGCTTTCGCGGTAAACGAAATAAGTTAAAATTCTTCGCGGGAGGCATGGCTATTCATGCTGTTGCGGGCTGGAATGGACGCACCACAATTCGAGCTACCCGATGCGGACATGGAGATGTTCAGCCTGGAGGCGCAGCGCGGCAAAAAATACGGTGTCCACGCGCTCGGTCATGCAGGAGAAATTTTTAATTTGATAAAGGAACTGAAATGAAGATTGCAAAAGACACCGTCGTATCCCTGCGCTATGAACTGTCCGATGCAAATGGCACCCTGCTGGAAAAGACCGACGACCCGGTCAGCTACCTGCACGGTGGTTATGACGGCATCTTTCCGGCGGTGGAAGAGGCAGTGCATGGCAAGGATGTGGGCGCGAAATTCGAAGTCACGATGGAACCGGATGAGGCCTTTGGTGAGTATGAGCACGATCTGGTGCGCGTCGAGCCGCGCAACCTGTTCCCGGATGAAATCGCCATCGGCATGCAGTTTGAGGGCGGCGCGGAAGATGCCGACGATGAAGACTACATGCTGTACACCGTGGTGGACGTGACGGATGATGAGGTGACTGTGGACGGCAACCACCCTCTCGCCGGCAAGACGCTGAACTTCGTTGGCATTGTCACCGGCGTGCGCGCCGCCACTGCCGAGGAGTTGGAGCATGGGCACACGCATGGTGAGGGCGGGCATCTGCACTAAGCTGTAGCCAGCCAATAAAACTAAGCCCGCACTGCGTGTGTTGTTGGGGCTTCAGCCCCTTAGTGTCAATTCCACACGCAGCTTGCTGCGTAGTGGATTGCCTGCCTTTGGTACAACCGCGGCGGTGACGATCTTGCCCAGCCTCCGGCTGGTTGCAAGTCGCCTGCAAAGCGACCCCTTGCGGGTGTATGCGGGCTTTTTTGTGGATATGGGCACCTCTAAAAATTCAGGTTTCGTCATTCCGGCGAAGGCCGGAATCCAGTATTTTCAATAGGCTGGACACCGGCCTTCGCCGGTGCGACGAATTTTTAGAGGTGCCCATGTGAATCACCACCATAGGATCTACGCTTGCTGATCTGCGTAGGCACGGCGACTCCGGCTCAGATCGCGCAACTCTCCGTCTCGCGCAGCTGCCTCAGATAATCCTCCACCCTTTCACGCAGTGCCTCCGGCGCGGTGACAATGTCCCGCGCCAGCGAAAACAGCGGGCAGGCGCGCCAATCGAACAGGTGATATTTCTCCACCATCTGCAAGGTATGCACCCCCTCGCCGGAGATGTCCGACCACTCGCCGCGCACCAGTTGCCGCCCCAGTGTATGGTGATGCGAATCCTCGCTGGTGCCTGTCGTCATCAGGTCGCCCAGTCCGGCGTAGCTGTAGGGCGTGTGCGCCTGCCCGCCGAACGATTGCACAATGCCGGACAATTCCGCAATCGCGGCGACCATCAGGTGTCCGCGCATGTTCTTGCCCAGCTTCAGCTCATCCGCTACGCCGAACATGATCGCATACACATTCTTCAGGATCACCGACCAGCTCCTGCCGTGCATGTCCGCCGCCTGCTGGCACACCAGCGTGCTGCCCCGAAACAGGCTGTGCATCATCTCGAAATCCGCCGCGTCGGACAACACCGCATCGGCAAAGCCATGCCGCCCCGCCCTGAGCTCCTCCGAGATCATCGGGCCATACACCACCCCGTAGTGATGCTTGCCCGCAAATATGGATTCGAACACCTGCGCAGCCGTCCGCCCCGATTCATCCAGCCCCTTGGCAATGGTCAGGCACAGGCTGTCTTTTGCGAGATGCGGTGCGATGCGGCTGGCGATCTCATGGTGAGGATTCACTGGCAGGCAGAACAGGATCACCTGCGCCTCGGCCACCTCGTCCTCCAGCGTCGAGTGGACGCCCTTCACCACCGTGCCCATGTTCCAGATGCGCACATCGTGCCGCGCCGCCAGCAGATACTCCATGGCATGCCCCATTTCGCCATAGCCAAGGATCAATACGCGGAGTTTCATGATCGTTCCTTAAATCAACTTCGCCGGGGGTAGCCCGGTAGCTAGTCACTTTCTTTTGCTTCGCCAAAATAAAGTAGCCGCGGATTCAACAACGAAGTGCAACGATGAGTCAACGCGACAAGGAGTAAGGTGAGGTAATCTGCCGAGCTTCTTGATCGCCAAATCGAGTTGCACGAGATGAATTACACACACCTTACTGAAGTAGAAAGATACCAGA
>JACREC010000018.1 GCA_016218445.1 Nitrosomonadales bacterium
CGCGCGAAGACCAGATAGGTATTGGCTACATCGGTTTCACAATAATTGCGGATTTCTTCGAGCTTGCCTTGCTGGTATGCCTCCCACACTTTGCTGCCATCCATACCCAGTTTGCCGGGGAAGCCGATCAGCTTGGCGAGTTCATCCAGCGGCGCATTGGCGCGCCCGGAATACATCGCCAGCAAGTCCATCAGGTCGAGATGGCGGGCGTGGTAGCGGCTGATGTAATTGTTCCATTTGAATTCTTTGTCATCTTCGCCCATATCCCAGTAACGCGCGGCCTGCACACCGTGGATCAGCCCGCGATAATGCAGCACCGGCAGGTCGAAACCGCCGCCGTTCCACGACACCAGTTGCGGCGTATATTTGTCGATGCCGTCGAAAAAACGCTGGATGATGCTGCCCTCCTCTTCTTCCAGACCGCCCAGCGACCAGACACGGAAATGATCGCCTTCGCGCAACGCGCAGGAAATCGCCACGACGCGTTGCAAATGATGCGGCAAAAAATCGCTGCCGGTTTTCTGGCGGCGAAGCTGGAAGGCCATCTCCGCCATTTCGGCATCGCTCACCCGCGCATCGAGCTCATGCAGAACGCGCAGCCCGGCAATGTCGGGAATGGTTTCAATGTCGAAAACAAGAGTGGGACTCATTTAATCAGCGTAAGGTCAGGCACACGTGCACGGTGGTTTGGTTGAAGGAGATTGGGTTGCCAAGCCGGAATTTGCCCATCAGCCAGCGACTGAAGAACAACCCATTTAACGTGAAACTCGCGTAGCGATTCGTTTGCCCTTTCTCCCATTTGCGAAGGGGGAGCGCGTAGCGAGGGGGATTTGGATAGGGGGAAACTTTCATTATCAGGGATGGCACAATTGTTATGTCCGTCAGCGCCGCTCCCAACCGTCATCGTCCTGTATCCACCAGCCTGTCCGGGCGTTCTGCACCCAGCGCCTGGCGAAGGTGTTGCGGATTTCGCCTTCCCATTCCGGGTGGCTGTTTGCGCGGGCAATTTCAGCATACAGCGCGTTGCGATTCTGGTTTTCTGCGGCCACCAGTGCAAATATCGTATAGCGTTCTGCCTGTGGCACGGCGCTGACATCGCGCAATCCGATCATCCCGTCTGCCGTCAGGCCGACCGCCCCGCTGGTATAGTAGCCGGCAAGTTGCGCGTGACGCGCCCGCATCAATTGTTTGAGGGCGGCCACACCCGGCGTATCGATTTCAAAATCTGCCGCAGCAAACGCATTCATTGCGGCAATCGACGAAACCAGCAAGGCCGCAAATTTGAGAAGTGCCTTGGCGTAAGTTGCTTCGCACGTTTTCATTTGATTCCCTTCGCAGCAGGCTCATTGTTCCCGTTTTCCGGCGCAACTGATTTATTCGACGGTTCGGTATCATTTTTCTTGATTTGCCAAACCTCATCAATGATTTTGTCAGCCGCTTTTTCGGCAGCCGCAGCGGGAAAGTAAATATTGATGGTTACGCAGGCGCTCAGGGTAAATACCGCTGCGGACAAAACGATCCAGAGGCTTGCCGTTGGAAACAGTTGCGCCGGTTGGCCTTTAATTACTTTCAAAACTCTTTTCATCACGATCCGTTTATTTGACAATCGGCTGAGCATTGCTCTGGATCACCCGCTTCAGGCGCGTGGTCAGCTCACCCCAGGAAACAGCACGATTGTAGCCGATAACGTTGATGGCCGGGATACCGGCGCCTTTAATAATGGGGTAAGCCATCTCGCTGCCGCCCTCCAGACCGCTCATCAGGCACACGCCGTCATGCAGCACGCAACGCCAGCCGATGCGTTCATAGCCGAAATTTTCAAAGAAGCGCAGATAGCTCCGTTGTATCGCCGCCCCCGCCCCGGCGCCACCCAATGCAGTCAGATTCTGCACGGCATTCTGGCTGATTTTTTTCGGATAGTTTCCGGCGCTGCTGAACACGCGCGCATCAAAACTCACCGGCTGCCAATCCTGCAATTGCATATTGTTCACCTCCGCGTCGATACGCCCCTGCATGTTGCCAAACGAGAAAGTGCGGGTCAGCAAATCCAGATCAAGCTCGCGCATTGCCAGATTGCCGGACAGGCGCGGCGCCCGCCCGAATGCATCCGCCAATTCAAGCCGGGTCGCCACCACCGTGCCGTCAAACACATTGAACATCAGCGCGCCATCCGCACGAATTTTATCGCCGTCATAGCTGCCCCTGGGAATGCGTCCCGCCAATGTGCCGAGCATTATTGGCCAGCCCGCCGCCTGGCTGAACTGCGCCATCGAAATACGCCCCAGCGATGCGGAAAACTGCCAACGCCATGCGCCCCTTTGCGGGCAATCGCTACACGGCTTGTCTGTCTGCACTACCGGGTTCGCTGCGCGATACAGCCGGAAATCATGCAGTTCGAGTTTGCCATCCAGCACCGGCAAAACCGCTTGCGGCACGCTGAATTCCATGCCGCGCATTTGCACCGTCCACCGCCCCGCACCGAGCGGCACGCCGAGCAATGCACCACCGGCAAAAGCGATGTCGGCAGTGCGCGACGTGTCCGCCTGCCAATCGACCTGGCTGTTCACGCCCAGCAGCGCAAAACGCCGTGAGGCATCGGCAATGCCCGCATCGCGCAAAGTAAAGCGCAGCGATTGCGTCGCGCCATTGCGGTACTGCCATTCCACATCGGCATGCCCATACAGTGTTGATTCGGCCAGCGCGCCCCCGACCAGAAACGGCTTGGCATATCCGGCAAAAATTTCCCCGAGCGCCAGATGGTTGCCGCGTGACGCGCCTTCCAATAATTCACTATTGTTGACGTCCCACAGCGCCGAGAATTGCACGCGCCCGATATCCGGCAAATCCACCCGCGCTTGCTCGACGTGCAGGCGTGCGCCATCAAAATTCCCCGCAGCGTCCAGTGCATGGCCGCCCTTCAGATACAGCGGCTGCCAGAACACTTCGCCGCTGCGCCATGCAAGGTTGCCTTGCCAGCGCCACAAGCCTTCCTTGCGTGCAGCATCGAGCCTGATTGAGCCGCGCAATCTTTCCGCCGCATGCAAACCGCTCGCATCGCTGAAGCCGATATCCGCCAACCGCACATCCACATCAAACGCTACCGCACCGGACGCATTGCCGCTCACGCGCAATGTGCCATCCAGTTTTCCCTGGGTGGGAAGTGGCAGATCCGATACCCGCATACGGGGCAGCAAGAAATCCGTCAACCGTTTGCTCTGCGCATTGCGCAACTTTACCGCAGCCTGCCAGCCGCGATCGCCGAACCGGCCATCGAGCCGCCACATTTCATCGTTCGCCGCGTTAAATGCAAACTGCACCTGCCGCGCAGCGAAGCCATAACTGAATTCCAGCGTTGCCCCCGGCACCGCATCCAGCTTGCCGTTGCGGCATGCTATCCGTGCCGTGGAAAGCGTGAAACCGGCACAGCGAATATGCACATCGCGAAATGTGTATTGATGCAGCCGCAAATGGGCAAACCGAAAATCTGCCGAGCCGTCTGCCGGCAACACCAGCCTGATGCCGCGCGCCGAGAACTCTGGTGCGCTAATGTCGGCGATATTGAGGGAATATTCTGCGGCGCCTGCGGCAAACGGGAGAAACAACAGCAAACCGCGCAGGATGCATTGCACACCCCAGCCGCAATGTTTTCCGGGTTGAAACAATGGGTGCAAAAAACACCTTGTTACTTTTTCCGGTTCAGGACTGCCTTATGGTGACGCTCCACCGAAGCATAGAGGATGGCGATCTCCTGCTGGGTCAAACTCGGATAGGCCTCGCACAAGGCTTGGCGGGCATATATCGTCAGCGATGCATTGCCCCATGTCTGGGTGGAATCGAAAAACGGTTTCGTTATCCAGCAGGCATCTTCAAAAATTTCCCGCAGATTTAAATGTTTGCGACGTTCGCTGGCCTCATTTGTTCCGGCTTCCGCTTTCGGTTTTGCATCATTCGATGAAGACAAAATAACCTCCTTATCCGTTAACTGCTTCGCCGTTCGAAGCGGTGCATAATTGTAGCTGTATTTTCAGCCCGAATTTCTGTCCGGGCCAATTATTCAGGGCCGTAGATTGGGCTGAGCACAGCGTAACCCAACATACCCTGCTTGCAAACGTCATCCACCACAGCATTTATTCTTCGTCATGCTGGGCTTCACAAACAACGTTCAGCCCAACCTACCGTGCTTGCTGCACCAGCAAGCTGTTTTTTCTTGGTATTATCACGGCAGGCATGGATGATTGCGCCACAATGCGGCCGCAATTGCCGGGTTGAACAGATTACGCGGGAGCTACTGTATGAATGCAACAGAAAAAATGCTGCGTGTTTTGGCGATCGAAGATTCCGAGGACGACTTCGAGCTTATCCGCAACGAATTGGCCGAAGGCGGGTTCACGATTCAACACGAGCGTGTCGAGACTGCGGAAACGCTCAAATCCGCCATTCAACAGCAAATCTGGGATATGGTGATTTGCGACCACAATTTGCCCTCGCTGGATTCGATATCCGCGCTGAAAATCGTGCATGGAATTGCCAAAGACGTGCCTTTCATCATCGTTTCCGGACTGATTCCGGATGAGGTGGCGATAGAGGCCATGCGGCACGGCGCAAGGGACTTTATCCGCAAGGACAATCTGACCAAGTTGGTCGCCGTTGTCGAACGGGAACTCAAGGAGTCGGTACTGCGCACCGATCTCAAGATGATGCGCGAAGACTTTCACCGTGTGTCGCATTTCGACAGCTTGACCGGACTGCCGAACCGCGAGTATTTGTTCAAGCACCTCCGCGCTTTGATGCGCGACAAAGATGATTCTGGCGGGGGAGATAACCAAGCCGGAGATAATCAAGCCTTTGCCGTATTCCTGATCGATCTGAACCGCTTCCGGCAAGTGACCAAATCGCTTGGCATGTGGGCCGGGAACAAGGTGCTGGTCGAAACGGCCGAGCGCTTGTGCGCGGCGCTGTGCAAGGAAGATTTCATTGCCCGGCTCGGTGCAGACCGGTTTGTTGCTGTCGTGCCCGGCCTGGAACATGAAGCTGGTGCCAGTGAAATTGCAGCCACCATCCATCAATGCATGGATGACGCATTTCAAATAAACGGCCAGGAACTGTTTGTCAAAACCAGTGTGGGGGTAAGTTTTTACCCCGGTGACGGGCAGGAATGGGACGATCTGCTCAAGAATGCCGAGTCCGCGCTCTACAGTGCAAAAGCGGCGGGTGGCAGCAGTTACAAGGCGTACAAACCCGAGATGGACAACCAGGGAAAGCAGCGGCTGATCATGGAAAGCGCCCTTTACCACGCTTTGGCGCAAAAAGAACTCGCGCTTCAATACCAGCCGCAATTCGATCTTTTCAGCGGCCGGATTATCGGCGCGGAAGCGCTGATACGCTGGCATCACCCGGAATTCGGCTTGATCTTGCCCGCCGAGTTTATCCCGCTGCTGGAGGAAACGGGGTTAATCGTCCCCGTCGGCGAGTGGGTGTTGCGAACCGCATGCGCGCAGAACAAGCAATGGCAGGATGCGGGGCTGCCGCCTATTCGCGTGGCGGTTAATTTGTCGGTAATACAGTTCCGGCAACCGGGATTGGCCGATATGATCCGGAGAATTCTGGAAGAAACCGGGTTATCTCCCGAGTATCTGGAGCTGGAAATTACCGAAAATATTGCATTGCATACCGAGGAAATTGCCATCGGTATCCTGGATGAATTGCGCGCAATCGGCATTCAAATTGCCATCGATGATTTTGGCACCGGTTACTCATCGCTCAGTTATCTGAAGCGCTTTCCCATCGACAAACTGAAAATCGACCAATCATTCGTGAGAGATCACAAAGCCGGTGTCAATGACGATGGCATTGTCATGGCGATCATCAGCATGGGCCACAGCCTGAAGCTGAAGGTTATTGCCGAAGGCGTGGAAACCCAGGATCAGGTTGATTTTCTCAGGCAGAACGGCTGCGATGAAGTACAGGGGTTTTTTTATGGCAAACCGATGAAAGACAGAGATATCGCATTCCTGATGACCCATGCGACCGCTGCAAATGAACCCTGCTGCGATGTTTGAGCCTGACCCGGAACGTGCGCCCGGTTAGTCTTACTGTGTCACAAAGCGCTGAAGGGCGCATTGCGGCGTTAAAATCGGGCTCAAAATGCTCATTTACGATATGTAAACTCCGCTTTTTCGCCCGATTTTGCCTTGCACTGCATCCCTTGATCGCTTTGTGACACAGTAAGATTAGGGAAACGCGGATTAAATCGCCCGTTCGCCCTGAGCTTGTCGAAGGGTTGGCTGTACCAATTGATTGTTATAGATTTAATCCGATCATGGTTCGACAAGCTCTGGTGTAACAACTAAGTATTGACTAAGCACGATAACCCCGTGCTAAGTCACTACTTAACCACGAACGGATTAAATCTGCGTTTCCTTAGCGATTTTTTATCTTTCCTTCGCACCCGCTTGCCGGAAATTTTGCATATCGCGCGTTTGTGCGGCATTATCGCGGAGGGAAATAAATAACACACTCAATCGGATGGAAAATTCGCTTTCGCTTGTTCTTATCCTGCTCGCTACCGCCGTGATGGTGGTGGTGCTGTGCCGCATCCTCCACTTACCGGCGATGCTGGGCTATCTTACGGTCGGCATCCTGATCGGCCCGCATGCCCTGGCGTGGATACCCGATACGGCGGGAACCCGGCATCTCGCCGAGTTTGGCGTGGTGTTCCTGATGTTCAGCATCGGCCTTGAATTCAGCCTGTCGCGCCTGATGGCGATGAAACACACGGTATTCGGCTTGGGCGGCGCGCAGGTGGTTGCGACCATGCCGCTGGTCATGGCAGGCGCAGCCTTGTTCGGGCTGGATTGGCGCGCCGGTCTGGCGCTGGGCGGCGTGCTGGCGATGTCTTCCACCGCGATCGTCAGCAAGTTGCTGGTCGAGCGTGCCGAACTGAACCTGCCTTTCGGCCAGCAGATGATGGGCGTGCTGCTGTTCCAGGATCTCGCCGTTGTTCCGCTGCTGATCATTATTCCCGCGCTGGCCTCGAACCCGAACGATCTCTATGCCACGCTCGGCTATGCGACGATCAAGGCTGCAGTGGTATTGCTGGTGCTGCTGGTGTTCGGACAGCACATCATGCGATCCTGGTTTCATGTCGTGGCGCGGCAAAAATCCTCCGAGCTATTCATGCTCAACGTGCTGCTCATCACATTGGGGCTGGCTTATTTCACCGAACTGGCTGGCCTGTCGCTGGCGCTGGGCGCGTTTGTAGCGGGTATGCTGATTTCGGAAACCGAATACCGCTATCAGGTGGAAGAAGACATCAAGCCGTTCCGCGACGTGCTGCTCGGCCTGTTCTTTGTCACCATCGGCATGAAGCTCAACCTGTGGCTCGTCGCGGAAGATTTTGGCTGGATAGTGCTGGCATTGCTGGCGCTGATCCTGTTCAAGGCCTTGATCGTGGCATTGCTGGCGCGGGGTCTGGAAGGAGATTGGGGTGTGGCGTTGCGCAGCGCGATCGGCCTAGCGCAGGCCGGCGAGTTCGGCTTCGTGCTGCTGACGCTGGCGGACGGCGCGCACTTGCTCAATGACTCGACCATGCAAATCACCCTGGCGGCGATGTTGCTTTCCATGCTTGCGGCGCCCTTTATGATACAGCACGGCGAAGCCATTGCGCGGCGTTTTTCCGCCGCCGAATGGACCGACCGCGCCATGCAGATTCACCAGATCGCCGTCCAGAGCATGGGCAGCAGCGGGCATGTCATCATTTGCGGTTATGGCCGCAGCGGCGGCACGCTGGCGCAATTCCTGGAAGCTGAAAATTTGCCATTTATAGCTCTGGATCTGGATTCGCGCCGCGTGAGCACGGCTTTGGATGCGAAAAAAAATGTGGTGTACGGCAATGCCGCCAAACGCGAAGTGTTGATGGCGGCCGGCCTGATGCGCGCCAAGGTACTGGTGGTTTCCTACAAGGACAAGCATTCCTCGCTCGCGATCCTGCGCCATGTCAAGGAACTGCGTCCCGATTTACCCGTCGTGGTGCGCACCAACGACGATACCCATGTGGAGGCTTTGAAGGAAGCCGGCGCGGCGGAAGTGGTCGCCGAGGTACTGGAGGGCAGCGTGATGCTCGCCTCGCAGGCACTGCTGATGGCTGGCGTGCCGCTTACCCGCGTGATCCGCCGCGTACAGGAGAGCCGCGCGCGCCGCTATGCGGTTTTCAGCGGCTATTTGCGCACCCCGAAAAACGAGGCGGGCGAGGTCAGCGAAAAACTGCAATCGCGCTTCCTGAGCGTATTGCTCAAGGAAGACTCTCCGGCAGTCGGCAAAAGGCTGCGAGAGATCGGGCTGGAGGCGCTGGGCATCGAAGTCAACGCGGTGCGCCGCCATGGTGTGCGCGGCGCAAAACCGAGCGAGGAAATGCTGTTGCAGGCGGGAGACGTATTGGTCTTGCTCGGCTTGCCGGAGGCGTTGCAGCAGGCGGAGGCAAGGCTGCAAAAGGGTAAATCAACCTGAAAAACAATTGTCCGCCAATTGCCAAATAATAATTAAGCGGACGTAATCGGTGTTTGTTCTGACGTGGGCTATGCTTCTATTGCCGGTTAAAGCCCCATCAACATCAACATGATTCGAATAGTTCTCATTGGCTCTCCCTTTTTGTCAGGTGGAACAAAGCTTGCAGAAACAGATCGCCTCATGTGTGGAGCGCGATAATTCCAATTCTAAATTAAAAGTACATTTTCAAGGGCGGGCTATGCCCGCCGAATCAGGCTGTCGGGCGCAGCCCGACCTACAAATTGTTGCATCTTTAAAATGGAAATGGAATAAGATGCCTCATGGGCAGACCGCGATTTGCCAGCAAATCAAAGGTTCCAGGCTCGTGCTTCAGGCGTGCAAGAGAATCTTTGCGCTTTCACGCTGCCGACAACTCGTGGAGGCGTGAGGCCGTTTTTTCTTGTAACTCGACAGCCTCAAACAATTCGGCGGGATATTGCCATGCAACAATTTGACATAGCCCGAATATTCGTCAATCAGGAACTACGCGCCGTCATGCGCTCCAGCCGATCAGCATTCGCCAATTTGTTGGGTCAGCGGATTTTTCGCGTATCTGGACGATGCCGGAGCATTTTAACATCATTCCAAACCCCGTCATCCCCCGCACGATCTGTCGCGGCTAAAGCCGCTCCCACAAAGACAATGCCGCAATTGGAGAGTAGGCGAATTTCTCTAATGAACTATTGGGATAAATCAGGGAGTGGTTTTCCTATCCTCTTTATGCGAGCCCGGTGCTTGCTTGTTTTTCAGCGCCGACTCTATTGGTCTTTCAGTCACTGGGGTTTCGGCCAAACGAATCAGTGCCTGATCGCCTTGCAGGAGTTTATGGACGTCCTTGGAGCCCCAATCAGGCTCCCAATTACCGACCAAGCCGTTCCAGGCCTGTGCAATCGCGACCGCCTCCGCATCAGAGTACGGCTTGAATTGACCGCCTTTCTGGATCATCAATTCCGTATACTTTTTCATGGCATGTGTAACGACAATAAAAGGTGGCCCGCACCGCGAGCAGTATTTGAGCATCTTGTCGGCAGGATGGCAGGTGGTGCATCGGGTATAGGCAAGCGTAACGGCCTCGTCGGTGGTATAGGCGAGATAACCCCGGTACTTGGCTTCTGCCAGTATCAGCTTGCCTAGCGGGTTAGGAATAGCCACTGCGCCAATTGCCGCAGCCATTACAAGAATAATTAAACTTGCTGCCAATTTATATTTTTTCATATTCTGCACACCCTTGGGGGCAAGGTACGGGCCAATCCCCCGCATCCCGCAGGTTTTATTTTACCCACAGTTTTGCCGCCATCTTCGCATCCAGCTTGATCAGAGTATCCTTGTCCTTATCGGTAAACCAGATATCCCCCTTCGAATCAGCGGCGATGCCATTAGGTTTGCTCTTGCCCGCGTTTTCGTCTGATTCCGTTAACGCACTGGTTCCGGTTTTTTTTGCGTGGGGCGATGCTTTAGCGGTCCACGCAACGCCTACGTCCAATTCCAGAAACGCACTGGTTGCAGGGTCGAATACGGCTATCTTGCCGCTCGTCAGGAGGGTGCAATATATTTTCCCGTCAATCCCTGCGGACAGGCTTTGAACTGCACCGTTATTCGGCATGAGAAAGGATCTGAATTTTTTTGTCGCGGGGCCGAATGCCATCAAATTTCGCCCTATGTGTCCGCCAAACCAGAGCGTTCCATACCTGTCTATGGCCAGATCCCTGGGGGTTTCGTGGGGGTTGGGTAGTACAAACTCCTGAATCGAACCATCCTGTGGGTTTAGCCGGGCCAGCTTGTTGCCCTCGGTTTCCAGAAACCATACCACGCCTTTTTTATCCACGACAAGACCCGACGGGCGGCTGGCGGGTGTAGGGACCGGATATTCCCGGAATACCTCTTTTCTGGGGTCGAACATGCCAACTTTATTGCCATAAAATTCAGTAAACCAGATGTTCCCCCGAATATCTGATGCAATCCTTCCGGGGTCGCTTGCTGTCGTGGGGATATCATATTCCTTAAATGATAGCGAGACAGGATCGAGAACGCCGATCTGGTTTGAATTCGACTCGGTAAGCCATAGTTTGCCCGTATTGCTGATCGTTATATCCGAGGGAGCACTTGAGGGGGTGGGGATATTGTGCTCGGAAAAAACACCCTTGGCGGGCTGGAACCTGCCGATTCTATTAAGGTTCGACTCGATAAACCAAACATTGTCTGTTTTGTCGACAGCAATCCTTGTAGGCAAGGTGTATGCAGTGGGCATTTTGAAGAAATTGAAGGTATCGGCCCCCCATGACTGCGAGCATAGAAAACTGCCGAGAATGATCCAAAAAATTGCTGCTCTATGCACTACATTATCCTTATCAAAATTGGGTGAAGGGAATGTCTACGTGGTTGCAGGTTAATAAATATCGAGCCAGAATGTTCGGGTTACTGTTTGTTCTTGCGAGACTTCCCGATTAACCGCACACCCAGCGTTGCGATGCCAATAATCACGATAAGAGAAGCAAGCCATTTGGACAGACTCCCGTCGGAAGCTTTTTTCTCAGGGGGAGTTTGCGGGGTATTATTTTGTTTATTGCTTTCTGCCAACATTTCGTTAATGGAAATCATGCCCAACCGTTTTGCATCTGTGGCGCTTTGGGTGAACCAGAGTAGTGATCGCTTGCGGTCTATCGCCATGTCTGCCGGCAAACTGGCGTAGTTGGGAATATCGTATTCATGAAAGGTCGCCTTCTCCGAATTAAAGACACCGACCTTGTTTCCCTTGTATTCCAGAAACCAGACATTCCCGCTATCGTCATTCACAAGCGCGACAGGCGAACTGCCGGGGGTGGGAATAATGACCTCGTCAAACCGCTTCAGCTCGGGAGAAAACACACCCAGCCTGTTTGCGGTCACTTCCACAAACCATACCCTCCCTCGCTTATCTATGGAGATTTTTCCCGGATTTGCATATTGAGTGAGCAATTCATGTTCATAAAAGACCTCTTGCTCAGGAAGAAATTCCCCTATTTTATTGGCGGTGGATTCGGCAAACCAGATATGGCCTTTTTGGTCGATAGCCAGACTCTTGGGGTTTCCGTTGGCGGTAGGAACGGGATACCCTTTTAGCGCAAAAGTCTTGGGGTCGACGCGATAGAGATTGTTTTTATTCGAGGCAAAAAACCATATCGTACCCTTGGCATCCACGATCAATTCTTCGGGAACCGAATTGTGCGGGGTGGCATATTTCGTAAAATACCCGTCCGCAGGTGAGAAACGCCCAATGATATGGGGCTCTTCCGTACCCTCAACCCATCGAGTTACGGTAAACCAGATATCCCCTTCTGGCCCAAGAGTAATATTTGAAAACCCCATTTTCCCCCAAGAGGGAGGCAGGGCGTGGGTTGCGAATTCTTTTTTTTCCGGGTCATACATGGCCAGCTTTTTTCCGACCTTTTCCGTAAACCAGAGACGTCCGGTCGAGTCTATGACCATCGACTGTGCCGAACTGAGCCCTTCGGGCAGCGCCACCTCCTTGATCGGGGTTGCCGATATAACCTGGTCTTTGGTATTGCCATGGTCGTGGACATTATCCGGGTCTTTGGCGCTGGCCTGGTTCTTGGCATGGTCATGCCCATCCTGCGCGGAAGCTGCCACACCGCCCATGAGGATGCCGCATAAAAAAAGTGTCAGGCCATAACTGGTTTTACCCAGAGAAAAATTAAAAATGGATCTCATTGAACCCACATAGTCACTTATCAGTCAAATGATGTCAAAAAATGACAAGAATTTTGTGTTTATATATTATTATCAACGCGTAAAATAGCATCCGTAGGGTGGTGGCTATGACACGGCGTTGCGAAGCATCCGGGGCGGGAATAGCCACCTCACACCCGCTCCCGCAAACGGCTGGCAGAAACCCTCACCTCAATCCTCTCCCGGAGGGAGAGGAGGCGATTGC
>JACREC010000114.1 GCA_016218445.1 Nitrosomonadales bacterium
GGCGTATCGAGGTATCACTTTCCCATGTATCTGAAAGAAATTGAATACCGCTACAATCATCGTCAGGAAAATATTTTCAGACTCTTCCTGAAGATTTACTTTGGTTACGTTTCGCCCTAATTACCGAAAAAAATTATTGATACCCGCCGCTCCGTCATTCCGGCGCAGGCCGGAATCCAGTGGTTTTATTTGATATGCCTTTGGACTTTGTCCCCGCCTTGCGGGGGCCTGTTTTATTGACTGGATTCCGGCCTGATGAAACTACTAGCCATTCGACTAGGTTGTCAAAAGACGCCAACCAAGTCGCTGGTTATCCGCCGGAATGACGAGCTTACATGGAATCTGCCTTCTCAACTGCCGACCTGTCCGCGATCTGGCTTACCTTCAAATTAGCTGCGGTGGTGACCATCATTCTGCTGCTGGTCGGCACGCCGATTGCGTGGTGGCTGGCGCGCACCCGTTCCTGGTGGAAAGGGCCGGTGAGTGCGGCGGTGGCACTGCCCATCGTGCTGCCGCCGACCGTGATCGGCTTTTACCTGCTGGTGGCGATGGGGCCGAGCGGCCCGCTCGGCCATCTCACGCAGTTTTTTGGGATGGGCCTGTTGCCATTTACTTTTTCCGGGCTGGTGGTCGCATCGGTATTTTATTCCCTGCCATTTGTGGTGCAGCCGCTGCAAAATGCCTTTGAGGCCATCCCCGAACGGGCGCTGGAGACAGCGGCCACCCTGCGCGCATCGGCACTGGATACCTTTTTCAGCGTGGTGTTGCCGCTGGCCAAACCCGGCTTCCTCACCGCCTCGGTGCTGGGCTTCGCGCATACCGTCGGCGAATTCGGCGTCGTGCTGATGATCGGCGGCAACATCCCGAACCAGACCCGCGTGGTGTCGGTGCAGATTTACGATCACGTCGAGGCAATGGAATACGCACAAGCGCACTGGTTGTCGGCGGGTATGCTGTTGTTCGCCTTTCTGCTGCTGCTGCCCTTGTACACCTTTGGTTCAAAGGGTCGGCGCAAATGATTGCCGCCCGTTTCAAGCTCGCCTACGCCGGCTTTGCGCTGGATGTGGATTTACAGATTCCGGCACGCGGCATTACTGCACTGTTCGGCCCCTCCGGTTCGGGCAAGACCACTTTGTTGCGCTGCATCGCCGGGCTGGAACGAACAACCAATGGCCTGCTGCGGATACATGATGAGGTGTGGCAGGATGGCGCAAAGTTTCTGCCGGTGCATCGCCGTTCGCTGGGCTATGTATTTCAGGAAGCCAGCCTGTTTCCGCATCTGTCGGTGCGGCGCAATCTGGAATACGGAATGAGGCGCATTCCGCCCGCGCAGCGCAAAGTGCAACCGGAGCAGGTGGTGGACCTGATGGGGTTGGGCAAGCTGATCGAGCGCGACCCGGCGCATCTTTCCGGCGGTGAGCGGCAGCGCGTCGCCATTGGCCGTGCGCTGCTCACCAGCCCGCGCCTGCTGCTGATGGACGAGCCGCTGTCGGCGCTGGATGTTGCCAGCAGGCAGGAAATCCTGCCCTATCTGGAGCGGCTGCATGGCGAACTGGAGATTCCCGTGATCCATGTCAGCCACGCGCTGGACGAAGTGGCGCGGCTGGCTGACAACGTGGTGATGCTGGAACGGGGTCGCGTCATTGCCAGCGGCGCACCCAACGAAATTCTGACGCGGCTGGATCTGCCTACCGCGCATCTGGATAATGCGGGCGCGGTAATCGAAACTGCCGTGGCAACTCACGACGAAGCCTATCACCTCACCCGGCTGGATTTTTCCGGCGGATGCCTGTGGGTGAGCAAGGTGGAGCACGATGTCGGGAGCGTGGTGCGCGCCCGCGTGTTGGCGCGCGACGTGAGCATCGCCACCGCCGTGCCGCAAGGCTCCAGTATCACCAACATTCTGGCGGCGCGCATCACCGGGATTCAGGAGGAAGGGCAGGATCGCGTGAACCTGCGGCTTGCTGTCGGCGGCGAGCACATGCTGCTGTCGCGCATCACCCGTCGTTCACGCGACCAGCTCGGCCTGGCTGTGGGCATGGAAATTTTTGCCCAGGTAAAAAGCGTGGCATTGCTTGCTTGATAACAAGATTGAGATAACATAATGTTACTTGTACAGAACTAGTGCGATGCGGCGTTGTCTATCTCGCTATGTTTAAATTGTTCATTGAGGAGGTAAGTGTGATGAAAAAGAAACACGGTGTTATCGGTTTATTTTCCAGATTGAGCATGACGCTGTTTTTCGTGGCGTGGAGCACTATCTGCATCGCCCAGGTGGCAGACATCTCGCAGGTTGAACTGATGCAACGCATCAAGGCTAACCACGCAGGCCTCATATTGGATGTGCGCAGCCCGGAAGAGTATGCGGAAGGCCATGTCCCAGGCGCAATCAATATTCCTCATAATCAGCTAGGCTCCCGTCTGGCTGAGATTAGTTCGTATAAGAACAAGGAGATCGTGCTGTATTGCGCAGTTGGCGGGCGTGCAGCCAAGGCCGCGAATACCTTGCGAGCTGCGGGTTTTAGCAAATTGCTGCATCTGGACGGGGATATGAACGGTTGGCTCAGTAACAGTAGTCTGCCGATAAAGAAATGCCAAGTCTGCTGATCACGGGGGTATTCCTGCGGAGTGCCGCATGGCTTGGCAGTTTACCGCGCAACGATGCTGCAACAAAAAAAACAGAAAGCTGAGCATGCAATTTAAAATTCCCAACAAAACCCGTTTCAAATCTGTTAGTCTTTATCCCGCTGTCGTATTGGTTCCTGGTTGGCCCGCCGTAACGCCGTCTTGTCTTCCTTCTGGAAGGTGAGCCGGGTCTGACGGCCCGTGTGTGGCTGGCATGGTTCAAGTGTGACAGAATGTACCGTATCAAGGCGCTGCCAGCGTGCAGGTCAGCAGATCATAATGAGGTGCGAGGCTCCAACCGTTCGCGGCGAATCAGTCGCACAATCGGGTTGCCGGAGCTTTCCATACGCGCGAATTCCATAAACGGGGTTTGGCGTAACCATCATCATATCTGCCTTTCTTCACGAGTCTTGGCCGTTCTTTTTTTGTTTGCTTGACTCGACTACGACCTCATCGCCATTCAATTATTCGAGGAATCTGCCATGCATGAAATCGTCAAGGATTATTACGGCAAACAGCTTCAAACTTCCGGTGACCTGAAGACCTCTGCCTGCTGTGATGCATCGCAAGTGCCTGACTGGCTCAAGCCGCTCTTGGCGCGTATCCACCCTGAAGTGATGTCACGCTACTACGGTTGCGGTCTGGTTTGTCCGCCGTTGCTGGAGGGCTGCCGGGTTCTGGATTTGGGCAGCGGCTCCGGGCGGGATGTCTATGCGCTGGCGCAACTGGTGGGGGCGCGTGGTCGGGTGGTCGGTGTGGATATGACGGATGAACAGCTTGCGGTTGCGGAAAGTTATCGCACCTATCACGCGGAAGTATTCGGTTTTGACAACGTCACGTTCAAGCAGGGCTACATCGAAAAACTCGATGAACTCGGGCTGGAAAGCGCCAGCTTCGATGTCATCGTGTCGAACTGCGTGATCAATCTCTCTCCCGACAAGGATGCGGTGCTGCGCGAAGTGCATCGCCTGCTCAAACCGGGCGGCGAATTCTATTTCTCGGATGTCTATGCCGACCGCAAAGTGCCTGACGCGGTGCGCAATGACCCCGTGCTGTACGGCGAATGCCTGGGCGGCGCGCTGTACTGGAACGACTTTATCGGTTTGTCGAAGAGACATGGCTTTGCCGACCCAAGGCTGGTCACTGACCGGCCGCTCGATATTACCGATGCCAAGCTGGCTGCGCGGGTCGGCAACATCCGATTTTTCTCGGCCACCTATCGGCTGTTCAAGCTGGATGGGCTGGAATCCGCTTGCGAGGATTACGGGCAGGCAGTGATCTACCGCGGCACGATACCCGGTCATGCGCATCGCTTTGTCCTCGACCGGCATCACGATATTGAAGCCGGGCGTATTTTTCCGGTATGCGGCAATACATGGCGCATGCTGCACGGCACACGCTTTCAACAGCACTTCGAATTCATCGGCGACTTCAGCCGGCACTACGGAATTTTCCCCGGTTGCGGCAGTGACATACCGTTTGCACAAGTTGAAAGCAGCGCTACTTCAGGCTGCTGCTGAATAGAACGAAAACGAAAGGAAATGAAATGAGTTGTCGGCAAGGAATCTGGCGATGGGTTTTGCCAAACAAGGACCTTGTTCTGTGACACGCCAAAACGAAATGAGGAAGTTGCTGGCTGAGGGCTTCGGCACGTTCTGCTTCGCGTCAAAGGGAGCAAGCCCGGGGCTAATGGGGATAACCAGCCTCGTAGCCGGTGTACTCAAATACCACCGGAATGGCCGCGGGTTGACTATAAACAATGGAGAGGGTGTCGACCACAATCTCGTTGCCGCGCTATCCAAAAAACTCGAACTTGACCTTAAGGGACCTCTGATTAAGTCCCACATGGCCGCGCACTTGGTTTCGCGGGATGTGGGATGCAAGGCGTGCGACGCAGCGAATGGTTGACCCCCTTCGCAAGGAGCGCAACGCAGCAAACCGCCCACAAAACCAGTGCCCATACGGGTTGCGACAAAATCGTGCGCTCGCGGTGTCGCGCTCCTCGGCATCGTAGTGCCAGCTACGACCTTCGTCGCACTTCTTGCGATCATCACGATTTTGCCAGCAATGCGGCTCATGGAGAACTTAATCAGAGGTTCCTTAAACACGAGAGACTGAACTGGCAGGAAAATTTATCCGTCAAATGACTGATGTTGCCTCATGTTGTATTTTTTTAAAAAAAGGAGTTAAAAATGTTCACACGGATATTATGGGTGCTTCTATGTGCACTGTTTGTTTTCCCCGGTTCCGCAATGGCCAAGGACAGGAGCGGGGAGGTCGAGATTGCCGTTACCATCGCCGCCCCGGATGACAGCAAAGATGTCAGGGTGTGGATTCCCTATCCGGTTTCGAACAGTACGCAGGATATATCGAATGTCAGAGTAAGCGGCAATTTCTCACAAAGCGGCGTTTACGGCGAGAAAGAAACCGGCAACCTCGCCCTTTATGCCGAGTGGGCAACGCCAACAAAAGACCGGGCCATTACCCTGACCTTCGATGCTACGGCCAGGGAATTGGTAATGAAAGATTTCCCCGCAGTGGAGCCCGCTGTTCCTGTTGAGATCAAGGAGTTCCTGAAGAGCACCGTGTTTATTCCAACGGATGGCAAGGTCAGGGAAATTGCCCTCAGCATAACCAATGACAAGCAGAAGATCAGTGAAAAGGCCCGGGCCGTTTACCAGTGGGTGGTCGAGAATACGACAAGGGACCCGGATACCAAGGGGTGCGGCACCGGAGATGTTGATATACAGATTGTAAAGAGGAGCGGGAAGTGTGCTGATATAAGCTCGGTCTTTGTTTCAATTGCCAGGGCAGCCGGGGTGCCGGCACGGGAGGTATTCGGTCTCAGGCTGGGAAAGAAGGATGAAGAGGATATGACTGGCGGACATCACTGCTGGTCCGAGTTCTACGTGCCAGGTTACGGCTGGGTGCCGGCGGATGCTGCCGATGTCAGAAAGGCCATGTTGGTAGACAAACTGGACCTCAAGGGCGCCCGGAAATTCATAGACTATTATTTCGGCGCGGTCGACGAATACAGGGTTGCCCTGGCCAGGGGCGGCAGGGGATATTACCTGAACCCGCGCCAGAATGACGGCCCGCTGAACTACTTCATGTACCCCTATGCCGAGGTAAACGGGAAGTCACTTGAATGGCTGGCAGCCCAGACCGACCTGAAATACAAGGTCAGGTTTAAAGCGCATTGATTAAGCTTTACATAATCCCAAGCCGGACGAGCCGGAACCAAAAATGTAGGGTGGATAAAGCGCGCAGCGCGTATCCACCAATCCGCCGATACAATCCGCTGGTGGAAACGCTACGCTTTTTCCACCCTACATCAACCTGATTCAGATTCACTTGGAAAGCTGCACCAGTGCTTGATTTGCGATATATTCCTGCCACAAATTGCGATGACTTAACCGATAAAAGACTAATCCGGCAGATGAAGTCAACGGCAAGGCGCCCACCACGCCTTTTATGGGCGGCGCCAAGAACCTGGTGAACGTGTGGCACTGCCTTGCAGTCTCCTCTCAAGCCTGCTTCCTGATTGCAGCATAACCATGGCCTGGATCAATTTTCTTCTTGCGTTGTTAAGCGCCAAGGCGGCATCATAGTTGCTCATTCTTGCTGCCTGCGCATCCAGTTGTTCAAAGACATTTCTGTTTGGCGTTGACACACCATGAAGGTGAAAATAAATTCCATGAAAATCCAGACATGTAAAATCATACCCCGCGCAACAAGCGGCCAACTGCCATTTCCAGGTTGAGAGCCTATCCTGAATTTTGTGTGTAGAGGTCATATCATGCTAACCAAAGGAGCGATGAATGACCGAAGCAACGAAGAAGGCGCGCAAGCGCAAACCCACTGGCCCGTTTTCCAACGAGCTGCTTGACCAACTTTTAACC
>JACREC010000015.1 GCA_016218445.1 Nitrosomonadales bacterium
AAAAGACTGGAAGATGCCGCCACGGACATGGAAGGAGGCGGCTAATCAATTCGCCATCATGTTCGGCGATCGATTCACGGCTGCATTAAACTGATGCCGTGACTAAACCGACCTCACACACAGAATTTCGGATACGTCCAAGCATGGATGCAGTCAGCAGTTTGTACCCCCAACCCAACCTTCCCCCTGATAGGGGGAAGGAGTGCAATCCAGCCGCCTTGAGGCGGCTCACGGTTTTATTGGCGCCTTTGAGGCGCTCACCCAATAAGCCACCGGCTTTGCCGGTGGTAATTTAACTTAACTGTTTTTTCTCTGTGGCCTCGGTGTTCTCTGTGGCTAATTTGTTTTCAGGTTAAGCCATCCTTGGGTGAGTCATATCCACCGCCTGCACCCACCGGTCGAATTCATCTTCCGTGACATACCCCAGCGCCAGTGCCGCCTGCTTCAGCGTGCTGCCGTCGCGGTGCGCGCGCTTGGCGATCTCGGCGGCGCGGTCGTAGCCGATATGCGGCGTCAGCGCGGTCACCAGCATCAGCGAGCGTTCCATCAGCTCCGCAATGCGCCCGTGATTGGCCTCGATGCCGCGCACGCAATATTCCTCGAAGCTCGCCATGCCGTCGGTCAGCAGGCGCACGCTGTGCGAGAAGTTGTGGGCGATGAGCGGCTTGAACACATTCAGTTCGAAGTTGCCCGAGGCACCGCCGATGGTGAGGGCAACGTCGTTGCCGAACACCTGGCAGCACAGCATGGTCAGTGCCTCGCACTGCGTCGGGTTGACCTTGCCCGGCATGATCGAGCTGCCCGGCTCATTTTCCGGGATGCTGATCTCGCCCAGTCCGGAACGCGGACCGGAAGCCAGCCAGCGCACATCATTGGCGATTTTCATCAGCGCGGCGGCCAGTGTCTTGAGCGCGCCGTGCGCGGCCACCAGCGCATCGTGCGCGGCCAGTGCGGCAAACTTGTTGGCGGCGCTCTTGAACGGCAGGCCGGTGCTGCGCGCCAGTTCTGCGGCGACGCGCTCGCCGAATTCGGCATGGGTGTTCAGCCCGGTACCCACTGCCGTGCCGCCTGCCGCCAGTTCGTAAAGCGGTATCAGCGCAGCGAGTATCATTGATTCCGCGAGATCCAGCTGTCCCGCATAACCGGAGAATTCCTGGCCCAGCGTCAGCGGGGTTGCGTCCTGCAAATGCGTGCGGCCAATTTTTACAATGTCAGCAAATGCGGCGGATTTCATTTTCAGGGTTGCGCGCAGCGCACGCAATGACGGAAGCAGTTTGTGCCGGATCCCGGTGATGGCGGCCACGTGCATCGCAGTGGGAAAAATGTCGTTGGACGACTGGCCGAGATTGATCTCATCGTTGGGGTGAACCAACCGGCCTTCACCGCGCTCGCCGCCGAGCAATTCCGAGGCGCGGTTGGCAAGCACCTCGTTGATGTTCATGTTGCTCTGCGTGCCCGAGCCGGTTTGCCAGACGGATAACGGAAATTCCTCGCCATGCTGGCCTGCCAGCACTTCGTCCGCCGCCTGCATGATGGCTGTCGCCTTCCCTTCATTCAGCAGGCCGAGATCGCGGTTGACCAGCGCGCAGGCACGTTTGGTTTCAGCGAGAGCCATGATGATTTCTTCCGGCATGCGTTCGGACGAAATGTGAAAGTGTTCGAGCGAACGCTGCGTCTGCGCGCCCCAAAGCCGATCGTTTGGAACCCCGATGATGCCGAACGAATCACGTTCTTTTCTGGTGACCATGACATTTTCCCCCAAGAAATCGCAGCTATGAAATAACCAAGTAGGGTGGGCACGTCTTTGTGCCCACGCGGACAGTATCAATCATATTCCAGCGCCACACTATCTATAGCACCAGCCCAGTCATGCGCATATACCCCATCGCGCACGTAGCGGTGAAATGTCGAGTAAGGCCAATCAACTGCATGTTGTACGTGCCCGTGTTTAACCGGGTTGAAATGAATGTAATCGAGATGGCGGGCAAAATCACTTTCATTGCGAATTTGATGTTCCCAGAATCGCCGTTGCCAGATTGTGGATTCGCGATGCTTGAGTTTTGATGCGGTCACACAGTCGGTACTACGATAATCTTCTCTACAGGCCAAAGAAACCGCCCGCTTGATTATCATCCAGCGGGTGGAGAAATCAGCGTCGCCGTCAGGCAATGTCCACACGCAATGTAAATGATCAGGCAACAATACCCATGCATCAATAACGAAGGGGCGCGCCATACGCACTGTTTCTATCGCGATGCGCAATGCGTTACGAATCGCTTTGTCACATAGAATCTGCCGCCGCCGGTAAGCGACTACTGTAAAGAAATAGCTTGAGCCAGCAGCCGTTGCGCGGCGATAACGTGACATGGTTGTTTACTCCGCGGATTCAACTACCAAGTGCAACACCCGTACAACAAGCCTGCATCATGACCTCGAAAGGTGTTTCCCAGTTTAGCGTTTTTCTGGGCCGATGATTTAGCCTGTCCATAATTCGATTGATATCCTGGCCCGATACGGT
>JACREC010000115.1 GCA_016218445.1 Nitrosomonadales bacterium
CGTCACCAAGTCCAAGTTCGACAACCTGTACGGCTGCCGCGAATCGCTGGTGGACGGCATCAAACGCGCCACCGACGTGATGATCGCCGGCAAGGTCGCGCTGATCGCCGGTTACGGCGACGTGGGCAAGGGCTCGGCCCAGGCCATGCGCGCGCTGTCGGCGCAGGTATGGGTCACCGAAGTTGATCCGATCTGCGCGCTGCAGGCGGCGATGGAAGGCTACCGCGTGGTGACCATGGAATACGCCGCCGACAAGGCCGATATTTTTGTTACCTGCACCGGCAATTATCACGTCATTACCCACGACCACATGGCGAAGATGAAAGACCAGGCCATCGTGTGCAACATCGGCCATTTCGACAACGAGATTGACGTCGCCTCGGTTGAAAAATACCAGTGGGAAGAGATCAAGCCGCAGGTGGATCACATTATTTTCCCCGATAGCAAGAGGATTATTCTTCTCGCCAAGGGCCGTCTGGTGAACCTGGGCTGCGGCACCGGCCATCCCAGCTACGTGATGTCGTCTTCCTTCGCCAACCAGACCATCGCGCAGATCGAGCTGTTCACGCAGACCGCCAAGTATCCGGTGGGCGTGTACACCCTGCCCAAGCATCTCGATGAAAAAGTGGCGCGCCTGCAATTGAGGAAGCTCAACGCGCAGCTCTCCGTGCTGACCGACCAGCAGGCCGCCTACATCGGCGTGTCCAAGGAAGGCCCGTACAAGTCGGAAATCTACCGCTACTAAGCGGTAATTTCGTTTGACCGCCAGCCGTTCTGGAGAACACTGATGAAACTGCTGTTAATCTGGATACTGAATGCGCTTGCGTTGCTTGCTGTGGCCAACTTTGTGCCGGGCATTCATGTGGATGGGTTCACCGCCGCGCTGATCGCGGCGTTTTTCCTTGGGTTGGTCAATACATTGATCCGCCCGCTCCTGCTGTTGCTTACCCTGCCGGTTACGCTGCTCACGCTGGGATTGTTTATCTTTGTCATCAACGGCACGCTGTTCTGGTTCGTCGGTTCAGTACTGCGCGGTTTTGTGGTGGATAGTTTCTGGCACGGGGTGCTGGGCGCGGTGCTATACAGTATTTTTTCGTGGGCGCTCTCTGCGGCAGCCGCACAATTGATGAGGAAGTCATGAGCAAACCACTTTTCAGTTTTGAATTCTTTCCGCCGCAAACCCCGGAAGGCACGGAAAAACTCACCGCCGCGCGCAAGCAACTGGCGATGCTCAAACCGGAATTTTTCTCCGTCACCTTCGGTGCGGGCGGCTCCACGCAGGACCGCACCCTGGAAGTCATACGCCAGATCAAGGCCGAGGGGCACAGCGCCGCCCCCCACCTGTCCTGCGTCGGCTCCACGCGCGAGAACATCCGCGCCATCCTGAACACCTACAAGGACATGGGCATCAAGCGCATCGTGGCGCTCAGGGGCGACCTGCCCTCCGGCATGGGCAGCATCGGCGAGTTCCAGTATGCCAACGAACTGGTATCGTTCATCCGCGCCCATACCGGCGAGCACTTCCACATCGAAGTGGCGGCCTATCCCGAGTTCCACCCGCAGGCCAAATCACCGCGCGAAGACCTGGTAAACTTCAAGCACAAGGTCATGGCCGGGGCAAATTCCGCCATCACGCAATATTTCTACAACGCCGACGGCTACTTCCGTTTCATCGAAGAAGCCCGCAAGCTGGGCGTCACCGTTCCCATCGTGCCCGGCATCATGCCCATCGTGAAGTTCTCCCAACTGGCGCGCTTCTCCGACGCCTGCGGCGCGGAAATTCCGCGCTGGATGCGCAAGACGCTGGAAAGCTATGGCGACGACAACGCATCGGTGCAGTCCTTCGGCCTCGATGTCGTCACGCAACTGTGCGAACGCCTGCTCGCCGGCGGTGCACCAGGATTGCACTTCTACACGCTGAACCAGGCTGCGCCCTCGCTGGAAATCTGGAAGCGGCTGGGGCTTTGATGCGGTTAAACAGGTTTTGAGTTCTTCGCGTTCGTCCCTTCCCCTTTTCAGGGGGAAGGTTAGGATGGGGGTTGAAGCGTTGCGCTCGGCTTCTACCCCCTCCCTACCCCTCCCCCTGCAAGGAGGAGGGAACTTGTCTCTGGATTGAATCGCTGATGAAAACACCCGAACTCTTATTACCTGCCGGCACACTGGAAAAAATGCGCACCGCCTACGCCTTCGGCGCGGACGCGGTGTACGCCGGACAGCCGCGCTAGTCCCTGCGCGCGCGCAACAACGAATTCCAACTGGAAGAGCTGCAAACCGGCATTCGGGAAGCGCATGCGCTGGGCAAGAAATTCTATGTTGCCAGCAACCTGATGCCGCACAACGCCAAAGTAAAAACCTACATGGCCGACATGGAACCGCTCATCGCCATGCAGCCGGATGCCCTGATCATGGCCGACCCCGGCCTGATCGCCATGGTGCGCGAGCGTTGGCCGGAAATGGAAATCCATTTATCGGTGCAGGCCAACACCGTCAATTACGCGGCAGTGAAATTCTGGCAATCGCTCGGCCTGTCCCGCATCATCCTGTCGCGCGAACTGTCGCTGGACGAGATCGAAGAAATCCGCCAGCAATGCCCGGACATCGAACTCGAAGTATTCATCCACGGTGCGCTGTGCATCGCCTATTCCGGGCGCTGCCTGCTCTCCGGCTACTTCAACCACCGCGACGCTAATCAGGGTACCTGCACCAACTCCTGCCGCTGGGATTACAAGGTGGACAGCGCGGAAGAAGACGGCACCGGAGACATTCAGAAAGTTTTGTCATTCCCGCGCAGGCGGGAATCCAGTGATTTAAATGGACTGGATGGCCGTTCCTCGAAACTCGCCGCAAGCGGCTCGTTTTCCCGCCTGCGCGGGAATGACGACGGTGATGTGGCAGAAAAAATAGACTTTGACTTCGACAAAGCACTCAGTGAATCAGCGCTCTCCGATTGCGGCTCGCAACCGCGCCATCCGCTCGCCGACCGCGTGTACCTCATTTCGCGCCAGGACCACCCGGACGAGCTGATGCCGGTACTGGAAGACGAGCACGGAACCTACATCATGAACTCCAAGGACCTGCGCGCAGTGGAGCACGTCGAGCGTCTGGTGAAGATCGGCATTGATTCACTCAAGGTCGAAGGCCGCACCAAATCCATCTACTACGTGGCGCGCACCGCACAGGTGTATCGCCAGGCGATCAACGATGCCGTCAAAGGCCGTCCGTTCAATCTGGAACTGCTGGGCGCGCTGGATGCGCTGGCGAGCCGCGGCTACACCGACGGCTTTTACGAACGCCATCACACCCATGAGCAACAGAACTACATGCGCGGCCACTCCGAAAGCTTCCGCCAGCAATACGTCGGCGACATCGTGGCCTGCGCGAACGGCATGGCCGAGATCGAGGTGAAGAACCGGTTCAGCATCGGCGACAAGCTGGAGATCATCCACCCCTCCGGCAACTCCATCGTCGAACTGAAAGAAATGCACAGCCTCACAGGCGAGGTGCTCACTGTCGCACCAGGCAGCGGACATCGCGTGCAGATACCGTTGCAGGGCGAGTTGGCCAAGGGGATGGTGGCGAGGTTCATTTAAGGTCGCCCCAACCCGAGCAACTCACCCTATCGGTCATCGACGCATATTACTGAACACATAATCGTGTTTGGCTTGCGGCTCATGGCAACCAAAACAGGCAGTTGCGGCAGCGCTCCCCACGGCACGATCCGTTTTTGAATCACCCTTGAAACCTTCGAACCCCCAGCCACCGGTTGCCGCATAGAGCTTGTTATCCTTGTGCATCACGCCAAGCACTTTGCGGTTACCTTCTGTAACGGCATTGTCAGCACTATTCGCCTCTAGCAGGTCAAATGCGATGACTGAGCCATCCGGAAACTTACCCTTGGCATAACCTTTCACCGCTTTTTTATTGGCATAAATATGGTGGATGCCGCCAAATGATTCATGTAGTGCATGGCCCGGATTTATTACCATGCTCTTCACGTGTTGCCAAGTGCGGTAACCGTTTGGATAAGGCACATCTTGGGCTATGGCGCTGACAGACAAGGCAAGCAAACTGCCAAACAAGCTAATCTGCAAAATGGATTTCATGATGCTCTCCTCAGGTTGTAATTAACGGGAGCACAAGGTAACCTATTCACAAAAGCTGCAACAAGCGGGCACTAAATGGTAACCCACCCACTTTCTGGTCTATCTTACTGATGAAGAATGAAATAAATATTTTGGAAGTGCCGCATCCGACCGTCGGGCAAATGGTGGAAAGCGTGATCAGATGCAAATGGTCACTGGCCGTGATCGATCTGATTCGCCACGGCACTAACCGACCGGGAAAAATGGAACATGCGATTAAAGGACTTTCGGCCAAGGTGCTCAATGAAAGGTTACGCAAGCTGCTCCACTTCGGCGTCATCGAGAAACGCACTTTTGCAGAAACGCCGCCCCGCGTGGAGTATTACCTCACCGACTTTGGCAACCGCTTCGCTGCCATACTCGATTCAATACATGCCCTGCAAAATGAATTGTCCCAATAGCAATACGCAACCTTGATCTTCCCTTTTTAGCAGTTTCAACTGCCTTAACCCAATGATTCTTTCTTCCCTCTCTCAATCCTCCCGCTACGCCGCGCTGCACCCGCTGTTCCCGCGCGCATTCGAATACATCCGCAACACCGACCTGCTGGCACTCGCGCCGGGGCGCTATCCCATCGTCGAAAAACAATTGTTCGTTATCGTGGAGAATGTCGCGGGGCGCACGCGCGAGGCGGCGAAACTGGAATGCCACCGCAAGTACATCGACATTCAGCTGGTACTGGAAGGGGTGGACGAGATGGGGTGGAAGGCGCTGGCGGATTGCACGCAGCCGGTGAACGATTACAGCGCGGAGAAGGACATCCAGTTTTTCCACGATGCCCCCGCTTCGTGGATCGCCGTGCCGCCCGGTGCTTTCTGCATCTTCTTCCCGGAAGATGCGCATGCGCCGCTGGTTGCGACCGGGAACATCCGCAAGGCGATCTTCAAGATTGCGGTGAATCCGGCAACCTAAATACTTCGTCATTCCCGCGCAGGCGGTAATCCAGTGGGTCTACCAAAAAGCATTTTTGAATTGCTGGATTCCCGCCTGCGCGGGAATGACGGCTAATCAAATACCACATCGCCCTCCACCACCTTGTCGCCGAGCCTGATGTTCTTGAAGTCGAACAGGCTGCCGTCGAGCAGGTGCGACGGCGCGACGTTCTGCATCGCGGTGAAGATGGTCTGGCTGCGCCCCGGATATTGCAGTTCCCAGGCAGCGAGCATTTCCTTGATGTTCTGCCGCTGCATGTTTTCCTGCGAGCCGCACAGGTTGCAGGGGATGATGGGGAATTCCATGCCGCGCGCAAAACGCGCGATGTCTTTCTCTGCGCAGTAGGCCAGCGGGCGGATGACGATGTGGTCGCCCTTGTCGGTGACCAGCTTGGGCGGCATGGCCTTGAGCTTGCCGCCAAAGAACATGTTCAAAAACAGCGTCTCGATCATGTCGTCGCGGTGGTGCCCCAGGGCGATCTTGTTTGCGCCCAGTTCCTGCGCCACGCGGTAGATGATGCCACGGCGCAGGCGCGAGCACAGCGAGCAGGTGGTTTTGCCCTCGGGGATTTTTTCCTTGACGATGGAATAGGTGTCCTGCGCCTCAATGCGGTATTCCACGCCGATGGATTTGAAATATTCCGGCAGGACGTGCTCGGGGAAACCCGGCTGCTTCTGGTCCAGATTCATGGCGACGATGCGGAAATCAATCGGCGCGCGCTTTTGCAGGGCACGCAGGATTTCCAGCAGGGTGTAGGAATCCTTGCCGCCGGACAGGCATACCATCACGCTGTCGCCATCCTCGATCATGTTGAAATCGGCGATGGCCCTGCCGACCTGGTGTTCCAGCCGCCCCTTGAGGCGGTTGAAGTTGGTGGAGTGGCGGTCGAAGTGGATGGGTTGAATAACGTCGTTCATGTTTGCGGTTAGATATTGATGCTGCGCCCGCCGTCCACGGCGATAACCTGCCCGGTAATATAAGGCGCATTGCTTAATAAGAATTGCACCGTGCGCGCGACATCGTCCGGCTCGCCTTCGCGCTTGAGCAGGGTATGCGCGATGATTTTGCGCCGTTGCTCATCGTCCAGCCACTCCGCGTTTTCCGGCCACATGATAACGCCGGGTGCGACTGCGTTGACGCGCACCTGCGGCGCCATTTCCTGCGCCAGCGCGCGCGTCAGCGCGGTCAATCCGGCCTTGGCCACGCTGTACAGCAAATGGCCGTGCATCGGGCGCTCGGCGTGGATGTCCACGATGTTGACGATGGCGCCGTGGTTGCGGCGCAGTTCATCGGCTGCCGCCTGTGCCAGCAACAGCGGCGCTTTCAGGTTGGTGCCGATCAGGTCGTTCCAATGCTGTTCGTCTATCTTGCCCAGCGGCGTGGCAAAAAAACTGGAGGCATTGTTGACCAGCGCATCCATCCGCCCGAAGTGTCGCACCGTGTGGTGCACCAGCCGGGACAGCGCATCTGGGTCGAGCAAATCGGCCTGCACGCTCAGCACGGAGCCGCGGCGCCTGGCCTGCAACTCGGCCTGCAAGGCCTGCGCCTCCTGTGCGGAGGAACGGTAATGCAGCGCGATGGAAGCACCCGCCGCATGCAGCCGGCGGCAGATCGCCGCACCCACACGCTTCGCACCACCCGTCACCAATACGACTTTGCCTTGCACCCGGCCTCCTCGCTACGTTATTGACCAACCTGTTAAACTTGCCCACCCCGTGAATTATACCTGACCATGCGCACACCTCTACCCACACCCAGCCCGGAAGCTGCACTGCACAGCAACAAATTGCGCGACTTCATTCATCACGACATCGCAGCGCAAGGCGGCTGGATTCCGTTTTCGCGCTTCATGGAACTGGCGCTGTATGCGCCGGGACTGGGCTATTACAGCGCGGGAGCGCGCAAGTTCGGCGCTGCTGGGGATTTTGTCACTGCCCCGGAAATTTCCCCGCTGTTTGGCCGCACGCTGGCGCGGCAAGTGGCCGAGATCATGGCGCAAAGCGCGCCGCACATCACCGAACTCGGCGCGGGCAGCGGCAAGCTGGCAGCAGATATATTGGCTGAACTGGAGCAATCGGGCTGCCTGCCGGAGAGCTATGCCATTCTCGAGGTAAGCGCCGATTTGCGCGAACGCCAGCAGGCGCTGCTGCAAGAGCGCGTGCCGCATCTGGCTGCGCGGGTGCATTGGCTGGATGCGCTGCCGGAAAACATCTCCGGAGCGCTCATTGCAAACGAGGTGCTGGATGCGCTGCCGGTGCATCTGGTGCACTGGCCGGATGGCCGCATTCTTGAACGCGGCGTGGCGAGCGAGGGGAAAAATTTCGCCTGGCAGGAGCGCCTGCCGGAAAACCCCGCACTGCTGCAAGCGGCGCAGCAGATTAACGTGCCGGACGGCTATCTGAGCGAAATTTCGCTCACCGCGCGCGGCCTGATCGGCAGCCTGTGCGAGCGTTTGAACCAAGGCGTGCTGCTGTTCATCGATTACGGTTTCGGCGCGGGCGAGTATTACCATCCGCAACGCTCGCGGGGAACGCTGATGTGCCATTACCGCCACCATGCGCACGACGATCCGTTCTTCCTGCCCGGCTTGCAGGACATCACCGCGCATGTGGATTTCACCGCCGTTGCCGAAAGCGCCATAGACAGCGGCGCGCACCTGCTCGGCTACACCCCTCAGGCGCACTTCCTGATCAACTGCGGCATCGCCGAAATGCTGCAAGACACTGCACCGGAAAACCTGCGCGACTACCTGCCGCTTTCCGCGCAACTGCAAAAGCTCACCAGCCCGGCGGAGATGGGCGAGCTGTTCAAGGTGATGGCGCTGGGCAAGGGCATCGAGGAGCCGTTGCGCGGCTTCATTTCAGGCGACAAGTCACGCCTGCTGTAATCACACCTGGTTTCCCGATCAGAGAATGCCGCACATCCACAGTTTCGCGCCGGTAAGCAACGCTGATGCAAGGGTGCTGATTCTGGGCAGCATGCCCGGAAAGAAATCGCTGGAGCAGAACCAGTACTACGCCCATCCGCCGAACGCCTTCTGGAAAATCATGGGTGATCTGGTTGGCGCGTTTCCATCTCTTCCCTACGAGGAAAGACTTTGTATCCTGAAATCTTCCGGTATCGCATTATGGGATGTGCTTGCCTCCTGCGAGCGCAAAACCAGCATGGATTCACATATCAGGAAAGAATCCGCGAACGATTTCGCCTCCTTCTTCGCACGGCATCCGCATATCACGCAGGTATTCTTCAATGGCAGCAAGGCAGAGCAAAGCTTCAGAAAATTCGTGCAGGATAAACAAGAATTACCGCCGCTCAAGTTTCATCGACTACCTTCAACAAGCCCGGCCCATGCCGGCATGCGCTATGCAGATAAATTGCAAACATGGCGCGCGGCTATAAATCCTTGATAACCTCTTCCACCGCCACAATGCGCGCTTCACGCACTTTTTCGGCGATCAGATTTTTATCCGTGCACTGCTGCGCAATTTCCCCGGCATTCACCGCCTGCGTCGCATGCAGGGCGCGCAGCAGATAATCCGCCTGCGGATAGGCATCGTGCTCGTGCCCGGTGCGCCCGCGCGCGTCGGAAGCGCATACCCGCAGCAGTTGCGCAAAACGCTGCGGCCTGCGCCACGCATCGCAGCCCTGGAACAAGCGCACGATGGTGTCGGGGCGCAGCTCGCGGGCACGGTGCACGTCGCCGTGATAGCGCGCCGCCAGGAGGCCGAGGTCACGGCATTCGCCCGGCACGCGCAGGCGTTCGCACAGCGCATGCAATAAATCCACGCCGCGCGCCTCGTGGCCGATGTGGCGCGGCAATATATCTTTCGGCGTATTGCCCTTGCCCAGGTCGTGCGCAAGCGCGGCGAAGCGCACTTCCAGCGCGTAATCATGGTATGCCGCATCGTCCAGCACCAGCATGGTGTGTATGCCGCAATCAATTTCCGGGTGGTAGTGCGGCGGCTGCGGCACGCCGAACAGCGCATCCACTTCCGGCAGGATTCTCGCCAGCGCACCGCACTCGCGCAGCGTCTCAAAAAAACGCGAGGGCGTCTTTTCCATCAGGCCGCGCGCCAATTCCTGCCACACGCGCTCCGCTACCAGCGCATCCACTTCGCCATTGCCCACCATGCCGCGCATCAGCGCCAGTGTCTCCGGCGCGATGGAAAAACCGAAGCGCGCGACGAAGCGCGCGGCGCGCAGGATGCGCACCGGGTCCTCATTGAACGCCGGGCTGACATGGCGCAGGATGCCCGCGCGCAGGTCGGCCTCTCCGCCGTAGGGATCAACCAGCTTGCCGTCCACATCCTGTGCGATGGCGTTGACGGTGAAATCGCGCCGCAGCAGGTCCTGCTCCAGCGTCACGTCCGGCGCAGCATGGATGACAAAGCCCTTGTAACCCGGCGCGGTCTTGCGCTCGGTGCGCGCCAACGCGTACTCCTCGTGCGTCCCGGGGTGCAGGAACACCGGGAAATCCTTGCCCACCGGCTGGTAGCCGCGCGCCACCATGTCTTCCGGCGTGCCGCCGACCACCACCCAGTCGTGATCCTGCACCGACAGGCCGAGCAGCCGGTCGCGCACCGCGCCGCCCACGCAATAAATTTTCAGGTCACTATTTTTCATCCGGGATGGGTTGCTGGTTGACGGAATTTTTTCCTTCAATCACGCCCAGGCGCTGCTTGAGAGAACGCGGCGGTTGGCCGAACAGTTGGGCGTAATACACGGTGTTGCTCATCACTTTCTTGACATAATCACGCGTCTCGTCAAAGGGGATGGTCTCGGCATAAATCGCGCCTTCCAGCGGCTTGTCGCCGCGCCACTGGCGCGCGCGCGTAGGCCCGGCGTTATAGGCAGCGGATGCCAGCACCGGATTGTTGTCGAACATCTCCAGCATGCTTTTTAAATAATACATTCCCAAGGTTAAATTGGTTTCAGTCTGGCGGATCAGCGGATGACGGTAATTTTTCATGCCCAGCTTGCGTGCCAGCCAACGCGCGGTCGCAGGCATAACCTGCATCAACCCGGTCGCACCGGTGTTCGATTTCGCCAGCGTCACGAAACGGCTTTCCTGGCGCATCAACCCGTACACCCAGGCCTCCTCCAGTCCATGCTGCTGGATGTGCCCGTGCAAGGCTTCCCGGTAAGGCGCGAGATAGCGCAGGCTGAAATCGTGCAACTGCACCGTGCGGTTGGCAGCATTTATGGCGCGGTCGTACATTTCGTTGCGGCGGGCAATTTCCGATGCGATCAGCAATTGTTTGTCATCGAAGTTGCGCATCGCCCACGTCCACTCATTTGCCGCATCAGTGCGCAAATCCATGCGATACAGCGCCAGTGTGCGCTGAATGGCCGGCTGCGCCAGCATGGCGCTCAATTCTTCCTTGCCTGGCTGGTAGCCGGCCGGCATTATGCTTGACACAAATGCCTCACTGATTTCCTCGGCGGCAAGCTGGCCGTAGAAATTATATTCTTTACTCAACACAAAAAACATTCCGTCTGCCTCGTCGGGTTGCCCCAGCGCCTTCAGCGCCCGTGCACGCCAGTAGCGCCATGCGCCTTCGTGCTGCTGTTGCGGCGGCATCCTGCCCACGCTCGCCAACACCTCCTGCCAATCCTGCGCGCGCAACGCGGCGCGGACACGCCAGGCCAGTTGTTGCTCCGTGAGCGGCGCATCACCCGCCGCCCTGAACCACTCCAGCGCACGGGCATCCAGCGCGCGTGCCGCCTCGTAGCCCAGCCAGATGTAAAAATAATGCTGTTCATCCGCATTGAAATACACGGCAATTTTTTCCCACCGCGTATAGGCCAGTTGCGGCAACTGCTTGGCGAGGCGTTGCAGCGCAAACAGCGCCACCATGCGTTGCGCTTCGGAGGCTTTTTCCAGTTTGGCCTTGCTGAGATAGCGTTGCGGATCGGCAGCCACGCTTTCCAGCGTGCCCGCAGGAAACGCGCGCTTCGCAGGCAGCTTGGCGGACAACTGGCGGGCCAGCGACACGCTACCTGTCTCCAGCGCCAGGCGCACGCGCAGCCATACATCGGCCTCATTGATGATGCCGCCAGCGCGCGCCGCATCGAACAATGGCGTGCAGCTTTCCGGCAATTCCTTGCCGCCGGACAACCACAGGTTGCGCGCTTCGTGCAGCACCTCGCCTTCCTGGAGGCGACGGCGTGCCTGCAGCGCATAACATGCCAGTTCCGTATCCTCGCTCAACAGGCGCGGATACTCTGCCGCTAAGGCGTCCCACTGCTGTTTTTTTCCGAGCAGTTCCAGCCATTCCGCGCGCATGCGGTCTATCATCGGGGTTTCGTCTGGACGCGCAAGAAATGCCTGAATGGTGCTGGTATCCGCCGTTTCCAGGCGCATGCGCAACTGGTAATAGGTGAGGTAGGGTTCCAGCGGGGAATTCTTCAGGCGCGCGGCGATGCGGTCAAGCCGCACGGCATCACCGACGCGAAATGCATCGCGCGCGGCAAGAAAATCCGCATCACCCGCAATGGGTACCCCGCCGCGCGGCGGCGCCCCTTTCGCAGCCTGGCCCGCTGCCGCAAGAGTGGGAATTAACAGCAAGACAAGCAATAGAAACTTCATCGGGAAATGCACGAAATCAACTGGGGGAAGGATAACATACCGGTATGGTGACACACCTCATGCATAACAGCGCAGAGTGGTAATCCGGATAAATCCGGTACCCGTATCCGCCCGGCGGAGAAACCCATCGGGCATTTAGGGCGCCTCTAAAAATTCGGAGTTCGCCCAAATGCAAGGCGCGAGGAAATTTTCGCAGCGCCGCATATGCATGATATGTAAGCAAGAAAATTTCTTGAGCAACGCAGCAGTTGGGATGAAATCTGGATTTTTAGAGGTGCCCTTTATTTTGAGCCATACCCCACCCACCAGGTTACTGACTCCACGATTCCACGGCAACGGCATGAATAATCACTGTGGCATAATCCAGTCATGATTCCCTCCCTTCTTTCCGGCCTTAACCCGGAACAACGCGCCGCCGTCACCCTGCCCGAACAATCGGCGCTGATCCTCGCCGGGGCGGGCAGCGGCAAGACGCGCGTGCTGACCACGCGCATCGCCTGGCTAATCAGCTCCGGACAGGCCAGCCCGCAAAACATTCTGGCGGTGACGTTCACCAACAAGGCGGCGAAAGAAATGCTCACGCGCTTGTCTGCGATGCTGCCTCCTTCGACAATGCTCAGGACAGGGATCAACACGCGCGGCATGTGGATCGGCACCTTTCACGGGCTGTGCAACCGCATGCTGCGCGCGCATCACCGCGAGGCGAATTTGCCGCAGACTTTCCAGATACTGGACAGCGCCGACCAGCTTTCTGCCATCAAGCGCCTGATGAAGGCGATGAATGTGGATGACGAAAAGTATCCTCCGCGAGAAGTGCAATTCTTCATCAGCGGCAACAAGGAAGAAGGGTTGCGCGCATCCGAGGTGGAGGCCTTCGACCCGTACACGCGGCGCAAGGTGGAAATCTTTGCCGAATACGACGCACAGTGCCAGCGCGAAGGTGTGGTGGATTTTGCCGAGCTGCTGCTGCGCTGCTACGAGCTGTTGTCGCGCAACCAGCAGCTGCGCGAGCATTACCAGGCGCGCTTCAAGCACATTCTGGTGGATGAATTCCAGGATACCAACAAGCTGCAATACCAGTGGCTGAAGCTGCTGGCGGGTGTCGCTGAAAATCGCAAGCGCCTCCCTCTCCCCAACCCTCTCCCGGGGGGAGAGGGGGCAACCGTATCGCTACGCGATGATTTTTCAACTTCCGCGCTGTTCGCGGTGGGGGACGACGACCAGTCCATCTACGCGTTTCGCGGCGCGAACGTCGGCAACATGCAGGAGCTGCTGCGCGACTTCCATGTGCAGAATGTCATCAAGCTGGAGCAAAACTACCGCTCGCACGGCAACATCCTCAATGCCGCCAATGCCTTGATCCAGCACAACCGCAGCCGCCTCGGCAAGAATCTGTGGACGGCAGAACACCAGGGTGAAGCGCTGCGCGTGTACGAAGCGCCGACCGATACAGAAGAAGCCAGGTTCATCGTCGAGGAGGTCAGGCAGCTCAACCGCGAAGGCGTGCGGCTTTCCGGGATGGCCGTGCTGTACCGCTCCAACGCGCAATCGCGGGTGCTGGAGCACGCGCTGGTGTCCGCCGGGGTGTCATACCGCGTGTATGGCGGCCTGCGCTTTTTCGAGCGGCAGGAAATCAAGCACGCGCTGGCCTATCTGCGCCTGATGCAAAACACCGATGACGACAACGCGCTGCTGCGCATCATCAATTTCCCGACGCGCGGCATCGGCGCGCGCAGCATCGAACAGTTGCAGGAAAGCGCAAAAATAAATAGCACTACGCTGTGGGACGCGGCTGCGCGTGCTGGGGGTAAGGTTGCGGCATTTGTCGGGCTGGTCGAATCGATGCGCAGTACTTGCCGCGAACTTCCGCTGCACCCGCAAGGGGTAGGCCGGGGGGTGCCCGGAGCCTCCGGCTCCACCCTTCCGCTCCCCGAGATCATGGATCATGTGTTGCAGCACAGCGGGCTGATTGCGCATTACCAGAATGAAACCGGCGCCAAGCAGCGCGAGGCGCAGGAGCGGCTGGAAAACCTCAACGAACTGATCAACGCGGCGACGCTGTTCGTGCATGAGAACGAGGACGACAGCCTCACGGCCTTTCTCACCCATGCCGCGCTGGAGGCGGGCGAGCATCAGGCCGGGGACAGCGACGATGCGCTGCACCTGATGACGGTGCACGCGGCAAAGGGCTTGGAGTTCGATGCCGTGTTCATCACCGGGCTGGAGGAAGGATTGTTCCCGCACCAGAACAGCAAGATGACTGACGGCGGGCTGGATGAGGAGCGCCGCCTGATGTATGTCGCCATCACGCGCGCGCGGCGCAGGCTGTACCTCACCTTCGCGCAGAGCCGCATGTTGCACGGGCAGGTGGACTACAGCCTGGTGTCCAGCTTCCTGCGCGAACTGCCGGATGAGTTGCTGCACTGGATCACCCCGCGTATCGCGGCGCGCAATCCGTTTACCGCATCGTTTGCGCCGCAGCGCGATGCGCCGGTGGCCGCGCCCGTGCCGCGCCCTGCCAGCAGTTCCGGCTGGCACGCCGGGCAGCGCGTATTCCACCAGAAATTCGGCGAGGGCGTGGTGCTGGACATCAAGGGAGGCGGGGCCGATGGCCAGGTGCAGGTCAATTTCAAGCGCGCCGGAACCAAGTGGCTGGCGCTGGAGTATGCCAAGCTTGAGCCGCTCTAATTAACCTAAAAAGCACAATTCGAAACCACGGAAGACACGGAAAAAAGCGAGGCTTATCGAAGAGTTGGTGGGTGATGTGCGCTCACCCATTGGGTGCATGCCGCTTCTTGTCGAATTCATTGTTTTTATTCCGTGTTATCCGTGTTATCCGTGTTATCCGTGTTATCCGTGTTATCCGTGTTATCCGTGTTATCCGTGTTATCCGTGTTATCCGTGTTATCCGTGTTATCCGTGTTATCCGTGTCTTCCGTGGTTAACTGCCGTTTCTAGGGCTAAGGATGTTGGAATGTGCGCCATAAGCTGAAACACGCCGTGACTTGGCCGGACAGGATTCAGAGGTGGTAGAATTTCCACTTTGCGGCGCACCGCTTCATCATGGAGTCTTTCCGTGCAACTCGTTTGTCTCGACCTCGAAGGCGTCCTCGTCCCGGAAATCTGGATCGAATTTTCACAACGCACCGGCATTCCGGAATTGCGCCGCACCACACGCGATGAACCCGATTACGACAAGCTGATGAAATACCGGCTGGGCATCCTGGCGCAGCACAAACTTGGCCTGCCTGACATTCAGGAGGTGATCGCGGCGATGGGGCCGCTGGCCGGCGCCAGGGAGTTCCTCGACGACCTGCGCCAGCGCTTCCAGGTCATCATCCTTTCCGACACTTTCTACGAATTTGCCATGCCGCTGATGCGGCAACTGGGCATGCCGGCGCTGTTCTGCCATAAGCTGGAAGCCGATGCCAGCGGCACCCTGGTCAATTACCACCTGCGCATGCCGAACCAGAAACGTGAAGCGGTGAAACGCTTCAAGGAGCTCAATTTCAAAACGATTGCTGTCGGCGACTCGTACAACGACACGGCCATGCTCGGCGAGGCGCATGCCGGCATCCTGTTCCATCCTCCGGAAAACGTGGTTCGTGAATTCCCGCAATTTCCGGTAACCATGAGCTATGCGGAACTCGATGTGGAAATCCGCAAGGCCAGCGCGAAAATCTGATACACCTGCCCACGGGTGTTGCGCGTTGCGTCAAACTCTATAATGAAAGTGATTCTCTTTCAGGACAGGAGGATGATATGGCCACGCGCAAGATGCCTGTTTGGAGCCCGGCGGAATTGCACCGTCATCTGACCGAGGGCAGCCGGTTTGCCATCCTGGACGTACGCAATCGGGACGAATTCGATGCCTGGAAAATCGAGGGCAAGGGTCCGATCCAGACTCTTAACATACCCTATTACGATCTGCTGGACCTGGAGGAAGAAGACGAAGAAATCGCCGCAGCGGTTGTCCGCGCGGTCCCGAATCGGCTGAAGGACAGGTTGCCCCGGAGCGGGCCGATCCTGGCGGTATGCGCCAAGGGCGACACTTCAACGCACGTTGCCGAGGGGCTGCGGCGGCTCGGCTATCAGGCATTCAACCTGGAGGGCGGGATGGCGGCCTGGGGCGACCATTATGAAATGCTGGCCGTTGAGGAAACCCAGCGGCTCTCCATCCTCCAGATCAACCGCACGGCACGGGGATGCCTCAGCTATCTGCTGGCCAGCGGCGGCGACGCCATGGTGGTCGACGCCGCGCGCCACACCGAGATCTACACCCGGATCGCCGCCGAGCGCGGCTGGCGCATCACGGGCGTGTTCGACACCCATCTTCAGGCCGACCATCTGAGCGGCGGGGTGGCCCTGGCGAGGGCACTGGGGGTGGATTACTGGCTGCATCCTTATGACAGCATCCATCCCGATGACCTGCTTCCCGCGACGTTTTCCTTCCGCTACCTGGAGGACGAAATGGTCTTTACGCTGGGTGAGGTGAGCGTGCGCGCGCTCCACCTCCCCGGTCACACCCTCGGTATGATCAATCCGCTGGTGGACGACCGCTATCTGCTGACCGGCGATACGTTGTTCATCGATTCGATCGGCCGGCCCGACCTGGGGGGCCGGGCAAAGACCTGGACACCCCTCCTCTACCGCTCGCTGCAACGGCTGCTGACGTTGCCCGACCGCACCATCGTGCTCCCGGCCCACTTCAGCCACATGCGCGAGGCGGACGATCAGGGCTGCTACCGCGCCACCATCGGCGCTCTGCGCAGCCACAACGAGGGTTTGCGCATGCTAGGCCAGGGACTGGATGCGTTCAGCGCATACATCCTGGGGAGCATGCCGGAATATCCGCAGTCCTACGACGACATCCGGCGGGTCAACACGGGCCTGCTCCAGGTGGACGAAGCGAAGGCCGGCGAACTGGAACTCGGGCCAAACCTCTGCGCCCTCACACCCCACGAAGCAGAGTAGCGTCTGACGCAGGCTCACGCGATGATGTGGTGTACCGGCAGCTTGCTCATGCGCCATTCGCCTGTCTTCGCGTCGTACTGCGACGCGGTGAAGGCATGCCACTCGGTATCTTCCAGCTTCGGATAATCGCCACGGTAATAGTAACCCGGCCACCGGGTTTCCTGCCTGAACAGCGTGTGCCTGAGCACGGCCTCCGCAGTCCAGACCCGGTGGTTGAGTTCCCATGCTCTCTGAAGTTGGTGGAGATCCTCGGCGCCGATATGGTCGAGGTCCTCCTTCAGCATGCCCAGTAGCTCCAGACCACGGTTGAGCATCGGTTCGCTGGTCACATAAAAAGTGCTGATGCCGCCGACGTACTCATCCATGATCTTCTCCAGCCTCTGCAGGCCCTGAAGAGGCGAGATGTAGCTTGGCGCCACGCTCCCGGCGACGATCTCGTTCCTGCCCACTGCGTAGTTTTCCAGCGGCTTGAATATCGTTTCCTGAAGCATCTTGACCTGAGTTTCGTCCACCTGGGGCAGGTTCCCGGCCAACTCCATGACATATTTGACGGCGGACTTCCCGGCTATCCTGCCCTCGGTGAAGGAGCCGGACGAGAACTTGTGCGCGGAACCGCCGATGGTGTCCCCGGCCCCGAACAGTCCTTCGACCGTCGTCATCCGGTTGTATCCCCACTGGTAGTCCGCCGGGGCGCAGTCCTCAGGCCCGCTTGCCCAGGCACCGGAACAGGTGGCGTGAGAACCCATGATGTAGGGTTCGGAAGTAATCAGCTCGGACGGTTTCTCCTTGGGATCTATGTTCTGCGAAGCCCAGACCACCGCCTGGCCGACCGTCATGTCGAGGAAATCCTCCCAGCCGATTTCCTCCTTTTCTTTGGTGTCGAGCACCTTCTGTGTCTGCATGTAAATGGGGCCCTTGCCGGCCTTGATTTCCTGCAACATCGCATGATTGCGCAGGCAGGTCGGCAACGGCGCGATCTCCGCATATTTGCCGACCATCGATTTGATCTCGTCGAGCCGGGAGGCCTCGTAGCTGTCGCCATAGGCGTTGGTGGTCTGTGCTTTAAGGAGCAACGACCAGGCACCGACCGGGCCGTAACCGTCCTTGAAGCGGGCGAGAACGACCCGGTTCTCCATCTGGATCATTTTGGCGCCGGTACGCAACACCAGACCATAGGCCGAAGCGCTGCTCCATGGCGCATACCAGGTCCTGCCCGCGCCTTCGCCGACCGACCTGGGCTTGAAGAGGTGTGAACCGCCGCCGGCAGCGACGATGACCGCTTTCGCCCGGAACACGTAAAGGCTCCCGTCCCGGACGTTGAAGCCGACGGCGCCGGCGACCCGGTTGGGATGCGTCTTGTCCATCAGCAAATGCGTCACCATGATGCGGTTGTACACTTCGCTGGCGGACTTCCTGGCGGCTTCGGCGATGATCGGCTTGTAACTCTCGCCGTGTATCATGACCTGCCATTTCCCTTCTCTCAGGTATCGGCCGGTCTTCGGGTCCTTCATGATCGGCAGACCCCACTCCTCGAACTTGTGGACAGTGGCGTCGACATGCCGGGCGATGTCGAAGATCAGGTCTTCCCGCACCAGACCCATCAGGTCACCGCGTGCATAGCGGACGAAATCTTCCGGCTGGTTCTCGCCCCACTGCATCCCCATATAACAATTTATCGCCGACAGGCCGTGCGCGACGGCACCGCTCCGCTCGATGTTTGCCTTTTCGACGAGGACGATCTTCAAGTTCCGCCCCCAGTATCTGGATTCGTAAGTGGCACCGCAGCCGCCGAAACCGCCGCCTATGACGAGAATATCCGAATCCACTAACTTGATGTTTCCGGATGATCGCAGACTCATGGCATCACACCTCTTTCTTCTGCAAAACCGGGAGTGTTGGCAGATTCTCTACCCCGAGTGCCGCTGGCTCGTGCGCCAGCAGCGGAGAGCTCAGGGCGTTTGCATCGGGAGCTTCATATTCGGATGGCGACTTGATGGAACCCCAGGGGGTTGCCCTGATCGGGAATGTGAACTCCTTTACCCGACCGTCCCGATACCTGGTCTTCCAGGAGATCGTTCCCTTTGCCTCTTCCCTGAGCACCCTGACGCTGTGGCCCAGCGGGGCGAAGTCCGCATAGCCTCGGACGTCTATCGCATGTTGCGGACATGCCTTCACGCACGAGTAGCACTCCCAGCAGAAATTGGGCTCGATGTTGTAAGACCTTCTGTAGACCGTGTCTATGTGCATGATGTCGGACGGGCATATATCCACGCACTGACCACAGCCGTCGCATCGCGTCATGTATGTGAAGGTGGGCATCGATCTCCTCCTGTCGTTGCGGGCGCTGGCAGGCCGGAAGAACCGTCTGCCTCCTCCACCCTTCTCTGAAAGGCCATTACGGGCTTGTAGAACATATGCGGTAACTTGGACCAGGACACGGAAACAAAGAGCAGCGTCGTGAAGAAGAGGTAGATGCCGGCGAATACCCTGGTCGCAGAAACGTTCTCCGCCATCGCGACAACTTCCAGCAGAAGTGCAAACGTCACGCTTGCGAGGAGCGTGACGATGAACAGGTCGGCACGCTCCAGCCGCCAGGGCGAGTGGCCGTCATGCATTACGTTTACCCTGAGAAAGAAGAAAAACCAGTATCCACCAACAAGCGTCATCAGGGCGCCGATGTTCCATAGGATCGGGAGGACAGCCGGCGCATACGTGTCTGTTGGATAGATGAATACCATAACGATGGTCATCATCAGATAGAGCACGAAGCCGTAGAACATCAGGACATGCGAAATCCTTCTGTGGTTGTTGCAGAATTCGCCGAAAGTTGCGATGTCGTGTACGAGGGTCCGGACCGCGATAGCAGCCATGTCCGCGGCGCCGAGGCGCCGCTTTGCGGCAGCCTTTGTCCGCTTCCTTTCTTGCAGGAAGAATTTGATTTTCTTCCCATGAATAAGATCGAATAGCGTTCCAATAGCAACCGCGAGTGCCATCAAAACGATGTAGACCTGCAAGACGGCAGGAGATACGAAAAGTGTCAGCGGGGTGAACGGATTGGTGGTAAACATATTACCTCCCGATACAAGCCGGCGCCCTCTTGGAATGGCGGAGGAGCCTTGTCTTGCAGGCGAAGCCTGCGTTTGGATGTTGCGGAGCTACAGTTGCCTGAAGCGCCAGTCCCTGCGCCAAGCGTAAGAAAAGTAAATCATTTTACTCATGGTAGCACTTATAGAGGTCATGTCAATTAATTTACCCAGAAGGCAGTTAGGCAGGAGGGATAGAAAATTCCTTCTGCTTCTATGGATAATCACGCGCTCCCGCCAAGCTTCCACCGGCAGCTAAAATAAAGCCACTCACAGGTTTCTCCGGTGACCGCAAAGCACTGCTGCGCGTCATGGCGCCTGGTCGTCGCGCGTAACCACTTCGCCTTCGGCGGCTGGGGCCGGTTCCTCCTGTGTCGGGAACAAGTCGCGATAGATTGCGTATATCGAAGTGATGACTACCGGCAGCAGGACCAGCCAGCCCAGCAGCATCGGCAGGGTGGCCAGGACTGCGAATGGCAGCAGCATCACGGCGTATACCGTCAACGGAATCATGTTGCGCAGAAAGGCGCGCAGGCTGGCTTTCAGCGCGGGTATGGGCTGCATTCCGCCGAAGATCACCAGCATGGGTGCGAACTGCATCGCCATCATCAGCACGCTGAACAGCGTCACGCCCAACAGCAGCGCAAACCCGGCGCCTGCGGCGGCTTGCATCAATATTGCCGGGTCGTCCGGCGATTTGCCGCTCATCAGGATGCCAACCAGTGTCGCGCCGCCGGTGAGCATCATCACGCCGAGTATCAGCAATTGGCCGACCAGATTGACGCCGCCCAGCGTTACAAGCTGCTGCGCGTGTTGCTGAAATCCGGCGAACAAATGTGCCAGCTCCAGCTCTTCTCCCCGCGCCAGGGCGTGGCAGCCAAACATGTAGCCGGCGAGCAGCACCGGGAACAGCATCGTGGCCAGCGGGTCTCCGACCACGGGGATGGATGCGATGCCGAGCAGCCCGACTACTCCGATGGCTGTCAGCACCATCCATAACAACGGATTCTTCCTGAACAGCCAATAGCCATTCTTGATCCACATCCAGCCGTGGGAGGCATTTACTTTGCGAGCTTCCATCTGAGCACCTCTCAAAACTTAAATTTCGTTTCCCTACTGTGTTGCGCTCAAAAAATCTTGCTTACATATCTGTTCCATACGCTGCGCTGCGATTTTTTTCGCGCGCCTTGTATGGCTTGGAAATTTAAATTTTTAGAGGCACTCAGTAATTTTATAACCAAACGGTATTGCCATCCGCAGCAATGTGTTGTTGCAGGATGCGTTTGAATTGTTCAGGGTCACGCACATGAACCAGTTCGCCTTCGCGCGGCAGGTGCAAGTTAAACAGGCGCGACAGCCAGAAACGCAACGCCGCAGCACGCAAGGCGATTGGCCAAGCCGAATGTTCTTCCGGCTGGAATGGCCGCACTGCGTGGTAGGCGCGCAGCAAAGCCCGGGTGCGCGCCTCGTCCAGCATACCGTCCGCATCCATGCACCAGTCGTTCACGGTAATGGCCACGTCATACAGCAGGCTGTCGTTGCAGGCAAAATAGAAATCAATCAGGCCGCCGACGCGCGCGCCGTTGAACAGCACGTTGTCGCGGAACAGGTCGGCGTGGATTATGCCCTGCGGCAATGCGGCCAGCGTGTGTTGTGCATGGAAAGCGACTTCGCTGTCCAGCAGCGCCGCATCCTGTGGCGACAAAAAGGATCTGACCTGTTGAGCGGCGCGAGTGCGCCACGCGGCTGCGCGCGCGTTGGGCATGGTTTCGGCGAAGCTCTGCGCCGCGCAATGCAATTGCCCCAGCACTGCGCCCACGGCGGCACAGTGCGCCGCATCCGCCCGTGTCAGGGATTTGCCGGATAGGCGGCTGACGATGCAGGCAGGCTTGCCATTCAGCACGCCGAGGAAACGGTTATGCCGGTCTGCCACCGGGCTGGGGCAGGGAATGCCGTGCCGCGCGAGGTGGGACATCAGGTTGAGGTAGAACGGCAGTTCGCCGGAGGTGAGCTTCTCGAACAGCGTCAGCACGAAACGGCCGTTGCTGGTGGTGACGAAGTAGTTGGTGTTCTCGATTCCCGAGGCGATGCCATGCAGTTCAAGCAGGCTGCCGAGAGAATAATCGCTCAGCCACGCCGTCAGTTCTGTTTCGGTGACGCGGGTAAAAACGGCCATCGCCTGTTAACCCGGACTCAGAACTGGTGAATGATCCAGCGTGGGGGGCGCACACCGGAGTCCAGGCTTTCCTGGCGCGAGAATTTGCCATCGCCAAGATCATCCACCAGGAAGTAGGGCTTGCCGACCTTGGGAGTGATCTTGATCATGTAAAGCCTGCCTCCGGCGCGGTATTCTTCCACCGTCTGTTCGGTCTGCTTGGTGATGGTTACCTGCGGCTCCAGATCGGTATCCGGCGCGTTCGCATCAAATGGCGGTGGGGGCTGCAACGGCTGCAGATCGCGCGGCTGCGGCTGTCCCGCGAATGCGGCGCTGCACAAGCCGCCCAGGAATAAAGTGGTAATCAGGCGCATCGCATTTCCCCGGTGGTTTTGCATGGGCACATTTTAGCAGAGAAGAGAGTTGAGCAAGGCTCATAACCAGCGACTTGGCTGGCGTTGTTTGCCAGCCTAGTCGAATGGCTAGTAGTTTTATCAAGGTACAAAGGGCAAGGCAAGCCCCCGTCTTGCTGTCGTTCCCTGGACCTTGTTCCTTGAATCTTGTACCTTGAATCTGCTTACAGGTAAAACTGCCGTTCGCGCTCCGCCTCCGAAAGCTCGAAACCGCGCGCCTCGTAATGCTTGAAGATGGCGCTTACCACGGCTTCCGGGTCGTCGATCAGCTGGATCATGTCCATGTCTTCTGGGTGGATCATGCCCTCGACCAGCAGCGTCTGCCGGAACCAGTCCACCATGCCGCGCCAATAATCGCTGCACACCAGGATAATCGGGATGTGCCGCGTCTTGCCGGTCTGCACCAGGGTGAGCGCTTCCATCAATTCATCCAGCGTGCCAAAACCGCCGGGCATCACCACATAAGCAATGGCAAATTTCACGAACATCACCTTGCGCGCGAAGAAATGCTGGAATGTCTGGCTGATGTTCTGGTAAGGGTTAGAGCGCTGTTCATGCGGCAACTGGATGTTCAGCCCCACGCTGGGCGATTTGCCGTAGAACGCGCCCTTGTTGGCCGCTTCCATGATGCCCGGCCCGCCGCCGGAGATGACCGAAAAACCGGCATCCGACAGCAGCCGCGCGATATGCTCGGTGAGCTGGTAATAGGGGTGTTCGGGCAGAACGCGCGCGCTGCCGAAGAAGCTGACAGCAGGCTGGATGGCGTTCAGCCGTTCGGTGGCGGAGACGAATTCTGACATAATGCCGAACACGCGCCACGCCTCTTTCGAGTTCCATATTTCCGGCAATTGCGAGGAGGGTATCTTGGACTGGTTATTCATGCTTGATGAACCTTTAAACGAAAAATAATGAAGACACTGCTGCTGGTTGACGGCTCATCTTACCTGTACCGCGCTTTCCATGCACTGCCCGATTTGCGCAGCCCTCAGAATGAGCCGACCGGTGCGATCTACGGCGTGCTCAACATGCTGCGCAAGCTGCGCGCCGATTTCCCGGCGGATTATAGCGCTTGCGTGTTTGACGCAAAAGGCAAAACTTTCCGCGAGGACTGGTATCCGGAATACAAGGCGCATCGCCCGCCCATGCCGGAAGACCTCGTCGCGCAGATCGCGCCGCTGCACGAGGCCATCGCCGCCTTCGGCTGGAACATCCTGATGGTGGACGGTGTGGAGGCCGACGACGTGATCGGCACGCTGGCGCAGCAAGCCGCCGCTGAAGGCGCGCGTTGCATCATCTCCACCGGCGACAAGGACCTCACGCAACTGGTGAATGAACATGTGCTGTGGGTGAATACCATGAGCGAGGAAAAGCTGGGCGAGGCAGGCGTGCTCGCCAAGTTTGGCGTGCCGCCGGAACGCATCGTGGATTACCTGACGCTGGTCGGCGATACGGTGGACAACGTGCCGGGCGTGACCAAGGTTGGCCCCAAGACCGCCGTGAAATGGCTCAACCAATACGGCACGTTGGACAACCTGCTGGCGCACGCTGACGAAGTCGGCGGCGTGGTCGGCGAGAATTTACGCGCTGCCGTGGATTGGTTGCCGCAAGGCCGCAGGCTGGTCACCGTGAAATGCGATGTCCCGCTGCCCAAACGTTACGATGAATTGACTGCACCGCCACAGGACACGGAACAACTGCGCGCGCTGCTGCAGCGGTTCGGGTTTAAATCTTGGTTGCGCGAGTTGGATAGCGGAAAGAATTCCAACTCCGCTCCCTCCCCCTTGCAGGGGGAGGACTGGGGCGGGGGTAAAGCACGCACAGATTCTACCCCCTCCCTAACCCTCCCCCTGCAAATGGGAGGGGATGGTAGGCCGGTTTTTTCCTCTGGACATTACGAAACCATTCTCACCGAAGCACAACTCGACGGCTGGCTGGGGAAAATCCTGCAGGCCGATCTGGTGTGTGTGGACACCGAGACCACGGGCCTCGACGTGATGAATGCACAACTGGTCGGTATTTCTTTTTCCATAGAGCCGCACCACGCCGCCTACCTGCCACTGGCGCACCACTATCCCGGCGCGCCGGATCATCTGAAGCGCGAGCACGCGCTGCAAAAACTCAAGCCCTGGCTGGAAAGCGCGCAGCACAAAAAGCTCGGGCAGAACCTCAAATACGACCAGCACATCTTTGCCAACCACGGCATCACGCTTGCGGGTATTCATGAGGATACGCTGCTGCAATCCTACGTGCTGGAAAGCCACAGGCCGCACGACATGGATAACCTTGCGCTGCGCCATCTCGGCGTGAAAACCATCAGCTATACCGAGGTGGTAGGCAAGGGCGCCAAACAGATTTGTTTCGATCAGGTGGATCTCGATACCGCCACGCGCTATGCGGCGGAAGACGCCGACATCACGCTGCAACTGCACCAAGCCTTGTTGCCGCAATTGCGCGACAAACTCGCCGAGGTCTATCGCAACATCGAGATGCCGGTGCGGCAGGTACTGTACGTCATGGAGCGCAACGGCGTGCTGATAGACGGCGCCAAGCTGGCGGCGCAGAGCCGTGAACTGGGCGAAAGAATACTCGCCATCGAGGCGCAGGCATTCGAGGCAGCGGGACAGCCATTCAACCTCAATTCGCCCAAGCAGATACAGGAAATTCTGTTCGACAAGCTGCAACTGCCGGTGAAGAAAAAAACGCCCAGCGGCACGCCCTCCACCGACGAGGAGGTGTTGCAGGAACTGGCGCTGGATTACCCGCTGCCGAAAATCCTGCTCGAACATCGCGGCATGGCAAAGCTCAAATCCACCTACACCGACAAGCTGCCGCAAATGGTGGACCGCAAAACCGGGCGCGCGCACACCAGCTACTCACAGGCGGTGGCAGTGACGGGCAGGCTAGCCTCCAGCGACCCCAACCTGCAGAACATTCCGATACGCACTCCGGAAGGCCGCCGCATCCGCGAAGCCTTCATCGCACCCGCAGGCAGCCGCATCGTGTCGGCGGACTATTCGCAGATCGAACTGCGCATCATGGCGCACCTCTCCGGCGACGAAGGACTGCTGCGCGCGTTCGCCAACAACGAGGACATCCACCGCGCCACTGCCGCCGAAGTGTTCGGCGTTGCGCCCGATGAGGTGAGTTCAGAGCAGCGCCGCTACGCCAAGGTCATCAACTTCGGCCTGATCTACGGCATGTCCGCTTTCGGCCTGGCAAGCCAGCTCAACATCGAACGCAGCGCCGCGCAGCAATACATAGACCTCTACTTCGCGCGCTACCCCGGCGTAAAGAACTACATGGACAGCACGCGCGAACAGGCCAGGCGGCAAGGCTACGTTGAGACCGTGTTTGGCCGCAGGTTATGGCTGCCTGAGATCAACGCCAGCAACGGTGCAAAACGCCAAGGCGCCGAGCGCGCCGCCATCAACGCGCCGATGCAGGGTACAGCGGCAGACCTGATCAAGCTGGCAATGATTGCCGTGCAGAACTGGATAGAAAAAGAAAAGCTGCACACCCGCCTCGTCATGCAGGTGCATGACGAACTCGTGCTCGAAGTGCCGCAGGCGGAACTGCATCACGTGAAGGAAAAACTGCGCGATCTCATGTGCCATGTCGCCGAACTGAAAGTGCCGCTGGAAGTAGGGCTGGGAGAAGGCAGCAACTGGGACGAGGCGCATTAGTTTTTTGAATACCGTGACATCTTTACTTTTCCATGCAGCAAATAGCCCATATAAACGTATGGCTTATTAGCCAGCAAAAGCGTATTATTCCCACATGCGTAAAGCCAATTTTGACTGGGACAAAAAGAAGGATTTGGAAAATTTCGCCAGGCACGGCGTATCCTTCGTTGAAGCGCAATACGCATTTACAGACCCGAAGCGCATCATTGCCGAAGATCTCGCGCACAGCGAAAAGGAGCAGCGGTTTTTCTGCTTCGGGATAGTGGAGGGCGGAGTGATGACAGTCCGGTTCACTTATCGAGCGGGTGTCATTCGCATTATCGGTGCGGGATATTGGCGCAAAGGAAAGAAAATTTATGAGCAAGAAAATCAAATACACGGATGAACCCATCGGGCCGGTAAAGGTAGTGGCGGATTTTCTGCCGCCGCCAGAACAACTGGCTTTCAAGGAAGAATCCACCAAAGTAACGCTGTCGTTAAGCAAGGCTAGCATTGAATTCTTCAAGAAAGAAGCCGCGCGTCAGAATACTCAATACCAACGCATGATCCGCCGCCTGCTGGATGCTTACGCGCAGACCTATGCAGAAACTTCGCCACAGAAGGTTGGCGGGCATACGAAATCAGCACGTCGCTGATATGGGGTAGCAAGCCTCCAAACGCACCACCATCAACGCGCCCATGCAAGGCACGGCCGGATCTGATCAAACTGACAATGATCGCCGTGCAGAACTGGCTGGAGCGCGAACACATGCACACCAGCCTCATCATGCAAGTGCACGATGAACTTGTGCTCGAAGTACCGCAGGAGGAACTGCCTCACGTGAAAGAAAAATTGCGCGATCTCATGTGCCATGTCGCCGAACTGAAAGTGCCGCTGGAGGTGGGGCTGGGGGAAGGCGGGAACTGGGATGATGCGCATTAATGTTTTATGGCAATCTATATGGTTATGACGAACGAGCTCCCAGCTACACTTTATAAATATTACGAAGTTAAAGAGTTTCTGCCCAAAGTGCTAAGCGGCGAAGCGCTTAAGTTTTCGTGTCCAATGGATTTTAATGATCCATTTGAAAGTCGTTCTTGCTTTCAGATCGACAACTCTAAAGAGGGCAAACGATACATCCATGAAAAGGTAAAACAAAGATTCTCGAATCCCTCTCAAAGAATAGCCAAGGCACGACAAATCGAAAGAAGATTTAACGCCCCTCAATCACTTGATGATGATGCCATTATTCGACTGGTTGGCGTTTGCTGTTTTAGTGAGATGAAAGACAGCATTTTGATGTGGTCTCACTATGCAAATGAACATAAAGGTGTTTGTATTGGATTTGATACGAGAAAATCTTTGTTTCGACTTGCTTGGCAAGTTAAATATCAAGAAGAGTTTCCAATTGTCAGGAGGCCGACAGATAGCGATGAAATATTGCTCGCTAAAACTTTACTGACCAAGGCAGATTGTTGGTCTTACGAGAAAGAGTGGCGCATTATTAAACGTACACAAACAGAGTTTGAAAGGGACTATAGGCTAAGAAAAAGATATTCATCAAACGAAAATCTTTCAGAGGAAGATATTCAACTACTGGTAGATGAAAAAGGCCCTGGCTTTTACAGCTTTCCCAAAGAGGCAATAACAGAAATTTATTTGGGCGCTAGAATTGAAAAAAACCAACGAGAGAAGGTGATTCAGGGCGTTAGAGACGCAAATTTGAACATCCCTATTTATGAGGCTCAGAGGAATCCAAAAAAGTATTGCCTGGAATTTAAGCTGATTAAATCTGCGTAGCCAAGTAGGGTGGGCACCCCGTGCCCACGCGGATGCGGGAATTTGAATCAATATGGAAATGGTGATGTCATCGTTCTGCCATTGGGAAGGAGACACCTTGGTGCTGAATATCCTTGGTCGCCCGCGCGCGAAGAAAACTAAAATCGGCAAGGTCATCGGCAAGCAGTTGGAGATTTATGTTGCCGAGAATCCGGTGCGCGGGAAAGCCACGGCGCACTTGGTGCAATTTCTGGCCGAGGAGTTTCAGGTTCCCAAGAGCGCGATAACGGTGGTGTTCGGGGTGTACAACGTCAACAAACAACTGCGCATCACCGCGCCCAAACGGCTCCCTTCCGTTATTCCACCGCCAACCCATCCAGTGAAACAAACCCCAATGCTGTTCACTTAACCGTTCGTGGTGACCCTTCGACTTCGCTCAGGACTAAAGGCCTTGTCGAACCACCAGCCCGAACGGAATTGGAGAATGTAATGCGCATCCCCGCTACCAACGCCTTCACCTTCCTTCTGCTGCTGGCCGCCAGCACCGCCTTTGGCCGCGACCTGCCGCTGAACGAGATCAAGCTGCCGCCCGGTTTCAGGATCAGCCTGTATGCCGACGACGTGCCGGGCGCGCGCTCGATGGCATTGAGCCCGGACGGCACGCTGTTCGTCGGCACGCGCGGCGACAAGATTTACGCGCTGCCCAACCGCCAGCACGGCAAGCGCGCCGACGAAGTGATCACCCTCTTCTCCGGCCTCAACACCCCGAACGGCGTGGCGTTTCGCGACGGTGCGCTGTACGTGGCGGAAATAAATCGCATCCTGCGCTTCGACGGCATCGAGTCCAGGTTGCGCAACCCGCCCAAGCCGGTGGTGGTGAACAACAGCTTTCCCACCGACACCCACCACGGCTGGAAATTCATCCGCTTCGGCCCGGACGGCCTGCTCTACGTGCCGGTGGGCGCGCCGTGCAACATCTGCGAGCCCGACCCCGCGCGCTACGCCGCCATCTTCCGCATGAAGCCGGATGGCCCCGCTCTCGAACAGTATGCGCGCGGCGTGCGCAACACAGTGGGCTTCGACTGGAGCCCCGATAGCAATGAACTGTGGTTCACCGACAACGGCCGCGACTGGTTTGGCAACGACGCCCCGCCGGATGAACTGAACCATGCGCCGCGCCCCGGCATGAATTTCGGCTACCCTTATTGCCACGGGCGTTCGCTGGCTGATGACGAATTCGGCGGCAAACATGCGTGCGGCGAATTCACCCCGCCCGCCATGGAACTCGGCCCGCACGTGGCCTCGCTGGGCATGCGCTTCTACACCGGCGCGATGTTCCCGGAGCCCTACCGCAAGCAGATCTTCATCGCCGAACACGGCTCGTGGAACCGCTTTCCGCCCATCGGCTACCGCATCACCCTGGTGCGCCTGCACGACGGTCAGGCGGCGAGCTACGAGGTGTTCGCGGAAGGCTGGCTGCAGGGGCTGCTCGCGTGGGGCCGCCCGGTGGACGTGCAGGTGATGCCGGACGGGGCGCTGCTGGTTTCGGATGACAAGGCGGGAGTGATATACCGGATCAGCTACGGCGCTGATTGATCCGGCACGAATTGAAATTCCATTCCGTTCGGGCTGATGCTTCGACAGGCTCAGCACAGGGTACATCCGTTCGTGGTGAGGTATCGAACCATAACGGATGTATCGAGGCCCAAGATTGTCGCGGGGTTTCATCCTTCGATACCTCAGGATGAACGGTGAAATGAATTATGGAATGCTTATAGTCATCGCACCGCCTCTTGCGCGGCTCCGGCAGCAAATCGAACCTTGTAGTTCAGCATGACCAGCAACAGCACGAGAAGCGCCGCGCCGCCATTGTGCACCACTGCCAGCGCCAGCGGGAAATTCAGGAAGACAGTGGAAACGCCGGTGGTGAATTGCAGCGCGATGATGGCCAGCAGCCAGCGCGCGGTCTTGCGCAAACCTTCGACCTTGAGTGCCCTGAATGCTACCCAGGCAACCAGCGCAACCACGGCAAAGGCGAAGAAGCGATGCGTCCAGTGGATCGCGGTCAGCGCGGAGAAAGGCAGGAACTCACCTTGGGCGGTCATGCCCAGATTGCGCCATAGCGTGAAGCCGTTGGCGAAATCCATAGGCGGCCACAGCGTGCCTTGGCACAGCGGAAAATCCTGGCAGGCCAGCGTCGCATAGTTGGTGCTGACCCAGCCGCCGAGCGCGATTTGCACCGCAAGCAACGCAGCTGCCAGCATCGCCGGCATGCGCAGCGCGGCGGCAGCCGATTGCGGCAGCGGCGGATGTTCACTCAAGTGCGCGCCGAGCCATGCCATAAGCGCCAGCAGCACCATGCCCAGCAGCAGGTGGGTGGTCACGATGACCGGTTGCAGTTTCATCGTGATGGTCCATGCGCCGAAGGCTCCTTGCAGGCAAACGAAGGCAAACAGCAGCGTCGGGAACAGCGGCGAGAATTTCGCCGCCTTGCGCCCCGATTGCAGCCACCTGCGCCACGAAATCACCATCAATGCGATGATCAGCACGCCGATGCCCATGGCCAGGTAGCGGTGGATCATTTCTATCCACGCCTTCATGACGGTTACCGGGCCGGTCGGCATCGCCGCTTCGGCGGCGCTGATGTTCGCATGCGCCTGCAACGGATTGGCTTGTCCGTAGCAGCCGGGCCAGTCCGGGCAGCCGAGGCCGGAATCGGTCAGCCGCGTGAAGGCGCCGAACATGATCAAGTCGAAGGTAAGAAACAGCATGACCCATACCAGCTTGCGGTACTTGTCTTCGTCGCTCGATACCCAAACGGTTGCCAGCGGCAGCAATGCCGCAAGCATGCCCATGACAGCAAGCTGGATCAGCATGATGAATATCCTGAATCAGGCAATTGAATACGCCCGTGATGAAGGGGGATTTCAGGCAGCATTCAGCCGGGCTTGCACTTGTTTGCCAGTGCCTGTCATCCCGCTTATTTCCTGTCGCGCAGCGACACGCGGGCCATGATGTTGTCCTTCGTTATGAACTGGTGCTTCAAGGCGCCCAGCACATGCACCACCGCCACTGCGATCAGCACGTTCACCAGTATTTCATGCACCCCATGAGCGGGCACGCCTTCGAATTTCTTCGGCAACAGGGACGCATCGCCCGCCAGCAGCGCCTTGCCGACATCACTGGTCAAGACCTGCATGATGCCGCTCAGCGGCAACAAGATCAGCAGGAGATAAAGCAAATGGTGGACGCCCTTGGCAACCTTGTCCAGCAGAGTGTCGCCCAACGCCGGCGGAATGCCGTCCGTGCGGCGGTAAACGAGGCGCAGCAAGGTCAGCAGCAGCACCACGCCACCCACCAGGGAGTGCACCATGTACCCGGCGATGGTCGCGCCGCCCTCATGCCGCGCGTCATCTAACGAGTCGCCCAGGAACCATGCGACCACCAGCAAGGCCAGAGTCAGCCAGTGAATGATGATGATGCGTTTGCTGTATTTCCCCATGCTGTTACACCTCCAGGGTTAAACGGTTTGAAATTATTGCCCCTATCACTGCGGCGGATTATAGCGAAAGCGGGCGGGCAACAGAATAAATGCTTGCGGGACGTTGATGGCGCAACAAACCTGGCTAAGGCTTGATACGATAAAACCGTGCCGCCAGCGTCTGCCCCCTGACCGCATCGAAGCGGTCGTTCATGGCCAGCCCCAGCTTTTCCAGGCGGGCATCGGGGTGGGGATGGGTCTTGAACAGCAGCGCCACGTTGCCGTCATCCTTGGCGAAATGGCCGATCTGCTGCAACACTTCAGGAAAAGCGAAAGCATCATAGCCGGCGCGTGTGGACAGCACCACGGCGATGCGGTCGGCCTCAAACTCGGCGCTCTTGTCGAGCGAGCGCGCCACCACCTCCGCACCGCTGCCGATCAGCTTCTGCACCGCGTTGTTATCACCGACCTGCCTGGCGATCAATTTGCCGCCCAGATCCACCAGACGGCTTTGTTGCAAAATTTTCAAATGATGCTGGCGGATGACGTGGCCGACCTCGTGCGCCAGCACGCCGGCCAATTCGGCTTCGTTGGCGAGCAGGCGGTATAAACCGCGCGTGAGAAAAATGTAGCCGCCGGGCGCGGCAAAAGCATTGACGTCATTCGATTCGATCACGCCGAAATGCCAGGGCAGGTCGGGGCGCTCGCTCTGGCTGGCCACCCAGCGCCCGACGTTGTTGACGTATTTTTGCAGGCGCTTGTCCTTGACCAGTGGAGACGCGCCGAGCAGGTTGCCGGCGATCTGCCTGCCGATGGCGATTTCTTCTTCCTGCGAAGTGCCGCCAAGCCCCGACAGCAGGTTGCCGCCTTGGGCGCTGCCGGATGGGGCCGCACTTTTTTGCTGTACACCCTCCTTGAGCGCTTTCTTCAGTTCCTGCTCAAAATCCAGCCCCGATACAGTGCCGCAACCCAGCGCCAGCACTGCCAGACACAACCCTTTCATCGCTCTCATCATGATGGCGTTCTCCTCATTCCGCAGCGGGCAGATAGTCGAACTTGCGCGCGGCCAGCTTGCCTTGAGCGGCAAATTTCTGCGCTTCAGGCCGGTTAGTGGTGAATGATTCGGCAAGCTTGAGTTCTGTCGCGTTGAATTTGGCGGATTTCAGTTCCTCTTCGTTGAGGCCGCGGATGCCGGTAGTGGCGACCACCTTCCCCGTTCCCGCGCGCCCCGATGCCAGACCCAGCAGCCCGGCAGCATCGCCTGATCCCTTGCGCGCTTCACCCTTGCGGATGCTCAGCATGCGCACCCAGCCGCTGCCCTTGGCGCTTTTCACTTGCAGCCAGCCGCCGTCTTTCTTGAGGATTTCCACCTTGTCGCCGGCGGACAGCGTGGCTACCGTCCTGGCGTCGCCGAACGGTTCCGCCCTGATGGCATCTGCCTTGAGTGCCGTGCCGTTTTCTGCGGCCCATGCATGTGGCATGGCCAGCATGGCCAATACCACCAGCATTATCCTGATCGGATTCATATCGTCTTCCCTCGTTGTTGTTCGTCCCAGCGCAGCAAGGCCTGCGCGAACATCACGCGCCAGCTGGCATGCGCCGCCGTCCCGCCGGAAACCAACCCTTGATGCACGAACCAGCTTGCCGCATTATCGGCATAGGCAAGGTTTTTGCGCAACAGCGGCGGCAAGGCGGCAAGCACCGCCGCGACATCTTTTTCCACCCGCGCCGCGCCATCCGTGTCTTCCGCAGCCACTACCCAGGAAACCGCAAAGGTTTTTTCGAACAGATCCCACAGGCCTTTCTGGTAGCCTTTCAGAACCTCGGCGCTCTTGGGTTCCGTGCCGGTTTTTTCCAGGCCGTAGCGTATTTTTTCCAGCACGACACCGGTCATAACGTTGCGCGTAGTATCGAGGCGGATCAACAACAACGTTGCGCGCAAAGCGCCGCCGCGCTCGAGCGAAGCGCGCACCATGTCCTGTTCCAGCGCCTTGCCGGTGGCGGAGGCGTAGATGCGCGCAAGGGTGAAATAGGCCAACCCTATCGACACCGGCCCGGTGAGATTGATGTAGGTGTCGGTGAAGTTGATGCTGGCGTAGGAAATGCCGATCAGGATGAATTGCGAAGCACCGAACAGGCGGTCTATCTTGCTGCGCCCGGCACCGTGGTAGAACCCCCAGGCGGTAAGCCATACGATGGCCAGCGACAGCAGCAGGTAAGCCACGCGGGCCTCGGGAAAGCGCAGGTAGTCGCCATGCTTGAAGTTGTCCAGCGCGGTGGCGAGAATTTCCACGCCGGGGTGCATCTGGCTCAGCGGCGTGGGCTTGATGTCGAACAGGCTGGGCGCAGTGGAGCCGATGATGATGACCTTGTTCCTGAACTCGTCCGGCGGCCGTTTTTTCTGCTTGTTCGAGAAGTCGCTGAATACGTCGCTGAAGCTGAGGTAACGGTATGAGAACGGCGGGCCGCGCCAATTGAGCAGGACGCGCTGCGCGGCAGGCTCGGGCCAGCCCAGCTCGCGCGCCACCCGCGCCGGCAATGACGGCAGCTTCCAGCCGTATTCGTTGCGATACACCAGATACTGGCGCGCGGTGCCGTCCACATCGGGATAGATGTTGTGCAACCCGAGGCGCCCGCCGCTAAGCGCTGCCTGGAAGTGCGGCAGCACCACGGCGATGGTGGCATCCTGTTTCGCTTCGCCGGGTAGCGGTGCTGCGTCGGGTATCATGCCGGGTTTCACCTGGCTCAAGGCATCGCTCGCCGGGTCGAGGCGCAGCATGGGGAAGAAAGTATTATGCGTGGCGGCGATGGCAGCGTCGAAGTAAGCATCGCTGTCCGGGTTGTACACGTCGGCATCGCTGAACAGGATGTCGAATACCACCGCCTTGGGTTGCTGCTTTTCGATCTGCTCGAGGAATTCACCCATCACCTGGCGCGGCCACGGCCAGCGCCCGTAGTCCTTGGCCATCGCAGCCAGGCTGGCTTCGTTGATGTCGAGGATGACAATGTCGGGATCGGGCTTGGGCACGATGATGCGGTAGCGCACCATCGCATCGAAAGCCGCCTGGCGCATTTCGGCAGTGACGTGCAGGAAAGCCGCATCGGCCACGGCGAACAGGGTGAACAGCACCGCAAGGTACAGGTAGAAACTGTTTTTCCAGCGCCTTGCCAGCAGCTCGGAAAAGGCTGCGAAAGCTCGTCGCAAGCGGCTGACCAACAAGAGTCCCGGTTTCATCGCGCACGCCACCTGTCATTAAAAGCAAGCCTGCTGCGATTCTACACCGTCGCGGGAGGCACGACACGCTCATGCGCCGCACCCGAATGGCCAGCAGGGAAAAGCAATTATGCTATCCTTTCCGTATCCAATTGGAAAACAGGGCCGCAGGTCAGGGAAACTATAGACTTAAGTCCCCTCATGGAGCGTTTGCCGGAACAATGACAGCCGAACAGATTGCGCAACTGGTGATCGAGATGGATCCGGCATCCGCTACGGCGGCGGCGAGGCTGCGCTGTGCGGGGGCATGGGTGGTGCAGGGAATCGCCCAACTCGAACGGCGACTGGAAGCGCTTCCCTTGACCGGTGAGGGCAATGCGGTGATCGACGGCTCGGCGATATCCGCGCTGGATACTTCGGGTGCCTGGCTGCTGCACCGGATTACCCGGAAACTGGAGCAGCGCGGGCGCAGTGTCGAGATCAATGGATTGCGGCCTGAGTTCAGCACCTTGCTGAAGCTGGTTGCCTCCAGCGCAACGGCAGCGGAGAACCCGCTCCCGCCCATACCCGGCCTGCTGGTGCGCATCGGACAACAGACCTGGCGCCACCTGCTCGAGCTGTCCGGCATGCTTTCGTTCATCGGGGAATGCGCGATCATCCTGCTGCGTTCGCTCATGCAGCCGCGCCGCATCCGCTGGCGGCCCGTCCTCCACAATCTGCAGACCGCGGGGTTTGAAGCGCTGCCGATCACCGGGCTGCTGTCATTCCTGATGGGAGTGGTAATCGCGTATCAGGGCGCAAGCCAGCTGGAACGCTTCGGCGCCAATGTATTCATTGCCGATCTGGTGGGGCTTACCATGCTGCGCGAACTTTCACCCCTGCTGACCGCCATCATCGTCGCGGGGCGGTCGGGCTCCGCCTATGCGGCGCAAATCGGCACCATGAAGATTACCGAGGAGATTGACGCGCTGCGCACCATAGGCGTCAGGCCGCAAGAGCTATTGGTTCTGCCCAAGATGCTGGCGCTGATCATCGCCCTGCCCCTGCTCACGGTTTATACCGATGCAACCGGCGTCCTCGGCGGCATGATCATGGCGCGCGCCAAGCTCGGCGTCAGCTTTGATGTCTTCTTCGACCGCCTCGGTGACGCGGTCAGCCTGTCCTCTTTTCTGACCGGTGTCTGCAAAGCGCCGGTATTTGCCGCGATCATCGCACTGGTCGGATGCCACCAGGGGTTCCAGGTAACCGACAGCGCCGACAGCGTCGGGCGGCAGACGACGGTAAGCGTGGTGCAGTCCATATTTCTGGTGATCGTGGCCGACGCGCTGTTTTCCGTTGCCTTCAACTGGCTCAAGATATGAGCACTGTGGCGGAACAAACACGGGATTCCGGCGCCGTCGTTGACATCCGCGGCCTGAATACCCGCTTTGGCAGAAACGTGGTGCATGACAACGTCAGCCTGAGTGTGCAGCCGGGGGAAATTTTCGCGCTGGTGGGCAGCAGCGGCTGCGGCAAGTCCACGCTGCTGCGCACCATCATCATGCTGCTGCAGCCGGTAGCGGGCTCGATCCGGGTGTTCGGCCAGGAAGTGCTCGGGCTGCGCGACGAGGAAGCGCTGCCGCTGCGCCGCCGCTGGGGGGTCATGTTCGAACGTGGCGCACTGTTCAGTTCTCTTACGGTGGCGGAGAATGTCGGCATGGTGCTGCGCGAACATACGCAGCTCAGCGCACGATTGATTGCCGAGGTCGCCGCCATGAAAATCGCGCTCACCGGGCTGCCCGCAGATGCGGGCGCCAAGTACCCGAGCGAGCTGAGCGGCGGGATGCGCAAGCGCGCTGCACTGGCACGCGCCATCGCACTCGATCCTGAATTGCTGTTTCTCGACGAACCGACCGCGGGGCTTGACCCGCTGAGTGCGAGCGGCATTGACGAACTGGTGCGGAGCTTGCGCAATGCGCTCGGATTGACCATCATGATGGTGACGCACGACCTCGACCTGCTGTGGCGGGCGGCAGACCGCGTCGCAGTGCTGGGCGAGGGGCACATTCTGGGGATAGGCACCATGGAGGAACTCTCCCGCTTGGATCATCCGATCATCAGGGAATATTTTTACGGGCCGCGCGGCCGCGCCGCGCGGGAACAGGCATGGAAGAAAAAGTAAATTTTGCCGTGGTTGGTGTTTTCGTGCTGGTGTTAAGCATTGCACTCATCAGCGGCGTGCTGTGGCTGAGCAGTGGGGAATCCTATCGCAAGGTTTACGATGTCTACCATACCTACATGAAGGAATCGGTAGCAGGACTGAGCCTCAATGCGTCGGTACGGTACCGTGGTGTCGAAGTTGGCCGCGTGCAAAAAATTGCGCTGGCGCCGGGCAATGTCGAGCAGGTGCAATTGACGCTCGACATCGAGCGCGGCACCCCGGTCAAAACAGATACGGTGGCCATACTCCAGACCTATGGAATAACCGGCCTCGCCTTTGTCGAGTTGACGGGAGGCGGCCGCGATTCGCCTGTACTGAAGGCGCAGCCCGGCGAAAAATACCCGGTGATCAAAGCCGGGACTTCCCTGATGACGCGGCTCGATTCCGCAATTACGATTTTGCTTGCCAATCTCACCCGGACCAGCGATAACCTCAATGCCCTGATGGATGAAGATAACCGGCGCGCGTTCAAGAACACCCTTGCGGATATCAAGGTCCTGTCGCACACCCTTGCGGCGCGCTCGGCCGCGATTGACTCCAGCTTGGCCATGGCGGCACGCACCATGGAAAACACCGCGCGCCTGACCGGTGAACTGCCGCAACTTTCCCAGCGCATACAACGCAGCGCGGACGCCTTCGACCGCATGGCAAACGAGCTTGCCCGCACCGGAGCAAGCGCCAGCAGCGCGCTCGATGACACCCGCGAGACGCTGCCGGAAGTGCAGCAACTGGTCATGGAATTGCGTGACCTGACAGCCTCGTTGCGGCGCTTCAGCGGCGAACTGGAACAGAATCCGAGCGCGCTGGTGTATGGCAAGGCCGCAGCGAAGCGCGGCCCCGGCGAATGATTCCATGGATTGGCCTATGGGGATCTCTAAAAATTCAGAGTTCGCCCAAATGCAAGGCGCGGACAAAATTTCGCCGCGCCGCATATGTATTGATATGTTAGCAAGAAATTTTTTACGCAACGCAGCATAACCAGCCACTTGGTTGCCGTTTTTTGGCAACTTAGTGGAATGGCGAGTAGTTCCACCAGTTGGGATGAAATGTGAATTTTTAGAGGTTCCCATATGACAATGATGAAACAATTTCTGGCGATAACCTCCCGCACAATGAACAAAAACAGGCAGCAGCGCATACCCTGCCGGACGCTGTGTATCTTGGCGTCCTCCATGCTGCTGGCCGGCTGCACCGCCCTGCCGGCCCCGAAACCGGAGAGTCCCCACATCTACCTGCTCGATGCGCAACCGGCCGCCAAAGCAGCGCAGGTAAAACGCGACCTGGTGCTGGCAGTCGCCATGCCGCGCGCGCGGCCTGGCTTTGACACGCCGCAGATGGCTTACCTGCGGCAGCCCCATGAACTGGAATACTTTGCGGCCAACCGCTGGGCAGATGCTCCGCCGCACATGCTGTGGCCGCTGCTGGTACAGGCATTGGAGCAAACGGGAGGATTCCGCGCCATCGTGCAGACGCCGGGCGCGATTCCCGCCGATGTCCGGCTCGATGTTGAACTGATACGCCTGCAGCAGGACTTTGGGACAAGGCCGAGCCGGGTACAACTCACGTTGCGGGCACAGCTGAGCGATGTGCGCAGCAAACGGGTGCTCGCCGTAAAGCTGTTCGACGAGATGCAAAATGCCGCCAGTGACGACGCATATGGCGGAGTCACCGCAGCGAACCAGATAGTACAACGTGTGTTGAACCATCTGACCGATTTTTGCCTCGACGAGTCAGTCAGCCAATAGACTCCCCGCCGCCCGCTTCTGTAAAATTTTTCGCAACTTAAGCCGGCCTGGTTCAGTCTTGAATTTTTGAAGCGGCTGGTTAGGGACACGCATGGCGTGTCCACCTTGCAAGAATCAGATAAACTCGATCCGGCCATGAGAGAAATCCCCGTCTCCTCCCCCCGCCCCCGCCTGCGCATCTATCTTGCCGCAGGCTATGCATTGTTCATCGTGTACGCAAGCCTGTCGCCGTTCACCGGCTGGCAGGAGCAGGGGCTGGAATTCTCCGCGGTGCTGACCGCGCCGCTGATGCAGACTTACTCGCTGTCCGATGCGGTAGTCAACCTGCTGGCTTACATACCTTTCGGGCTGCTGCTTGGGCTGATTTTGCGCGCGCGCTCCGGCGCGGGCTGGAGCGTACTGCTTGCCACGCTGGGCGGAATGGCGCTTTCCGCCGCAATGGAATACGCGCAGATGTATTTGCCCGTACGCATCAGTTCCAATCTTGATTTGCTCACCAACAGTATCGGCGCGCTGGCGGGGGTGCTGCTGGCGATAAGCATTGCGCCGCGCGCCTGGTTTGCGCTGCACCTGGCGAGCTGGCGCATGCGTCTGTTTCATGCCGGCGCTGGCGCGGATTTCGGCCTGGCACTTGTGGCGCTATGGATGTTCGCGCAGATCAACCCTTCTCTGCCGATGCTGGGCAATGTGTTCATCAGCGAGGCGGCGCGCGCGCCTTTCGCCGTGGTGCATCCCGAGCCGCTCAACTGGCTGGAGAGCGTGACGGTGGCGCTCAACCTGTTGATGCCGGGGATGCTGCTGCTGACCCTGCTGCGCCAGCGCCGCCATGCGGTGAGCGCGCTGTTGCTGGTGCTGTGTGTGGTGGCGCTGACCAAGTTCGTTGCCGCCGCCGTGTTGCTCAAGTCATGGGCGTTGCTGCTGTGGCTGAACAGCGAGGCCATGTTCGGCATTTTTGCCGGCGTGCTGCTGCTGGCCGCCGTGGTCAGGCTGTCGCACCTGCGCCTGTTGTGGTTCACCGCGCTGGTTACGCTGGCATACCTCGGCTTGGCGCATGGGCTTTTGGATCGCCACGCACCCTCCTCCGCCATGCGGCTGTACCAGTTGCAGTACGGTCATCACCTGCTCAACTACAACGGCCTGTCGCAAACCGTTGCGCTGGTGTTTCCCTTCCTCATGCTCGGCTACCTGTGGCGCATCAGAGAGCAGTGACTATGGCGGTATAATCACTGTGTGATTTTGGACAATTGCTTTTAATTTATCGGGAGGTTTCTCATGAGTACTTTCCACAAACATGTTTTCTTTTGCACCCACCAACGAACGGACGGCTCAGATTGCTGCAACAACCACGGCGCGCAGAAGCTGCGCGATTACGCCAGGGACAAGGTAAAAGCGCTGGGGCTATCCACCGAAAAAAACCGCATCCGCATCAACGCGGCAGGCTGCATGGATCACTGCGATGAAGCGCCGGTGCTGGTGGTGTATCCGGAGGGCGTTTGGTACACCTATAGGGGCGAGAGCGATATTGACGAAATTATCGAAGAACACCTGAAAAACGGGCGGGTAGTCGAGCGCCTGAAAATTTAACAGGGTGTTTAAAAACTACTGATGGAACAACTAGCCATCTGACTAGGCTGCCAAAAGACAACAGCCAAGTCATTGGTTATGCGCTCGGCATAACTGCGTTGCTCAAGGGTTCAAAATGCGGGGTCGCGTAGCGATAAACTCCATGTAAATTCCGCTTTTTCACCCTTTCGCGCCTTGTTCTGCCATCGCTCGCTACGTTTTTCAACACCCTGCTAATGCCTTAACTTAAATGCCTACCTTGAAAACATTTTCCACAACAGGCGCAGCTGGAAACCTTGAAGGCATCATACACCTGCCTGACATTGCGCCCCGCGCCATCGCGGTGGTGGCGCATCCCCTGCCCACGATGGGCGGCACGATGGAAAACAAGGTCGTTACGACGCTGGCAAAAACTTTTGCAGAGTTGGGGCTGGTCGCATTGCGCTTCAATTTTCGCGGCGTGGGCGCCAGCGATGGCGCATTCGATAACGGCCCCGGCGAGGTGGAGGATGTGCTGGCAGTGGTGCACCATGCCCAGCAGGAATATGGCGGCCTGCCGCTGGTCCTGTCCGGTTTTTCTTTCGGCGCTTATGTGCAGGCGCGCGCCGCGCAACACTTGCATCCGCACAGACTGGTGCTGGTCGCGCCCGCAGTGGGGCATTTTGCCATGCCGCCGGTGCCGCACAACACGCTGCTGGTGCATGGCGAGCTGGACGAGGTGGTGCCGCTGGCCGATGTGCTGCAATGGGCGCGCCCGCAGCATCTGCCCATCGTGGTGCTGCCGGGGGCAGGGCATTTTTTCCATGGGCGGTTGGGCCAGATCAAGCAGATCGTGCTGCATGAATTCGACGGGCAGCGTATATGACCGCCGTGCTTTCCGCACAAAACCTGTACAAGTCATACGCCGGGCAAACCGTGGTGGACGATGTCAGCCTTGCCATCAACAAGGGCGAGTGCTTCGGCCTGCTGGGTCCCAACGGTGCGGGCAAGACCACCACGCTGCGCCTGCTGCTCGGCCTGATTGCGCCGGCCAGCGGCGAGTTGAGCCTGCTCGGCCATGCCGTGCCGCAGCACGCCCGTGAGGCGCGGCTGCGCGTGGGTGTGGTGCCGCAGATGGACAACCTCGACCCGGATTTTTCCGTGGCGGAAAACCTGCTGGTGTATGGCCGCTACTTCGGCATGCACGATGCCGAGATCGAGGCGCGCATACCCGCACTGCTGGACTTCGCCAATCTCGCGCACAAGCGCGACGTGAAAATTCCCACGCTGTCCGGCGGCATGAAGCGCAGGCTGACACTGGCGCGCGCGCTGGTGAACAACCCGGATATTATCTTCCTCGACGAGCCGACCACCGGCCTCGATCCGCAGGCACGGCATCTCATCTGGCAGCGTTTGCGCGAGTTGACCGCGCATGGCAAGACCTTGTTGTTGACCACGCATTTCATGGACGAGGCCGAGCGCCTGTGCCACCGCCTCGCCATTCTCGACCAGGGGCGCATGATTGCGCAGGACACGCCGCGCGCACTGAGTGCGCAGCACATCGAGCCGCAGGTGGTGGAAGTGTTCGGCGAGGGTGTGGAGCTGTGGGCGCAGGAACATGCGGCGCATTACGCGAAGCGCTTCGAGGTGACTGGCGAAACCGCATTCTGCTATGTGGACGATGCGCAGCCGCTGCTGGCGCATCTGCAGGGGCATGGCGGGCTGCGCTACCTGTATCGCCCGGCAAATCTGGAGGATGTGTTTTTGAAATTAACCGGGCGGGAGTTGCGCGAATGATTTCTACTTCGTCATTCCGGCGCATAGCCAGCGACTTTGCTGGCGTTTTTTGCCAGCTTAGTCGAGTGGCTAGTAGTTTCATCAGGCCGGAATCCAGCAAATTAAACAACGCCCGCGAAGCGGGACAACAGATCGGTCTTGTCCGCTGCGCGAAATTATTGACGGACTGGATTCCGGCCCCCTCTCCTCAATCCTCTCCCGCTCGCGGGAGAGGAGGCAATCGCTCCTTCTCCCTCTGGGAGAAGGTTGGGATGCGGGATGGCCGGACTGACGGGTGGGTGAAATAAACATGAACCATTTTTCCCCACCGCGCTTGAGTTTCAGATTTATCCCGATCTGGCGGCGCCACTGTCTGGTGTGGAAGAAAGTGGCCGCCACCTCCATCATCGGCCATCGGGCCGACCCGATAATCAATTTGCTGGGGCTGGGCTACGGCCTCGGCAGCCTGCTGCCGCAGATGGGCGGCACATC